>NZ_BAABGJ010000036.1:453-11458 GCF_039541515.1 Variovorax defluvii
GACTCGCCCGCCGGGGCGAATTCCCGGCTCCTGCGCCACACAACCAGCAAGGCCAAAACAAAGGCCCACCCCTCCCCAGAGGAAAAGCCAGCGAAACAGCATGTGTCCAGAGTCAAATCGATGAGCCCCACGGACGTTGCGTAGGCAAACATCGCAGTCTGAGCCAAATAACCCCGATGAAGCGACACGAGCGAGGCAACTTCCGGCAAGCGAAGTAGGAGAAGGCCCACGCGAAGGCCCCCGGCGGTCTGGCAAGATCGGTGCCCATCTTGAGAACCCCGACTTCCAGTAACCGCCCCCTGCCGGGCCACAGGGCCCCTGAGCCCGCGTCACCCGACCTGTCCGCCTGCGATCGCGAGCCGATCCGGGTGCCGGGCGCCATCCAGCCGCATGGCCGCATGCTGGTTCTCGATCCCGACACGCTGCGCGTCGCCGCCTTCAGCTCGAACTGGGCGCCGGCGGAGTTGGAGGAGGCCGCAGCGTCGATGCGCACCCGCGACCTCGGCGAGCTGCCGGTGGGCGGGGCAGCCCAGTCCCTCGGCGCCGTCCGGATCGGCCAGCGCGTGTTCGACGCTGCGGCCCACCGCACCGCGAAGCACCTGATCGCCGAGTACGAACCGGCGCGGCCTGCCGACGGCGACGAAGCGCCAATTTACTCGCTGATGCGCCTGTTCCTGCCGCAGCTGCAGCAGGCCGCCTCCGTCGAGGCGCTGACCGAACTCGCCGTGGCGGAGATGAAGCGCCTCACCGGCTTCGGCCGTTGCCTGCTGTACCGCTTCGACGAGGCCGGGCATGGCGAGGTGTTGGCGCAGGTCCTCGATCCGGGCTACGACAGTTACGCCGGGCATCATTTCCCGGCCTCCGACATTCCGCAGCAGGCGCGCGAGCTGTATCTGCTCAATCGCTTCCGCCTGATCGCGGACGCGAACTACCAACCCGTGCCGCTGCAGTCCACCGACCCGGCGCTCGGAGCACGCGACATCGACCTGTCGCAGTCGCATCTGCGCAGCGTCTCGCCGATCCACCTCGAGTACATGCGCAACATGGGCACGCTCGCCTCGGCCTCGGTGTCGATCGTGATCGAAGGGCGGCTCTGGGGCCTGATCTCCTGCCATGACCACGCGCCTCGGCACCTGAGCATTCCGACGCGCCGGGCCTGCGAGCACCTCGGGGAACTGCTGGCGCTTCAGATCCAGTCGAAGGCGTCCAACACCCTGGTCGGCGAGCGCCTGGAGCTGCGCAAGCTCACGCTGGAGATCGTCGCCCAGCTCGCCGACAGCGATGCGACGCTGCAGCGGCTGGTGTCGGAGGCCTCGCCGCTGCTGCGCATGGCGCGAGCGGCCGGCGCGGCCGTGGTGCTGAACGACGAGGTCTGGAGCGTGGGCGACACGCCGGACGACGCGCAGGTGCTCGCGCTGGCGGAGTGGATCGTCGGCATGGGGGCCGAGGTCTATCACAGCGACTGCCTCGGCGCGCATTTCGCGCCCGCGCGTGCCTACCCGGCCCGGGCCGCGGGCGTGCTGGCGATCTCGATCTCGCAGGTGCACCGGCACCTGATACTGTGGTTCCGGCCGGAAATCGTGCAGACCGTCACCTGGGCGGGCGAGCCGCGCAAGACCGCCATCGCGGAAGACGGGCGCATTCATCCGCGCCACAGCTTCGACAGCTGGGTGGAGCACATCCGTGGCCGCTCGACGCGGTGGTCCGATGCGGAGCTGGGCGCGGCCGGGGAGCTGCGGCAGGCGTTGATCGGCATCGTGCTTCGGCGTGCCGAGGAACTGGCGGCGGTGGCCGCCGAACTGGGCCGCGTGAACAAGGAGCTGGAGGCCTTTTCCTACACCGTCTCGCACGACCTGCGCGCGCCCATGCGCCACATCGCCGGCTACGTGGACCTGGTCGTGAGCCAGGAGGGCAAGCAGTTGTCGGAGCGCTCGCTGCGCTATCTCGAGCACGTGCGGGAGGCCTCGGCTTTCGCCGGGCAATTGGTCGATGCGCTGCTCGACTTTTCGCGCATGGGCCGGGCCTCGCTCAAGCGGCGCGCGGTGGACAGCTCGTTACTGGTCGCCGACCTGGTGCGCGAGCTGTCGCGCAACGAGCGCGAGCGCCGGATCGAATGGAACATCGATCCCGCGCTGCCCGTCCTGCATGCCGATGCGCTGCTGCTGCAGGTGGCCGTGCGCAACCTGCTGTCGAACGCCCTCAAGTATTCGCGGGGCCGCGATCCGGCCCGCATCACCGTGCGCGGCGTGCGAAGGCCGGGAGGCGAGGGGCTGGAGGTGGAGGACAACGGCGTCGGCTTTCAGATGAAGTACGCCGACAAGCTCTTCGGTGTTTTCCAGCGCCTTCATGCAGCCGAAGAGTTCGAAGGTACCGGCATCGGCCTGGCCAACGTCAAGCGCATCGTCGAGCGCCACGGCGGCGAGGTCTGGGCCCGCGGCGAGGCGGGTTCAGGAGCCATCGTCGGCTTCGTGCTGCCACCCGCGCCTGTCGTCCCCCCTGAATCCGGAGAATGAAGAAATGCTCAAGCCGATCCTGCTGGTCGAGGACGACAAGCGAGACCTGGAACTGACACTGATCGCGCTGGAGCGCAGCCAGCTGGCCAACGACGTCGTGGTCTTGCGCGATGGCGCGCAGGCGCTCGACTACCTGCGGCGCGAAAACGACCATGCGCAGAGGGGGACTGGCAACCCGGCCGTCATCCTGCTGGACCTGAAGCTGCCCAAGATCACCGGACTGGAGGTGCTGAAAGAAGTTCGCGCCGATCCGGCACTGCGCAGCATCCCGGTCGTCATGCTGACCTCCTCGCAGGAGGAGTCCGACGTGGTCAAGAGCTACGAGCTGGGCGTGAACGCCTACGTGGTGAAGCCGGTGGTATTCGAACAGTTCGTCTCCGCGATCGCAGACCTCGGCGTGTTCTGGGCGGTCCTCAACGAGCCGCCGCCCGGCTCGCTCAAAGCCAGGCGCCATGATTCCTGAGCAGGATGACACGGGATCGGCGCAGGTCCTGCGGATCCTGATCCTGGAGGACTCCCGCTTCGACGCTGAGTTGCTGGTGGAAGCCGTGCGGCTCGCGCAGCCGCATGCGCAGACCACCGTCGTCAACACGGAAGACGATTTCGTCGCCGCCCTGGCCCGGGAGTCGCCGTCACTGGTGCTCTCCGATTACGAACTGCCGGGCTTCTCGGGCGCCCAGGCGCTGGATGTCGCCAGGCGCCTGGCGCCGGGGACTCCCTTCATCTTCGTTTCCGGCGTGATCGGCGAGGACAACGCCGTCGAGCTGCTCAAGCGCGGCGCCACCGACTATGTCAGCAAGGGCCGGCTGGCCCGCTTGCCGGTGGTGCTCGAGCGCGCCCTGGCCGAGGTCGCCGACCGGCGCGCGCGGGATGCGGCCCAACGCAAGCTGCGCGCCGCCAACCAGGCCTTCGCCGAGGCGGAGCGGCGGCGGCTGGCGCTGATCGAACTCGGCGACCGCATCCGCGACCTGGACGATCCCAGCGAGATTGCCTACGTCGCGTCCGAGATGCTGGGCCGGCTGCTGAAGGTCGACCGCGCCGGCTATGGCCTGGTCAACAAGGTGGCCGAGACCATCACCATCGAGCGCGATTGGTGCGCGCCCGGCGTGGCCAGCCTGGCCGGGCAGCTCAACTTCCGCGACTACGGCTCGTACATCGAAGACCTGCGGCGCGGCGTCACCGTTGCCTTCGCGGACGCGCGCGAGGACCCGCGCACGCGCGCCAACGCGCAGGCGCTGGAAGCCATCAGCGCGCGCGCCGTCGTGAACATGCCCCTGACCGAGCGTCGGGGCCTGGTGGCGCTGCTGTACCTCAACCACGGCTCGCTGCGCCCCTGGTCGGAGGACGAGCTGGCCTACGTGCGCGAGGTCGGCGAGCGCGTGCGCACGGCGATCGCCCGGCGCGAGGCGCAGATCGAGCTGCAGGCCTTCGCCGAGTCCCTGGCACGCCAGGTGGAAGAGCGCACGCGCGAACGCGACCGCATCTGGGCGCTCAGCGAGGATCTGCTGGGCGTGGCCAGCGCCAAGGGCCATTTCGAAAGCGTCAACCCGGCCTGGGAGTCGGTGCTGGGCTGGACGCCCCAGGAGCTGTGCACCACACCCTTTCACCAGTTCGTTCACCCCGAGGACGTGGACGCCACGGAGCTGCAGATGCGGCGCCTGTCCGAAGGCCGGCGCGTGCGCGGCTTCGAGAACCGCTGCCGCACGCGCGATGGAGACTACCGCTGGCTCTCCTGGATCGCCGTGCCCGACAACGGCTTGTTCTACACGGTGGCGCGCGACATCACGCAGCAGAAGGAGCGCAGCGCGGAACTCGAATCGGCACGCGAGCAACTGCGCCAGAGCCAGAAGCTGGAGGCGGTCGGCCAACTGACCGGCGGGCTGGCGCACGACTTCAACAACCTGCTGGCCGCCATCTCCGGCAGCCTGGAGCTGATGCGCCGGCGCGGCTTCGAGGGGCGTGCCGCCGAGATGGACCGCTACGTCGGCGTGGCGCAGGGGGCCGTCAAGCGGGCCTCCTCGCTCACGCACCGGCTGCTGGCCTTCTCGCGCCGCCAGACGCTGGAGCCCAAGCCGCTCAACCCCAACCGCCTGGTCGGCGACATGGAGGAGCTGATTCGCCGCACGATGGGGCCGCAGGTCTCGCTGGAGGTCGTTTCCGCGGTTGGCGTGTGGAACGTGCACGCGGACCCGAGCCAGCTGGAGAGCGCGCTGCTCAACCTGTGCATCAACGCGCGCGACGCCATGCCGGAAGGCGGGCGCCTGACCATCGAGACGGCCAACCGGTGGATCGACGCGCGCACGGCGGCCGGACGCGACCTGGCGCCGGGCCAATACGTGTCGCTGAGCGTGAGCGACACCGGCGTGGGCATGAGTTCCGACGTGGCCGCGCGCGCCTTCGATCCCTTCTACACCACCAAGCCGATCGGGATGGGGACCGGGCTCGGGCTGTCCATGGTCTACGGCTTTGCCAAGCAGTCGGGCGGGCAGGTTCGCATCTACTCGGAGCCGGGGCAGGGCACCACGGTGAGCATCTACCTGCCCCGCGATCTGCGCGACGCGGAGCCGGAGGAGCGCCGCATGCTGAGCCCGCCGAGCCCGCGGGCCCACCAGGGCGACACGGTGCTCGTGGTGGACGACGAAGCGGCGCTGCGCATGCTGATCGTCGAGGTCATGCAGGGGCTGGGCTACACGACGCTGGAGGCCGGCGACGGCATCGAGGCTTTGCGGCTGCTGCAGTCCGACGAACGCATCGACCTGCTGGTCAGCGACGTCGGGCTTCCCGGCGGAATGAACGGACGCCAGGTGGCCGATGCCGCGCGCATGGCGAGGCCGGGCCTGAAGGTGCTGTTCATCACCGGCTATGCCGAGAACGCGGTGCTCGGCAATGGCCACCTGGAGCCCGGCATGCACGTGCTCAGCAAGCCCTTCGAATTGCAGGTGCTGGCGCAGCGCGTCAAGGACCTGATCGAGCATGCTTGAAGAATTCGCCCGGCCGCCCGGCGCAGCGCCGCTGAAGTTCGACGTGCTGATGTCGCTGCGCAGCGCCACTTCGGCTTTGCACACGCGGCTCGATGCGCGCCTGCCGATCGCCCGCGCCGATGCCTCGCTGCACGACTACGTGGCGCACCTGCGCGTGCTTCGGCCATGGCTGCTCGGGCTGCGCGAGGCGCTGGCGGGCCACGGTCCTGCGCTGGACGCGGTGGCGCGGCATGTCGATGCGAAGCTGGCGGACCTCGAGCAGGACCTGGCCCAGGCCGGCGATGCAGGGCCGGCCGACGTGCCGGTGGCGACTGGCCGGCGCGCCGGCGACAGCGAGACACCGGGCTTTGCCTGGGGACTGGCCTATGTGGTCGAGGGCTCGCAGCTCGGCGGCGCCGTTCTCCACCGCCGGCTGCGCGAGCGCCTGGCGCCGCACGCGCTGCGCTACCTGGCCGGGAGCGAGGAAAAGGTGGCGGCGCGCTGGCGCGACTTCGTCCACCGGCTGCGACGCACGGTGGTGGACGAGTCGGGCCTGCGGCAGGCGCAGCACGGCGCGGTGGCCGGTTTCGAGGATCTGGTCCGGCGCTTCGGTCTTTGAGCGAGTCCGCTCAGCCCGGCTTCCTGGCGCGGCTTCCGGTCAGTTTGTCCTTGAGCTCGAGCACCTTCGTCACCGTGGAGCCCATGCCCATGAGCTGCATGGCGGTCTCGGGCGCAAGGCGCTGCACGTCGTCGAACCACTTCATGAGCCGGTCGATCAGCTCGTACATCTCGCGCATGCGCCGCTGGGCATGGCGTTCCTCGTCGCTGCCGGGCTTCTCCAACAGGGCCATGCGCAACATCGACAGGGTGGGCTCGATCTCGCGGCGCCGGCGTTCCTCGGCCAGCACGCGGAAGATCTCCCAAACGTCGGAAGGCGCCTCGAAGTACTCGCGCCGGTCGCCGGGCTGGTGGCGCAGTTGCACCAGGCGCCAGCCCTGCAGCTCCTTGAGTCCCATGCTCACGTTCGAGCGCGAGAACTCCAGCGCCTCCGCGATCTCGTCGGCATTGAGCGCGCGCCGGGAGATGAAGATCAGCGCATAGATCTGGCCGACGGTGCGGTTGATCCCCCACTTGCTGCCCATCTCTCCGAAGTGGGCGATGAACTGGCGGCTGAGCGGAGGCAGGGTGTCGGTAGGCATCGGCCGATTCTCGGGCCGAATTGCTGTAGGTTCGAGAAAGACTGAAATTTCTGCACGTTCGCGAAAGGGCGGACGGACTTGTCATGCCCAGGGCGCGGGCGAGGGCATCCGAGCACCGCGCCATCAGCCCCTTGGCCGGCCAAGCCTGACGCCATGCTGGGATAATCGCCGCCCATGAGCGGCAACACTTTCGGCACCCTGTTCGCGGTGACCAACTTCGGCGAATCCCATGGTCCCGCGATCGGCTGCGTCATCGACGGCTGTCCGCCCGGCATGGCCCTCAGCGAGGCCGACATCCAGGGCGACCTGGACCGCCGGCGTCCCGGCACCAGCCGCCATGTGACCCAGCGCAACGAGCCCGATGCGGTGCAGATCCTCTCCGGCGTCTACGAGGGCCGCACCACCGGCACGCCGATCGCGCTGCTGATCCAGAACACCGACCAGCGCAGCAAGGACTACGGGCAGATCGCCCAGCAATTCCGACCTGGCCATGCCGACTTCACCTACTGGAAGAAGTACGGCATCCGCGACCCGCGCGGCGGTGGCCGCTCCTCGGCGCGGCTGACGGCCCCCATGGTGGCGGCCGGCGCGGTCGCCAAGAAGTGGCTCTTCGAGCACTACGGCACCGTTTTCCGCGGCTGCATGGCGCAGATCGGCGGGATCGAGATCCCCTTCGAGAGCTGGGAGCACGTGCCGAACAATCCCTTCTTCGCGCCCGTGGCCGACGTGTCGCGCCTGGAGGAGTACATGGACGCGCTGCGCAAGGCCGGCGACTCCTGCGGCGCGCGCATCCGCGTCACCGCGTCGAAGGTGCCGGTGGGCCTGGGCGAACCGCTCTTCGACAAGATGGACGCCGACATCGCCTGGGCCATGATGGGCATCAACGCCGTCAAGGGCGTGGAGATCGGCGCCGGCTTCGCCAGCGTGGCGCAGCGCGGCACCGTGCATGGCGACTCGATCACGCCCGGCGGCTTCGAGACCAACAACGCCGGCGGCGTGCTCGGCGGCATCACGACCGGGCAGGACCTGGACGTGAGCATCGCGATCAAGCCCACCAGCTCGATCATCAGCCCGCGCCAGTCCATCGACATCCACAATCAGCCGGTCGAGGTCGTCACCAAGGGCCGGCACGACCCCTGCGTCGGCATCCGCGCCACGCCCATCGCCGAGGCCATGCTGGCGCTGGTGGTGATGGAGCATGCATTGCGCAACCGCGCCCAGTGCGGCGACGTGATCGGCGCGCCCGATCCGGGGCAGTCCGCGGCCGAGGGAACGTCGCCGCAGGCGTCCTTTCTCTAGTGACGGCGACAGTCGCGGGTGGTCGCGGCCATCTGCTGGCCTTCGCGGTTTTGTCGGCGAGCTACTTCGCCCACATCGGTTTCTTCAACCCCTACCTGCCGCTCTGGCTCAAGGACCTGGGGCTGCCGATCTTCGTCATCAGCCTGCTGACCTCGGTGCAGTCGATCACCCGGGTCTTCGCACCCTATGCGTGGGGCGCATTGAGCGACCACACCGGCCAGCGCGTGCTGCTGCTGCGCATCAGCGCGGGCGTGGCGATGGTGGCCTCGCTGGGCCTGTGGTGGAACGGCGGCGCCTGGTGGCTGGGGCTGGTGCTGCTGGTGATGTTCACGCACACCAGTTCGATGATGTCGCTCACCGAGGCGGCCATGGCCCACCTGGTGGCGGGCGACTGGGGTCGCTACGGGCGCATCCGGCTGTGGGGTTCGGCCGGCTTCCTGGTGACCGTCTTCGTCGCCGGCGAATGGTTCGAGCGCTTCGGCATGGGCCATTTCCCGGCGTGGGCGGGCGGCACCCTGGCCATCGTGCTCATCGCGACCTTGCGCCTGCCCGACATGCGCGATCCGCCGCTGGCCCACGCGGCGCAGAGGGAGCCGGTCGGTCCCGTGCTGCGCCGGCCGGCGGTGCGCTGGTTCTTCGCCTCGCTGTTCTTCCACGTGATGGCGCATTTCGCGGTCTATGGCTTCCTCTCCCTGTACCTGGACTCGCTGGGCTACGGCAAGGGCGTGATCGGCCTTCTGTGGGCGCTGTCGGTGGCGGCCGAGGTGGGCTGGTTCTTCCTGCAGGGGCGCCTGCTGGGCCGTTTCGCCATGCCGCGCTGGCTGCTGATCTGCGGCGTTGCCGCGGTGCTGCGCATGGGCATCACCGCCGGCTGCGGGCCCTGGGTGTGGGCGCTGGCCGTGGCGCAACTGCTGCACGCGCTGTCCTTCGCCGCGCACCACACCACCTGCGTCGCGATGGTGTCGCGCCACTTCCCCGGGCGGCTGCGCGGGCGCGGGCAGGCGCTCTTCACCGTGATCGGCTACGGCTTCGGCGGGGTGCTGGGCGTGCTGGCGGGCGGGGCGATCGCACAGCGCTTCGGCTACGTGGTGATGTTCGGGGTGGCGACGCTGCTGTCGGGGGTGGGCAGCCTGTGTGCGTGGCGCATGCAGCGGCTGGAGGCGGCCGTTGCGGCACGGTGAAGAGCTCATCTCGGAGCTTGCCATCCCTTGTAGTCCTTGACGTTGGCGCGCGTGATCAAGGTCGAAGGCAACAGCGTCATCGGATTGGCCGGCTTCTTGCCGTTCATGATGTCCTGGCCGATTTCCACCGCCTTCTGCGCGATCATGTACGGGTCTTGACTGGCCGAAGCCTGCACCTGGGTGTCGCTCTTGAGCGCGGTCTCGATGTCGGGGGCGCCGTCGACCGAGGTGATGATGATGTTCTTGCGGTTGAGCTGCCTGGCCGCCAGGTCGGCGCCGATGGCCTGGGGGTCGTTGATGGCGAACACCGCATCCACCTTCGGGAAGCGCGTGAGGTGGTTCTGCATCACGTTCAGGCCGCCCTCGCGCGAGCCCTTGGCGTCCTGGTCGTCCGACAGGACCTTGATGTCCGGGCTCTTCTTGAGCACCGACTTGCAGCCGTTGACCCGGTCGACCACGGCCGAGACCTGCGGGCCGTTCTGGATGATCACGTTGCCCTTGCCGCCGAGCTTGTCGACGATGTACTGGCAGGCGATCTCGCCGGCCTGCACGTTGTTGGTCTGCACGGTGGCGTCGGCGCCGTTGGCCGCCACGTCCACGCCCACCACCGTGATGCCGGCCTTCTTCGCCTTCACCAGTGCCGGCTCGATCGCCTTGGCATCGACCGCATTGACCAGGATCAGGTTCACGCCGGCGGCGATGAAGCCGTCGATCTGAGAGAACTGCTTGTTCAGGTCGTAGTCCGCCGACAGCGCCGTGACCTTGACGTTGGGATTGAACTGCCTGGCCTTGGCCTCGGCGCCCTTGGCCAGCGAGACGAAGAAGGGGTTGCCCATCGAGCCGAGCGTGATGCCGACGCTGTTGATCTGCTTGTTCTGGGCCTGCGCGGCGCAGGCGCCGAGCAGCGAGCCCAACACGGCCAGGGCGAGCATGGATTTGCGCATGAAAAGTCTCCTAGGTGGGTTGCTGAGGTGGAAGCGCTTTCGGGGAACACCGCGGAACCGGCTTTGCCGGGCCGCTGGTGTTGCCCCCGGAGAGGGGGTTGGCGGAGCGACACGAAGTGCGCACAGCCTGGGGGAGAGCAACATCCTTCGCGGAACCGGCTTTGCCGGGCCGCTGGTGTTGCCCCCGGAGAGGGGGTTGGCGGAGCGACACGAAGTGCGCACAGCCTGGGGGAGAACTCAGGTCCTTGCGGAGCCCTTGCGGCGGTAGCGGTCCAGCGCGACCGCGCCGATGATCACCAGGCCCTTGACGATGTACTGCCAGATGTCGGACACGCCCATCAGGATCAGGCCGTTGGTCAGCACCGCGATGATCAGCGCGCCGACCAGCGTGCCCAGGATCGAGCCGGTGCCGCCCACGAAGCTGGTGCCGCCCAGGATCACGGCTGCGATGGCGTCCAGTTCATAGGAGGCCCCCAGCTGCAGCCCGTTGGCCGCATACAGCCGCGCCGAGGCCATCACGCCGCCCAGGCCGGACAGCAGCCCCGAGGCGCAGTACACGAAGAGCAGCACGGCCCAGACCTTGATGCCGGCCAGGCGCGCGGCTTCGGGGTTGCCGCCGACGGAGTAGATGTTCAGGCCCAGCACCGTGCGGCGCAGGATGAACCAGGACAGGGCCACCACCGCGAAGGCGATGATCACCAGCCAGGGCACCCCGAGCACGTCGCCGTTGCCGATGAAGGCGAAGGGCAGTTGCGGGTTGAAGACGGTGCCGTCGTTGCCGATCAGCCGCGCGATGCCGCGCACCGCGGTGAGCGAGCCCAGGGTCACGATGAAGGGCGGCAGCTTGAGGAAGGCGATCAGCACGCCGTTGATCAGCCCGAAGAGCAGCCCGCAGCCCAGGCCCGCGGC
>NZ_BAABGJ010000037.1:0-858 GCF_039541515.1 Variovorax defluvii
GGAGCGCGCGCTGGCGTCAGCGCATGCCATCCACGCCCACCTGGTCGGCGATGCGCTGGATGCGCGCCGCGACTTCCAGCAGCCGCTGCCGGTCGGCCTCTCTCAGTACCAGGCCCCGGGCGAGATTTCCGGCGGCCACCGCCACCACCAGCGCGTCGTCGCGCAGCAGCGACAGCGCCTCGCGGGCCGGCAGGCCGCAGGGACGCCGGCGCTGCGGGCCCTGCTGCGCCGAGGCCGGATCGTCCTGCCAGGCGCCGAGCGCCCGGGCCGCTTCCACGAAACTCAGGCCCTGCGCGGCCATGTGGTAGGCCAGCACGTCGCCGCCACGCGCGCCGCAGCCGGCCATGCAGCAGAAACCGCCGCTGCGCAAGTTCACCCGCATGCTGTCGCTGCCGCCATGGAAGGCACAGCGTGTGGTGCGCCAGGCGCCCCGGCCCGCCAGCGCGAGGCCCTGCGATGCGAAGTACTCCTGCGGCTCGGGAAGCCGCTCGCGCAGCAGCGTCATGGCTGGATCCCTGAACCTGGACGGCAAGGCAGACCTGCTTGGGATAAGCGGTCGGGGAGTGCGAGGGGAACGGCCGCGGACTTCGAAGTCAGCGACGCGAGCTTGCGGCGCAACGAGGAACGAGGACATGCGTGCATGGCGTGCCTTTCTGCGGGAGATGCCGCTGTGGTGGATGGATCTGCTTTGGGAGCCGCCTCGACGCACTGCTGGCGAGCGCCAGCGCGGGCGGTCCAGGGACCGCCCGCAGGCCGCGGCCGAACGCAGTGAGGACCGGGCGAGGAAGGTGGCGCAGCCTTCACCCTGGACGGCGAAGCGCGCGAGCCAGGCGTCGATCAAGAGGCGGTGCCAAGGCA
>NZ_BAABGJ010000038.1:0-5424 GCF_039541515.1 Variovorax defluvii
GGGGTTTTCCTGAGAGGTGCTGGCGGCTTGAATGGCGTGAACGGGTTTGAGGCTGTGAGTGCGAAGGGGTTTGAAAAGATTTCTTCGAAAAAGTTTGCCGGTTCTTCAAAAACCGTGTCATAATCGAAGGCTCCGCTGATCGCAGCGAAGTGAAGCAGAAAGAGCGAAGAGTTCGGACTGCGGTGATCGTTAAAAACATACAGCCGATAAGCGTGGGCGTTTGAGGCGAATGGCCAAGTTCTTCGGAACTGAAGCCGAGAGGCTTTCAAATGCTCATGAGAATAGAAGTGAAGTTCACTTCAATTCCGTTTTTATGAGTTTGTCTCGCGAGAGACGTTAAATTCAAGATCGAACTATAGAGTTTGATCCTGGCTCAGATTGAACGCTGGCGGCATGCCTTACACATGCAAGTCGAACGGCAGCACGGGAGCAATCCTGGTGGCGAGTGGCGAACGGGTGAGTAATACATCGGAACGTGCCCAATCGTGGGGGATAACGCAGCGAAAGCTGTGCTAATACCGCATGAGATCTACGGATGAAAGCAGGGGACCTTCGGGCCTTGCGCGAATGGAGCGGCCGATGGCAGATTAGGTAGTTGGTGGGGTAAAGGCCTACCAAGCCTGCGATCTGTAGCTGGTCTGAGAGGACGACCAGCCACACTGGGACTGAGACACGGCCCAGACTCCTACGGGAGGCAGCAGTGGGGAATTTTGGACAATGGGCGCAAGCCTGATCCAGCCATGCCGCGTGCAGGATGAAGGCCTTCGGGTTGTAAACTGCTTTTGTACGGAACGAAAAGGCTCTTTCTAATAAAGAGGGCTCATGACGGTACCGTAAGAATAAGCACCGGCTAACTACGTGCCAGCAGCCGCGGTAATACGTAGGGTGCGAGCGTTAATCGGAATTACTGGGCGTAAAGCGTGCGCAGGCGGTGATGTAAGACAGTTGTGAAATCCCCGGGCTCAACCTGGGAACTGCATCTGTGACTGCATTGCTGGAGTGCGGCAGAGGGGGATGGAATTCCGCGTGTAGCAGTGAAATGCGTAGATATGCGGAGGAACACCGATGGCGAAGGCAATCCCCTGGGCCTGCACTGACGCTCATGCACGAAAGCGTGGGGAGCAAACAGGATTAGATACCCTGGTAGTCCACGCCCTAAACGATGTCAACTGGTTGTTGGGGATTCACTTCCTCAGTAACGAAGCTAACGCGTGAAGTTGACCGCCTGGGGAGTACGGCCGCAAGGTTGAAACTCAAAGGAATTGACGGGGACCCGCACAAGCGGTGGATGATGTGGTTTAATTCGATGCAACGCGAAAAACCTTACCCACCTTTGACATGTACGGAATTTGCCAGAGATGGCTTAGTGCTCGAAAGAGAACCGTAACACAGGTGCTGCATGGCTGTCGTCAGCTCGTGTCGTGAGATGTTGGGTTAAGTCCCGCAACGAGCGCAACCCTTGTCATTAGTTGCTACATTCAGTTGGGCACTCTAATGAGACTGCCGGTGACAAACCGGAGGAAGGTGGGGATGACGTCAAGTCCTCATGGCCCTTATAGGTGGGGCTACACACGTCATACAATGGCTGGTACAAAGGGTTGCCAACCCGCGAGGGGGAGCTAATCCCACAAAACCAGTCGTAGTCCGGATCGCAGTCTGCAACTCGACTGCGTGAAGTCGGAATCGCTAGTAATCGTGGATCAGAATGTCACGGTGAATACGTTCCCGGGTCTTGTACACACCGCCCGTCACACCATGGGAGCGGGTTCTGCCAGAAGTAGTTAGCCTAACCGCAAGGAGGGCGATTACCACGGCAGGGTTCGTGACTGGGGTGAAGTCGTAACAAGGTAGCCGTATCGGAAGGTGCGGCTGGATCACCTCCTTTCTGGAAAACAGTCGTTCCAATTGAACGCCCACACTTATCGGTTGTTGGAAGAGGTCGAGAGATCGACTTTGGGTCTGTAGCTCAGCTGGTTAGAGCACCGTCTTGATAAGGCGGGGGTCGTTGGTTCGAGCCCAACTAGACCCACCATCTTCTGATATCCAAGTGGAAGGACATCGGGGGATTAGCTCAGCTGGGAGAGCACCTGCTTTGCAAGCAGGGGGTCGTCGGTTCGATCCCGTCATCCTCCACCACCAACGACTGATGTCCCGGTAGTATTCTTTCAACACCAAAGAGGCTTGGCGCGAAGGTGCGAGGCTTTTTTGTTGTTGATCGAGATTGTTCGATCAATCGGCTGTTCTTTAAAAATTCATAGAGTCGAATCAGCGTTGTCGGCGGAAAGAGCGAAAGCTCACCGTGCCGTCGGCAACATGAATTTTTGATTGCGTCAAATGAACTTCACTTCGAAGCAATTCGAGTTGAAGACGGCATAACGCGTCAGGTGAAAGGCCTGACATATTCCTTGATGGGCTTTGGTCTCTGTGAAGAGACGTCAAAGTTATAGGGTCAAGTGAATAAGAGCATGTGGTGGATGCCTTGGCGATGATAGGCGACGAAGGACGTGATAGCCTGCGATAAGCTTCGGGGAGCTGGCAAATGAGCTTTGATCCGGAGATTTCCGAATGGGGAAACCCACCGAAAGGTATCGTTATCTGAATACATAGGGTAGCGAGGCGAACCGGGTGAACTGAAACATCTCAGTAGCTCGAGGAAAAGACATCAACCGAGATTCCGAAAGTAGTGGCGAGCGAAATCGGAAGAGCCTGCTAGTGATAGCACAAGACTTAACGGAACGGCTTGGAAAGGCCGGCCATAGTGGGTGATAGCCCCGTACGTGAAAAGACTTGTGTGGTACTGAGCTAGCGAAAAGTAGGGCGGGACACGAGAAATCCTGTCTGAAGATGGGGGGACCATCCTCCAAGGCTAAATACTCATCATCGACCGATAGTGAACTAGTACCGTGAGGGAAAGGCGAAAAGAACCCCGGGAGGGGAGTGAAATAGATCCTGAAACCGCATGCTTACAAAAAGTCGGAGCCCGCAAGGGTGACGGCGTACCTTTTGTATAATGGGTCAGCGACTTACATTCAGTGGCAAGGTTAACCGAATAGGGAAGCCGTAGAGAAATCGAGTCCGAATAGGGCGTCCAGTCGCTGGGTGTAGACCCGAAACCAAGTGATCTATCCATGGCCAGGATGAAGGTGCCGTAACAGGTACTGGAGGTCCGAACCGACTAGTGTTGCAAAACTAGCGGATGAGCTGTGGATAGGGGTGAAAGGCTAAACAAACTTGGAAATAGCTGGTTCTCTCCGAAAACTATTTAGGTAGTGCCTCAAGTATTACCTTCGGGGGTAGAGCACTGTTTTGGCTAGGGGGTCATGGCGACTTACCAAACCAAGGCAAACTCCGAATACCGAAGAGTAGAGCTTGGGAGACAGAGCACCGGGTGCTAACGTCCGGACTCAAGAGGGAAACAACCCAGACCGCCAGCTAAGGTCCCTAAAATTGGCTAAGTGGGAAACGAAGTGGGAAGGCTAAAACAGTCAGGATGTTGGCTTAGAAGCAGCCATCATTTAAAGAAAGCGTAATAGCTCACTGATCGAGTCGTCCTGCGCGGAAGATGTAACGGGGCTAAGCCAGTTACCGAAGCTGCGGATGCACAGTTTACTGTGCGTGGTAGGAGAGCGTTCTGTAAGCCTGTGAAGGTGCGTTGTAAAGCGTGCTGGAGGTATCAGAAGTGCGAATGCTGACATGAGTAGCGTTAAAGGGGGTGAAAAGCCCCCTCGCCGTAAGCGCAAGGTTTTCTACGCAACGTTCATCGGCGTAGAGTGAGTCGGCCCCTAAGGCGAGGCAGAGATGCGTAGCTGATGGGAAACAGGTCAATATTCCTGTACCGATGTGCAGTGCGATGTGGGGACGGATCTTAATAGTTCATCCGGGTGTTGGATGTCCCGGTTTAGCTGGATGTAGGCGTCAGGTAGGCAAATCCGCCTGACATATACCGAGGCCAGCGATCGAGCGAGCTTGCTCGTGAAGTGAATGAACGAGGTTCCAGGAAAAGCCACTAAGCTTCAGCTGCACACGACCGTACCGCAAACCGACACTGGTGCGCGAGATGAGTATTCTAAGGCGCTTGAGAGAACTCAGGAGAAGGAACTCGGCAAATTGACACCGTAACTTCGGAAGAAGGTGTGCCCTATTAGTGTGAAGTGAACAACGGAGCATGAACGGGTTGCAAAAAATCGGTGGCTGCGACTGTTTATTAAAAACACAGCACTCTGCAAACACGAAAGTGGACGTATAGGGTGTGACGCCTGCCCGGTGCTGGAAGATTAAATGATGGGGTGCAAGCTCTTGATTGAAGTCCCAGTAAACGGCGGCCGTAACTATAACGGTCCTAAGGTAGCGAAATTCCTTGTCGGGTAAGTTCCGACCTGCACGAATGGCGTAACGATGGCCACACTGTCTCCTCCTGAGACTCAGCGAAGTTGAAATGTTTGTGATGATGCAATCTCCCCGCGGAAAGACGGAAAGACCCCATGAACCTTTACTGTAGCTTTGTATTGGACTTTGAACGGATCTGTGTAGGATAGGTGGGAGGCTTTGAAGTGCGGTCGCTAGATCGCATGGAGCCAACGTTGAAATACCACCCTGGTGCGTTTGAGGTTCTAACCTAGGTCCATCATCTGGATCGGGGACAGTGCATGGTAGGCAGTTTGACTGGGGCGGTCTCCTCCCAAAGCGTAACGGAGGAGTTCGAAGGTACGCTAGTTACGGTCGGACATCGTGACGATAGTGCAATGGCATAAGCGTGCTTAACTGCGAGACTGACAAGTCGAGCAGATGCGAAAGCAGGACATAGTGATCCGGTGGTTCTGTATGGAAGGGCCATCGCTCAACGGATAAAAGGTACTCTGGGGATAACAGGCTGATACCGCCCAAGAGTTCATATCGACGGCGGTGTTTGGCACCTCGATGTCGGCTCATCTCATCCTGGGGCTGTAGCCGGTCCCAAGGGTATGGCTGTTCGCCATTTAAAGAGGTACGTGAGCTGGGTTTAAAACGTCGTGAGACAGTTTGGTCCCTATCTTCCGTGGGCGCTGCAGATTTGAGGAAGCCTGCTCCTAGTACGAGAGGACCGGAGTGGACACACCTCTGGTGTATCGGTTGTCACGCCAGTGGCATTGCCGAGTAGCTAAGTGTGGAAGAGATAACCGCTGAAAGCATCTAAGCGGGAAACTCGTTTCAAGATGAGATCTGCCGGGGCCTCGAGCCCCCTGAAGAGTCGTTCTAGACCAGGACGTTGATAGGTCGGGTGTGGAAGCGCAGTAATGCGTTAAGCTAACCGATACTAATTGCTCGTGCGGCTTGACCCTATAACTTTGATCAGTCGATCAGGTTGTTATGCCAAGTGACGCAATCAAACAAAAGCTGATTCCAGACTCTATGAATTCGCCGTCTTGGCCAAGCCAGGACAGCAAC
>NZ_BAABGJ010000039.1:0-36662 GCF_039541515.1 Variovorax defluvii
CTTCCATCTCGACGAGCTCCAGCAACTCCTTGTCGTCCACCATGTCGCACTTGTTCAGGTAAACGATGATGTAGCCCACGCCCACCTGGCGCGCCAGCAGGATGTGCTCGCGGGTCTGGGGCATCGGGCCGTCGGCGGCCGAGCACACCAGGATGGCACCGTCCATCTGGGCGGCACCGGTGATCATGTTCTTGACGTAGTCGGCGTGGCCGGGGCAGTCCACGTGAGCGTAGTGACGATTGGCCGTCTCGTACTCCACGTGGGCCGTGTTGATGGTGATGCCGCGAGCCTTTTCTTCGGGCGCCGCATCGATCTGGTCGTAGGCCTTCGCTTCACCGCCGAACTTGGCCGACAGCACCGTGGCAATGGCCGCCGTCAGGGTGGTCTTGCCGTGGTCTACGTGACCGATCGTGCCGACGTTCACGTGCGGCTTCTTGCGCTCGAACTTTCCTTTTGCCATTTTCAATCCTCGAAAGAGCAATGCCCGCGTGTTGGTTTAACGTCTGCACCGCGTCGCTCATTCCCTCGCCACGGGCGACAAGGGGCACACGGTCGCAGACAGATGCGATTACTTGGCGCGAGCAGCGACGATGGCTTCAGACACGTTGCGCGGGGCTTCCGCGTAGTGCTTGAACTCCATCGTGTAGGTCGCGCGACCCTGCGACATCGAGCGCAGCGTGGTCGAGTAGCCGAACATTTCGGACAGCGGCACCTCGGCCTTGATGGTCTTGCCACCGCCAACCATATCTTCCATGCCCTGCACCATGCCACGACGAGACGACAGGTCGCCCATCACGTTGCCGGCGTAGTCTTCTGGCGTCTCCACTTCCACCGCCATCATCGGCTCCAGGATGACGGGCGACGCCTTCTTGCAGCCTTCCTTGAAACCGAAGATGGCAGCCATCTTGAAGGCCTGTTCGGACGAGTCCACGTCGTGGTACGAACCGAAGGTCAGCGTCGTCTTGACGTCCACCACCGGGTAGCCGGCCAGCACGCCGGTGTTGAGCGCTTCGATCACGCCCTTCTCGACCGCCGGGATGTATTCACGCGGCACCACGCCGCCCTTGATGGCGTCGACGAACTCGAAGCCCTTGCCGGGCTCCTGCGGTTCGATGGTGAACACCACGTGGCCGTATTGACCCTTGCCGCCCGACTGGCGAACGAACTTGCCTTCGACATCGGTGACGGTCTTGCGGATCGTCTCGCGATAGGCCACCTGCGGCTTGCCCACGTTGGCTTCCACGCCGAACTCGCGCTTCATGCGGTCCACGATGATTTCGAGGTGCAGTTCGCCCATGCCGGAGATGATGGTCTGCCCGGACTCCTCGTCGGTCCGCACGCGGAACGAGGGGTCTTCCTGGGCCAGGCGCTGCAACGCGATGCCCATTTTTTCCTGATCGGCCTTGGTCTTCGGCTCCACGGCCTGCGCAATCACGGGCTCGGGAAACTCCATGCGTTCCAGCGTGATGACGGAGTCGGGATCGCACAGGGTCTCACCCGTGGTCACGTCCTTCAGGCCGACGCAGGCGGCGATGTCGCCGGCACGGATTTCATCGACTTCCAAGCGCTCGTTGGCATGCATCTGGACGATGCGGCCGATACGCTCCTTCTTACCCTTGACGGGGTTGAACACGCTGTCTCCCTTCGAGAGCACGCCGGAATAGACGCGCACGAAGGTCAACTGGCCGACATAAGGGTCGGTCATGAGCTTGAATGCGAGAGCCGAGAACTTCTCGTTGTCGTCCGCCTTGCGGCTGGCGACCTGCTCGTCTTCGTCGGTGCCTTGCACCGGCGGAATGTCCAGCGGCGAGGGCATGAGTTCGATCACGGCGTCCAGCATGCGCTGCACGCCTTTGTTCTTGAAGGCCGTGCCGCACAGCATCGGCTGGATCTCGCCCGCGATCGTGCGCGTGCGCAGGCCCTGCGTGATCTCCTCCTCGGTCAAGTCACCTTCCTCGAGGTACTTGTTCATCAGCTCTTCGGACGCTTCCGCGGCGGACTCGACCATCTTCTCGCGCCACTCCTTGGCGGAGGCAAGGAGTTCGGCCGGAATGTCCTCGAAGGTGAACTTCATGCCCTGGGAAGCTTCGTCCCAGATGATGGCCTTCATCTTGCGCAGGTCGACCACACCCTTGAAGTTGTCCTCGGCGCCGATCGGGATCACGATGGGCACAGGGTTGGCCTTCAGGCGGTCTACCATCATCTGGCGCACGCGGAAAAAGTCAGCGCCGATACGGTCCATCTTGTTGACGAACGCGAGGCGGGGCACCTTGTACTTGTTGGCCTGGCGCCAGACGGTTTCGGATTGGGGCTGCACACCGCCCACGGAGTCGTACACCATGACTGCGCCGTCCAGCACGCGCATGGAACGCTCCACCTCGATGGTGAAGTCAACGTGGCCGGGGGTGTCGATGATGTTGATGCGGTGCTCGGGGAAGGACATGTCCATGCCCTTCCAGAAGCAGGTGGTGGCGGCCGAGGTGATCGTGATGCCACGTTCCTGCTCCTGCTCCATCCAGTCCATGGTGGCGGCGCCGTCGTGCACTTCGCCGATCTTGTGATTCACCCCGGTGTAGAACAGGATGCGCTCGGTCGTCGTGGTCTTGCCGGCGTCGATGTGCGCAGAAATACCGATGTTGCGGTAGCGCTCGATGGGGGTCTTGCGGGACATGAAAATTACTCCGTTAACGGATGAAAGCCCGCCCATCGTCTTCGATGGGTCGGGCTTCCAGCCTGTCTGACTAGGGCTCGGTTCTTAAAAGCGGAAGTGGCTGAAGGCCTTGTTGGCTTCGGCCATGCGGTGCACTTCATCACGCTTCTTCATGGCGCCGCCACGGCCTTCGGTGGCTTCCATGAGCTCGTTGGCCAGGCGCAGGGCCATCGACTTCTCGCCGCGCTTGCGGGCGGCCTCCTTGATCCAGCGCATCGACAGCGCCAGACGGCGCACGGGGCGCACTTCGACCGGAACCTGATAGTTCGCACCACCGACGCGGCGCGACTTCACTTCGACCATCGGCTTGACATTGTTGATGGCGATCGTGAAGGCCTCGAGCGGATCCTTGCCCGGGTTCTTCTTTTCGATCTGGTCGAGGGCACCGTAGATGATGCGCTCGGCCACAGCCTTCTTGCCGCCTTCCATGATCACGTTCATGAATTTGGACAACTCGACATTGCCGTACTTGGGATCCGGCAGGATTTCACGTTTGGGGACTTCGCGACGACGTGGCATTTTCTAACCTCTTTGCTTCAGTTGGCGCCGTCTCCGGCACCGCGAGAACCGACAAGGGCTCTCACTTACTCGACCCGACTTCGGGCCACTTCGTTCGATGCACCCGCCAAGGCGCGCCGAACACCGTTGAACGACAAAATTGAAGGATCAGGCCTTCTTGGGGCGCTTCGCGCCGTACTTGGAACGAGCCTGCTTGCGATCCTTCACGCCTTGCAGGTCCAGCGAACCGCGCACGATGTGGTAGCGCACGCCGGGCAGATCCTTGACACGTCCACCGCGGACGAGCACGACGCTGTGCTCTTGCAGATTGTGGCCTTCGCCGCCGATGTAGGAAATGACTTCGAAGCCGTTGGTCAGGCGGACCTTGGCAACTTTACGAAGCGCCGAGTTCGGCTTCTTCGGGGTGGTGGTGTAGACCCGGGTGCAGACACCGCGACGCTGCGGGGAGTTCTGCATGGCAGGGCTCTTCGACGTGGTCTTTTCGACCTCGCGGCCCTGACGCACGAGTTGATTGATGGTTGGCATGAATGATTGGTCCCAAAACACCCCGGCCGAGCGCCTCACCGTGACATGAAGCAGCCGGGGAATGACGAAAACGTGAAACCCTTCGGATTTTTCCGAAAAGCCCGCGAGTATAGCACTGCCTTGAGTGCCCAGGCTATTTGATCCAGAGACGAACCGCGTCCCAGGCACGGCCCATGACGCCGGCCTGCTCCACCGGCTCCAGGGCCAGCAACGGCACTTCGGTCACCGGCTGGTCGTCCAGGGTGACCTTGAGCGAACCGATCGGCTGGTTGCGGGCAAAGGGCGCTACCAGCGGATCAGGCCGCGCCACCTGCGTCTTGATCTTGGCGGCGGAGCCCGCCGGCACCGCAACCACGATCGGCTCCGTGCGGCCGAGCTTGACGGTGTTTTCCTTGCCCTTCCAGACCTGCGGCGTCGCAACGGCCTGGTTGGCGTCGAATAGGCGGACCGCGTCGTAGGCCGTGTACCCCCAGTTCAGCAGCTTCTGCGACTCGTTGGCCCGCACATTCTCGCTGGCCGCTCCGAGCACGATCGACAGCAGGCGCCGGCCGCCGCTCAGGTTCGGGAAGTCGCGCTTGGAGGTCACGATCATGCAATAGCCGGCTGCGTCGGTATGGCCGGTCTTGAGGCCGTCGACAGTGGGGTCGCGGAACAACAGCAGATTGCGGTTGGTGTCGTTGGTCGACGGCGTGCCCGGATAGCGGTACTTCTTGATCGAGTAGTAGTGCACGAACTCGGGGAAGTCGCGCATCAGCCGCGTAGCCAGGATGCTGAGGTCGCGCGCCGTCGTGGTGTGGCCCGGTGCAGTCAGGCCTTCGGGATTCCTGTAGCTCGTGTTCTTCATGCCGAGCGCCTTGGCTTGCTCGTTCATGAGTTCGACAAAGTGCTCGACCGTGCCGCCCACGCCCTCGGCCAACGCGACCGTGGCGTCGTTGCCCGACTGCACGATCAAGCCTTTGATCAGGTCTTCGACCGGCACCTGCATCTTCGGATCGATGAACATCCGCGAGCCGGGCATCTTCCAGGCTCGGGTGCTGACCGGCAAGGTCTGCTGCAAGGTGATCTTCTTGGCCTTGAGCGCGTCGAAGACCAGGTAAGCAGACATCAGCTTGGTCAGCGAGGCCGGCTCCACCGGCATGTCGACATCCTTCTGCGCGAGCAGCTGATTGGCCGTCACGTCCATCAGCAGATAGCTCCGGGCGGCGACCTCCGGCGGTTGCGGCACCTGCGCGACGGCGATCAGGCAAAACGATGCGGCGGCGGCCGCCGCGAAGGCGCGCAGCGCGCCGAGAAGACGATTCATTGGGATGCGGGAAGAAACGAACACTGGCCGGCACGCAGGTGACGCACGACCAAGCCTTTGAGCAACGGCAATTGTCCGTGAAAGAAGTGGCCGCCCCCGGGAACGACCGTAACAGGAAGTGACTGTGGCCGCGCCCAGTCGAGCACCGCGGCCAGGGAGACGGTGTCATCCTGTTCGCCATGCACGACCAGCGTGCGCTCGTGCGCTTCGAGCGGCAGCGTCGCCACCGAAAAGCGGGAGGCGGCCGCCCCGACGAGCACCAGATGGCGAATGTCGCGCTGAGCCCATAGCGGCTCGGCCGCGCGGCTCGCCACGAACGCGCCGAAGGAAAAGCCGGCGATGGACAGGGGACCGTCCGGTGCGACCTGCTCGATGACCCGCAGCATGTCCTCGCATTCGCCGCGGCCTTCGTCGTGCCCGCCTTCGCTGCCGCCGACCCCACGGAAGTTGAAGCGCACCGCGGTCCATCCGCAGGCGACGAAGGCCCGCGCCAGCGTCTGCACCACCTTGTTGTCCATGGTGCCGCCAAAAAGCGGATGCGGGTGGGCGATCACCGCCACGCCTCGCGCGGGTCCGTCCGTGGCCGCAGCGTCCCGCAGCGCGGCGATGGCGCCGGCTGCGCCCTGCAGCACGAGCTTTTCCGTTTGCGCGTTCATGGGTTCTTCAGCGTCCCACGTCCGGCGGCAGCAGCAGCCGCTCGACCACTTGGCCGTTGCGCAGATGCGACTCGACGATCTCGTCGATGTCCTCCTCGTCGACGAAGGTGTACCAGACGGCCTCCGGGTAGACCACCGCTACGGGCCCACCGGCGCAGCGGTCCAGGCAACCCGCCTTGTTGACCCTGATCTTGCCGGGGCCCGCCAGCCCCGCCTCCTTGACGCGTGCCTTGCAGCGGGCAAAGCCTTGCTGCGCGTTGTGTTGCGAACAGGAGTCCTCACCATTGGTGCGCTCGTTCAGGCAGAAGAAGATGTGACGACCGTAGTAGCCACGCGGCGGCGCAGTGCTGGAACTGGACATCGGACCATTCTATTGAGCACGCGTCGGCACGCGCCCGTCAGGGTCGTGGGCCACGTCGCGACAGGGTCGCCAGCACGTACGCAAGCGTCACGAAGGGCCAGAGCCAGCCCAGCCACTGCGCGAGGCCATGGAAGCGGATGAAGCGTCCCTGCTCCCAGGTCGCCAGCGTCTGGGCGAAATAGGCGCTCTCCGGCGCCTGGTTGAGCAGGCTGAGGTGCACCACCAGCGCGACCAGCAGCAGCGCGGCGCACAGCCGGCGCGGGGCAGGCAGCAGCGCGATGCCGAGAAAAAGGGCGGCCGCGATGCCCACCTGCACCGGAGGGCTCAACCACGCCCAGGCATGCTCGGGCCCGTAGCTCAGTGCCGCCGACAAAGCCGAGGCGGCCGCGCCGGCCAGCAACACCAGGGGCAGCAGCACGGCGCGGCGAGCGACCGGCCGCGTGACCAGGAATCCGAGCAGGCAGGGCACCAACGCGCCCAGCATCACGCACAGCAGCTCGACGCCCGGCACCAGCGGCTCCAGCTCGAACTGCCGCACGGGCAGCCAGTCGATGAATGGCGTGTCGAGCAGCCATTCGGAAATCGCCACCTCAAGCCGCTCGAAGACCTGGCCCAGTCCGAAGGTGACGGCGGCCGGGAACAGCAGCGCCAAGGGCCACAGCGCCAGCAGCACAAGCGCGCCCCGCGAATCCTCGACAAACCAGTTCGAGCGGGTCCGGTGCCAGTGCGCCACGACGCCCAGCCGCTCCAGCACGGCGGCGACGACGGCGCCGGCCAGGGCGCCCGCGCTGTTGAGCCCCATGTCCACGTTGGACGGAATGCGCGCGGGCAGATAGCTCTGAAGCGTCTCCATGGCGAAGGAGATCGCCACGCCCGCCAGTGCCGCAGCGAGCACCGCGCGCACCGGGCCGGCGCCCTCCCAGGTGCGCAGAATGGCGATGGCCGCCAGGAAGCCCAGTGGGACGTAGCCTGCCACATTGATGCCGAAATCAAAGGCGGTCCAGTACTTGGGCCAGGGCGCCCCCAGAAAGGACCAGGGGGCGATGCCCTGGTCACGCCAATCCGCGAAGGGATAGAGGCTCGCGTAGACGATCAGCGCCGCGTAGGCGAATGCAAGAGGCAGGGCCGCGGATTTGTGGCGGGTGGTCACCGGCTCAGAAGGGCTTGACCACCACCAGCACCACGATCGCCAGCAGCAGGAGCACCGGCGCCTCGTTGAACCAGCGATACCAGCGATCGCCGCGCCGGTTCTGCCCCTTCACGAACTTGCGCAGCAACGCGCCGCAGCCGTGGTGGTAGCCGATGACCGCCACCACCAGCGCCAGCTTGGCATGCATCCACCCGCTGCCGGGGCCGCGGCCGATGCCGTACCCCAGCCAGAGCCACAGGCCGAATGCCACCGCCGGCACGGCCAGGAAGGTGGTGAAACGCCACAGCTTGCGGGCCATGAGCAGCAGCCGTTCCCGCTCCGCCACCGACTCCGGCGGCACCATCGCCAGGTTCACGAAGAGGCGCGGCAGGTAGAACAGGCCCGCGAACCAGCTCACGACGAAAACGATGTGCAGTGACTTGACCCAGAGCATGGCCGGCAGTTTAGTGGCCCGTCGGTAGCCGCCCAGGGCAAAAAAAAAGCCCGGCGCCAAAACGCCGGGCTGGGAAGCCCTTTTGCTGTCACACATCAAGGCACCCGCTCAGGGAGGAAAAGCGGGGAGCGGCAAGCCGCCCACTGCGGAATTTAACAAAGGCATTAACGGCGATCAAGCCAGTTCTAAAATTTTGGTGAATTTTGCAACTCGTGTAGACCTAAAGTACTACCCATGTGGCGCCCGATGCATGCGTTCACAGGCGCTCTTCCCCTTGGGGCACAATTTTCCGTATGACCCACCACGCCCCCTTCCCTGCGGGCCGGCCGCGCCGGCTGCGCCGGGACACTTTCACGCGCAACCTGGTGCGTGAGCACAGGCTCAGCGCTCATGACCTCATTTACCCGGTGTTCGTGCACGAAGGCGACAAGAAGCGCGTCGCTGTGCCTTCGATGCCTGGCGTGGAACGCCTCAGCCTGGATCTCCTGCTGCCGATCGCCGACCAATGCCTGTCGCTGGGCATTCCGGTGATAGCACTGTTCCCCGTGATCGACCCCAGCCTCAAGACACCGGGCGGCGACGAGGCCTTCAACCCCGAAGGCCTGATCCCGCGCGTGGTGGCCGCGCTGAAATCGCGCTTTCCGGAACTGGGCGTGATGACTGACGTCGCGTTGGACCCCTATACCAGCCATGGCCAGGACGGCCTGCTGGACGACACCGGCTACATCCTCAACGACCCCACTGTCGAGGTGCTGGTCAAGCAGGCCCTGGCGCAGGCCCAGGCCGGCGTGGACATCGTCGCGCCGAGCGACATGATGGACGGCCGCATCGGCGCGATCCGCAATGCGCTCGAATCCGCCGGCCACGTCCACACGCGGATCATGGCGTACAGCGCCAAGTACGCCAGCGCCTTCTACGGCCCCTTCCGCGACGCAGTGGGCTCGGCCGCCAACCTCGGAAAGAGCAACAAGAAGGTCTACCAGATGGACCCGGGCAACAGCGATGAAGCCCTGCGCGAAGTCGGCATCGACATCGCCGAGGGCGCAGACATGGTCATGGTGAAGCCGGGCATGCCCTACCTGGACATCGTGCGCCGGGTAAAGGACGAATTCCGGGTGCCGACCTTCGCCTACCAGGTGAGCGGGGAGTACGCCATGCTCAAGGCTGCGGCCCAGAACGGCTGGCTGGACCACGACGCCGTGATGCTGGAAAGCCTGCTTGCCTTCAAGCGCGCCGGCGCCGACGGCGTGCTCACCTATTTCGCGCTGGACGCCGCACGCCTGCTGCCCAGGCCCTGAGAAGCTGCCGGCGCCTCGCATGCGCATCTTCGAGATTCACGGCAACCGCGTCGTCGAACACCCCGCCCTGGCGCCGCTGTCGGTGCCCGGCGCCTGCGCCGGGTTCCTGTGGATGTCGCTCACGCGCGACGAGTTGCGTGCATCGCTGGCCGAGGTGCAGGGCGCGCTGCAGTCGCTCTGCGGCACGCAACTGGTCGATCTGCACGTGGCGGACCTGCTCAACGACCAGTTGCCTTCGCGCTACGACTTCACCTCGCAATACGACGTGCTGGTGTTCCGCCGGCTGGCCGCCACCAGCGCGACCCCCACCACCCCGAAGCCGCGGGGCACCGAGCCGCCTCCGGCCCGCGGCAGCGGACCGCCGGTGCTGCGGCGGATCGACACGCGGCCGGTTGGCTTCACCATCTTCGACCGGGTCCTCCTGTCCGTGCACCCGGAAGACGGCTCGGTGCGGGACGCCTTCGCCGCCCGCCTGATGAATGCAGCAGCGCCCGCCGTGCGCGGCGACAGGCCGCCACCGGTCCTCGACGTGCGAGCCGTCTCCGCCCGGCTGCCGACCGGCCCCGCCGACCTGATGTTGCGCCTGGTCAACCTGATCGTCGACGCCTACCTGGATCTGCGCCGCGACCTGACACGCCAGTTGGACCACTGGCAGGCCGAGTTGATCGACCCGCACAGCCGCTTCACCAACTGGAGCGCGCTGATGGAGGCGCGCCAGTCCTTGCATCATCTCGACGAGATCTGCGAGGACCAGCGCGCCGCGGTGCAGGACTGGATCGACGGCCAGGAAACCCTTCCCTCGCCCGAGGGCGGCGCCGAGTCTCGGGAGCGCGAACTGATCATGGTGCGCAGCCGCGATGTGCTCGAGCACATCCAGCGCGTGGTGCATCACGTCAGACGGCTCGAGCAGAACGCCGAGACCGCCGTGCAGTTGCACTTCAGCGTCCAGAGCCATCGCACCAACGACATCATGAGGATACTCACGGCACTCACCGCGGTCTTCCTCCCGCTGAACCTCATCGCCGGCATCTTCGGCATGAACTTCGAGTTCATCCCGCTGGTACACAAGGCCGACGGCTTCTGGATCGCCATGGCATCCATGGCCGGCATTGCGCTGCTGCTGGTGCTGGTGTTCTGGCGCAAGCGCTATCTGGCGCGCAACAGATGAAAAAAAAGCCGGGCGGCGCTGCCGCGCTGCCCGGCTTTCTCATGGGCGTCGCAGGACTTACTTGGCCGTGGAAGCGCCATCCTTCTGCGCCTGCTGCAGCACCTGGGCGCGGTTCGGCATCGTGGAGATGACGCGGCTGTTGACGCGCGAGCCGCCGGTGACGTTCTGGTCGGGCGCGTTGGCGGTGGCCACGGCTTGCGCATAGACGGCCTGGGGATCTGCCATCGACTTGAATGGCTCGGCGCCACGCGAGCCGCGCACCACGTTCTGATTGGGGGCGGCAGCGGTACGAGCGGCCTCGGCTTCGACGTCGGCGCGGCTGCGGGCAGAGACCGGCGCTTCGACGCCATGGTAGGTTTCGGCATGCGCGCCGGCGGAGGCGATGAGGGACAACGCGGCAGCGGCGAGGAGGCGAGAGGTCTTCATGTCAGGTCCTTGTGTTTCGTCGGAAGTGGTTCCAGGGTCAGGCGCGCTCGGGGGCTGCCTGCGCGGGCAAGTGTCCGGTCGAACCACTGCGGGAAATCACCTAGAAAAGAGACGCGGCGTTTCCGGGATCGAAACAATGCCGATGCCTCCAATCGAGCGAGGCTGACTCAGCGCAGCCCGAACAGCGCTGCGGCGTTGCCCCACGCGATGCGCTGCGCCACCTCCGGCGGCAGTTCGGCGAGCCAGCGCCGGTAGCCGCCCATGATCTGGTCGTAGGCACTCCAGCGCTGGTTCACCCAGGTGTCGGAGCCGACCACGAAGCGATCGGGGTAGCGCAGGATCAGGTCGCGCCACTCGGGGCAAAGCATCCCGCCCTCGCAGGTCAGGCCCGGCCGGTAGGACAGTTCGCCCATCAGCAGCGGATAGCGCTCGAGCAGGGTCCGCACGCGCGACACCGGCGGCCCCCCGATGCCGGTATGCGCCCAGATGAGGCGCATCGCCTGTCCCTTCGACGGCGAATGCGCCATCAGCAGATCGATGGCCGTGTCGTCCACGTGGGCGAGCACCGCGAGCTTCTTCTGCTCCGCCAGCACGATCAGCTTGCGGGCCACGGCGCCGTTGGCGTTCGCGCTGTCGTAGAGGTGAAATTCGCCCAATCCGCGGTAGGGCCCGCTGGCCGTCCCGCGCGCCAGTTCGGCCTGCACCATTTCGTAGATGCTCTCGTCGCGAAACCAGTTGCTGTAGTCGTCACGGTTGCGGTAAAGACGCACGAAAGGGACGACGGTGACGCCGGCCGCACGGGTCTCTTGCGCGGCGGCGAGGGTCTGCGTGCCGGCGTTGGGCCGCGAGTTGGCGATGATGGCCTTCACGCCATTGCGCTGCATGCGCGCCAGGGCCTCGGCCGGTGGATAGGGGCCGCTGTCGCCGTCCCAGGCTTCCTCGTTGTAGTGCAGGTGCGCGTCGAACAGCGGCCCGCCGTACTCGGCCGCGTGGGCGCCCAGGCAGGCCGCGGCCAACGCGAACAGGGCCGCGGCGATACGCAGGGGATGCCGCGGCCCCATGGCTCGCCCTCAGGCCAAGTGCTTGGCGAAGAAGGCCAGCGTGCGCTCGCGCGCCAGCTTGGCCGCCCCGGCGTCGTAGGAGCCGCGCTGGTCGCAGTTGAAGCCGTGGCCGCACTCGTACACGTGCACCTCCACTTCCGGATGCGCCTTCTTGAAGGCCTCGACGGTGTCGAGCGGAATCCAGTGGTCGTTGTTGCCGAAATGCGCGAGCACGGGCACCTTGGGGGCGCGCGCGCTTTCCTCGGGCGTGGTCATCCCTCCGCCGTAGTAAGGCGCCGCGGCCGACAGTCCCGACACGTCCGCGGCGGCGCGCCAGGTGAGCAAGCCACCCCAGCAATAGCCGACGATCCCGACCTTGCCGCCGCGCGCCGCATATTCGACGGCCGCCTGGATGTCCTGCAGAACGCCCGGCTCCGGCAGCGCTTCGACCGCGGTCTTGAGTTCGAAGCCGGCCTTCATATCCGCCTCGCTATAGCCCAGTTCGACGCCGGGCTTGACGCGATGGAAGGTCGAAGGCGCCACTGCGAGATAGCCCTCTGCCGCATAGCCGTCGGCCACCGAACGGATGTGCGAGTTGACACCGAAGATCTCCTGCAGGACGACCACCGCGCCCTTGGGCTTGCCTGCCGGCTCCGCCACGTAGGCGGGGAAGCTGAAGCCGTCCTTGGCGGTGAGATCGATGAATTGGCCCATGTTCATGCTCCTGTGATGGGGGGTTGGGGTTGTTTCAATGCGCTTGCCACGAAGTCGAGCCGATCCTGGCCCCAGAAGATCTCGCCGTCGACCACGTAGCTGGGCGCACCGAATATCTTCGCGTCGATGGCCTGCTGGGTGTAGTCCTCGTAGCGCTCCTGCACGGCCTGACTCAGCGAACGCTCGACCGATTTGGCCGGCAGGCCGCACTCGGCTACCAACGCGTCCAGCACCTTCGGGTCCGCGATGTTGCGCTCCTGCACCCAGACCGCGGCGAAGATCGCGCTGCACAGCTTCAACGCCTCCTCTGTGCCTTCGTTCAGATCGATCGCGATGATGAGCTTGGCCGCGTCGTCACCGGCGACCGGAAAGAACTTCGGCGTCGGATTCAGCGGCAGGCCCAGGTGCCGCGAGAAGCGCGCCAGTTCCACCAGCCGATAGGCCTGGCGCTGTGGCGCGCGCTTGCCCAGCGGCAGGCCGCCGGAGACCGGGAAGATGGCGCCGAAGTCGACCGGCCGCAGGCGCACGGCGGCACCGGCCTCCTTGGCGAGCGCGGTAAAGCGCGCGTGCCCGAGGTAGGTCCAGGGGCTCTGGGGAGTGAAGTAATAGTCGACGCTGCGGGTCACGAGCCTCTCCTCGATGATGTAATCGGCGCGAACGGTTTTAACTGACGCACGGCTTTCGTGCAGGAGGCGGGATTTGGACCAGGTGCTCTTGATCACGGGCGCGAGCCGCGGCATCGGTGCCGCAGCCGCGCTGCTCGCCGCGCAGCGCGGCTTCGCAGTGGCCGTCAACTATGCCAGCAATTCGCTGGCGGCCGATGAGGTGGTGCGCGCGATCCGCGACGGCGGCGGCCGCGCGATGAGCGTGCAGGCCGATGTCGGCGACGAGGCGCAGGTCAGGGCGATGTTCGAGCGGATCGACGCCAAGTTCGGACGGCTCGGCGCGCTGGTGAACAACGCCGGCGTCGTCGACGTGCAGGCCCGCGTGGACGAGATGAGCGTCGCGCGCCTGGAACGCATGTTCCGCATCAACGTGATCGGCAGTTTTCTCTGCGCGCGCGAGGCGGTGCGGCGCATGAGCAAGCGGCATGGCGGCAAGGGCGGCGCCATCGTCAATCTCTCCAGTGCGGCGGCGCGGCTCGGCTCACCCGGCCAGTACGTGGACTATGCGGCCAGCAAGGGTGCCATCGAAAGCCTGACCGTCGGCCTCGCCAAGGAGGTGGCGGAGGAAGGCGTCCGCGTCAATGCGGTCCGCCCCGGCCTGATCGACACCGAGATCCACGCCTCCGGCGGCATGCCCGACCGTGCCTTCCAGCTCGCCGGGACCGTGCCCATGAAGCGAACCGGCACCGCGCAGGAGGTCGCCAACGGCATCGTGTGGCTGCTGAGCGAAGAAGCCAGCTACGTGACGGGCACCTTTCTGGACATCACCGGTGGACGCTGATGCACGGCCTCCATACTCGCTTCGTTCGCTGCCCCGCAAGGGGGCGCTCATCGTCCTTCGTGCCGCCGGGCGGGCAGTGAGATGGCCTCCCCTGCGATGGACCTGGTGAAGCCGCTGATCACGCTGGTGGCCATCGTGAACCCGTTGGCGATCGTGCCTTTCTTCATCCACTACACGCAGGGCTACACCGAAGCGCAACGCAAGCGCACCGCCTGGGTCTCGGCCTTCAGCGCCTTCATGGTGATCGCCATCAGCGCCCTCCTGGGACTGCAATTGCTGGCCTTCTTCGGAATCTCGATCGCCAGTTTCCAGGTCGGTGGCGGCATGCTGCTGCTGATCAGCTCGCTCAACATGCTCAACGCACAGCCGGCGGAGTCCAAGGGCAATCAGGAAGAGATCCGCGCCGCCGAGGTCAAAGCCTCGCTCGGCGCCTCGATCGCAGTGGTGCCGCTGACCATCCCGTTGCTGACCGGCCCGGCCACGATGTCGACGGTTGTCATCTACGCCGACAAGACGCAGCACATCTGGGAACTCGCGGTGCTGGTCTTCTACGGCGTGGTGGTGGGGCTGGTGACGGGCCTGGTCTTCTCGCTGGCCGATCCGATCGCGCGCGTGCTGGGCAAGACCGGCATCAACGTCATGACGCGGTTGATGGGGCTGATCCTCGCCGCCCTGGCGGTGGAGGTGATGGCCGACGGGCTGTCCACGCTGTTCCCCGCCCTTTCGCGGGCGCGCTGAGCGGCACAAGCGGCCTGAAGGGGCGGCTATCGCTTGACGAGCTCGACGATGCGCGGCGTGATGGTGCCGCCGTCCAGTTGCAGCTCGGCCGCCGAAATCGGCAACCGGAAGCGAGGCGGCCCGGCGCTGCCGGGATTGACGTACCAGACGCCGCCGCGCATCTCGGCCTTGGGGCGGTGGGAATGGCCTGTGACGACCACCTGCACGCCCTCCGCCACCGGATCGATCGCCAGGTCTGCCAGGTCGTGGACCGCGTAGAGCCGCAGGCCCTCGAGCGCCATCAGCGTGTTGGCCGGCACCGCTTCGGCCCAGTCCCCGTGATCGTTGTTGCCCCGCACGGCGCTCACTGGCGCCACGGCATCCAGCCTGGCAAGAATCTGCGGATCGCCGATGTCGCCGGCATGCACGATGCGCTCGCAGCCCTGCAGGAAAGCCAGCGCCTCGGGCCGCAGCAGCCCGTGCGTGTCGGAGATGAGCCCGATGCGGCGCATGGCCAGCCTTCCCTTGGCCTCAGCGCACCTGGTCCACCCAGCTCACGAGCTCGGCCACCACGGCGTCGCTCGCCGCCGCCAGGCCTTTCACGCCGCCGGCGGCCTCGGCGCTGGGCGCTGGACGCTGCACCGCGAAGCTTCGCTGCGCCATCACCCGGTCGCCGCCGGCGCCTCGGCGGATCAGCGTGGCGCGCAGCCGCACCAGGCCCATGCTCTGGGCAGGCGATTGGAAGTAGTGGCTGAACTCGTCCAGCGTCACGCGCAAGGTGTCCGGTACCTGGCCCTCGGTGCGCGCGAGCATGGCCGACTCCTCCGGGCCGAGCACGGTCCGCCGCTGCGCCAGCGCATCGCGCAGCCGCTGGTGCAGCAGTTGCGCCGGCGGCAGGCTCCAGCGGGCCAGGCCGTAGGGCCGCAGCTCATTCGCATCCGCATAGCCCAGGCGATAGAGAAGCTGCGTGCTTTCCAGCCGCGCGTTGGCGTCGATCTCGGCCAGCGCGATCGGCGGCAGGGGGGGCGCCCCTGCCGGCGCCGGTGCGGCGGCCGCGAGGTTGGGGCCGAAGTCGTACAGGGTCGCGCGGCTGGGCTTGTCGGGCAGCGCACCGCAAGCGCCGGCGAGCAGTGCGGCCGCCGGCACGGCCAGGAGAAAGCGGCGCCGGACGGCCGATCGCGCTGGGGCTTCTTGCTTGTTCTTCATGGTGTTGCAGGTCAGGGACGGGCCGGCGGCGGCGAGAAGCCGGGCTCGCCCGGTCCGGCCGCCACGCCGCCGTTGCCGAAGAGCAGGGATTGCGGGTTGTCGTTGATGCTGTCGGCCGCCCGGCCCAGGCGGCGCACCGCGCGCGAGGTGTCTTCGGCCACGCGGTTCACCCGCGGCAGGGTGGCGGCGTTGATGGAATCCACCGCCTGTGCCAGCGACTTGGTGCCATCGCTCAGACGGTCGATGGGGCCGTCCTTGGCATTGAGCCGGCTCACGGTGGTGTTCAGGTTGTTGGACACGCGCGAGACGTCGCCCGCCGCCGTCTTCACCGTGCCCATGGTGTCCTTGGTGCGGTCGATCAGCGGCGGCAGCGCCGCCAGCGCCGGGTTGAGGCCGTTCTTCACCGTGTCGTTCAGCGAGCGGGTGAGCTGGTTGGCGCTGTTCGTGGCCTGCGCGATGCTCTCCAGCGCGTCGGCGATGCGCTTCTGGTTCTGGTCGCCCAGCAGCACGTTCGCGCGCCGCGTGACTTCCTCGACCTGGTTGATGATCGCCTCGCCGCGGTCCTGCAGCTGCGCCAGCGCCGAGGGCCTGAGCGGGATGCGCGGCGGGTCGTCGTTGTTGGGCAGCAGCGGCGTCTGCGATCCGCCCTTGTCGTCCAGGGCGATGAAAGCCAGGCCCGTCACGCCCTGGTAGGCCAGGGAGGCGTAGCTCGAGGTGGTGAGAGGCACGCGCTCGTCGACCGTGATGCGAACCCGCACGTTGCCCTTGACCTTGGGATCGAAGTCGATCGACGCCACCTTGCCCACCGCGATGCCGCGGTAGCGCACCATGGCTTGCGGCTGCAGCCCGCTGACCGCATCGCGGGTAGACAGCTCGTAGACGTTGCGCACCGTGTTGTCGCGGGTGAGCCAGACCACCAGCGCGATCAGCGCGGCCAGCAGGCCGAGCACGAAAGCGCCGGCGGCGATGGCATGGGCCTTGTTTTCCATGGCAGCTACCTTTCAGTGGAAGGGACCGCGCCCGCGCCCGGACGCCCGGCAACGAGCGCCGAGGGCGCGCCTTCGTGCAGGGCCTCCATGGCGCGCTGGCCGCGGCCGCCGAGGAAGTATTCGTGGATGAAGGGATGCGGATAGGCGATCACGTCGCGCGCCGTGCCGGCGACGATCACGCGCTGGTCGGCCAGCACGGCGATGCGCGTGCTCAGGTCGAACAGCGTGTCGAGGTCGTGCGTGACCATCACCACCGTGAGCCCCAGCTCGCGGTGCAGGCTGCGCAGCAGGTCACAGAAGTCGTCGGCGGCCTCCGGGTCCAGGCCGGCGGTGGGCTCGTCGAGCAGCAGCAGCGGCGGGTCCATGATGAGCGCGCGTGCCAGGGCCACCCGCTTGATCATGCCGCCGGAGAGGTCGGCCGGGCTCTTGGTGGCCTGTCGCGGTTCCAGACCGACCATCTGCAGCTTCACCAGGGCAGCGTCGCGGATCAGGTCCTCGGGCAGCAGCTTGAGCTCGCGCAGCGGGAAGGCGATGTTGTCCAGCACGCTGAAGGCGGAGAACAGCGCGCCGTGCTGGAACAGCATGCCGACCTCGGCCGCGCTGGTGGCCGTCATCCGGCCGGGCGGATGGCCCAGCACCTTGACCTGTCCCTTGGCGGGATGCTCCAGGCCGAGAATCTGCCGCAACAGCACCGTCTTGCCGGTGCCCGAGCCGCCCACCAGCGAGAGCACCTCACCCCGGTAGATCGACAGGTCCAGGTCGCGGTGCACCACCTGTTCCCCCTCGGGGGACTTGAACACGGTCCAGAGATTGCGGATCTCGACCACCGTCTCGCCCGTGCCGCTGCCGCAGTTGGAATTGCCGTTCATGCCCTGAACCCCACGCCTTTGAACAGGACCGCGAACAGGGCGTCGACCAGGATCACCATCGTGATCGAGGCAACCACGGACGAGGTGGTACCGCGCCCCAGGCTCTCGGTGTTCGGCTTCACCTTCAGTCCGTAGTAGCAGGCGATCAGCGCGATCAGCACGCCGAAGACGGCCGACTTGCCCATCGCGAGCCAGAGGTTGGTCAGCGGCACCGCGCGTGGCAGCGCGGTCATGAAATAGGCCGGACCGATGTCCAGCGTGAGGTCGGCCGCGATCATGCCGCCCAGCAGGGCCGCCATCGAGGTCCACATGCTGATCAAGGGCATCGCGATGGCCAGCGCCAACACGCGCGGCATGACCAGGCGGAACCCGTGCGGGATGCCCATCACGCGCATGGCGTCGAGCTCCTCGGTCACGCGCATCACGCCGATCTGCGCCGTGATCGCCGAGCCCGAGCGGCCCGCGATCAGCACCGCCGCCAGCACCGGGCCCAGCTCGCGGATCAGCGACAGGCCGAGGATGTTGACGATGAAGGCCTCCCCGCCGTACTGGCGCAACTGCTGCGACGTCAGATAGGCCAGCACCACGCCGATCAGGAGGCCCACCAGCGCCGTGATCGGCAGCGAGGTGGCGCCGAAATGGTAGAGGTGCCCCGAGAAGTCGCGCCAGGGCGCCCGGTGAGGCGCGCGCAGCAGCTTGCCGACATCCAGGGTGAGCTGCCCGATCAGGCGCAGGAAGTCCCTGGCGACGAACATGATGCGCGGGCCGTAGTGGGCGAAGCCACGCAGGTGCTCGGCCAGCGTCTTGCCGGGCTCGGCCGGCGCGCTGCAGGTGTATTGCGCCACCTGGTCCAGCACGGCCTTGTGTCGCGGCTCCATCTCGAGCCGCGCGGGCCAGGCGCGCTGCCAGTGGTTCCACAGCAGTTGGGCGCCGATGTGATCGAGCTGGTCGATGGGACGCAGGTCCCAGGCGCGGTCGTCCCGCGGCGGCACGCCGCGCAGGCTTTCCTCGAGCGCATTCCAGGTCCGGCTGGAGGACATGGCCATTGCAGTCCAGCACCCCTGGGCGACCACCCAGCGGCCGCCCGCCTCGTCGCGCTGCTCGACGCGAGGACGCACGCTGCCGGCGTCTTGCGCGTCAGCGGGCGGCTGGGGGTCGAAGGGCATGGAGGGTGGGTGCGGCTGCAGGGCGGAGATCGCGACATCCTAACCGCGGCGCCCCGCAGTCCAAGACCGGATCGACCCGGGCGCGCGTAGGCGACCGCGCTGCATCACGGAGGGGAAGGGCTCCCATGGCCTTACCATGGTGACAACGGAGCTGATCTTCGATGCCGTCCTCGTCCTGAAGCGCCATCCCGCCATCGGCGGCCGACCGCGTGCGGCCAGGGGGACGGTGATCTCCCGCGGCCGCACCGGCGACGTAGCGCTGTACCGTGAGAGTCCCGCTGAGCAACGCTTCGAGATTCTTGCCCTGTGCCATGAGCCCAAGGCAGGCGTTGGAGGCAGCAAACAACCATGAGCGACACCACCTTCGACTACATCATCGTCGGCGCCGGCACAGCCGGCGCGCTGATGGCCAACCGCCTGAGCGCCGACCGGAATCGCCGCGTGCTGCTGATCGAGGCCGGCCGCAAGGACGACTACCACTGGATCCACATCCCGGTCGGCTACCTCTACTGCATCGGCAACCCGCGCACCGACTGGCTCTACACGACCGAGCCCGATGCCGGCCTCAACGGCCGCACGCTTCGCTACCCGCGCGGCAAGACGCTGGGCGGCTGCTCCTCCATCAACGGCATGATCTACATGCGCGGCCAGTCCCGCGACTACGACCAGTGGGCCGCGTTTACCGGCGACGACACCTGGCGCTGGGAGAACGTGCTGCCCGCCTTCAAGCAGCACGAGGACTACTACCTCGGCGCCGACGAGCTGCACGGCGCCGGCGGCGAATGGCGGGTGGAGAAGCAGCGCTTGCGGTGGGACATCCTCGACGCCTTCGCGCAGGCCGCGCAGCAGGCAGGCGTCCCGCACTCGAGCGACTTCAACCGCGGCAGCAACGAGGGCGTGGGCTATTTCCAGGTCAACCAGAAGAACGGCTGGCGCTGGAACACGGCCAAGGCCTTTCTGCGGCCCACCTGCTACGGCCGGCCCAACTTCGAACTCTGGACCAGCGCGCAGGTCTCCCGCCTGCTGCTCGACACCGCACCGGATGGCCGGCACCGCTGCAACGGCGTGCAGGTGTGGGACGGTCACGAGATGGTGGTCGCGCACGCGACGCGCGAGGTGATCCTGTGCGCGGGCAGCATCGGCTCGCCGCAGATCCTGCAGCTGTCGGGCATCGGCCCCGCCGAGCTGCTGCGTCGCCACAGCATCGACGTGGTGCTGGATGCGCCAGGAGTGGGCGCCAACCTGCAAGACCACCTGCAGATCCGCGCGGTGTTCAAGATCAAGGACGCGCCCACGCTCAACGTGCTGGCCGCCTCTTCTTTCGGCAAGGCGCGGATCGGCCTGGAATACCTGTTCAGGCGCAGCGGACCGATGAGCATGGCGCCCTCGCAACTTGGCGCCTTCACGCGCAGCTCGCCCGAGCATGCCTGGCCCAACCTCGAATACCACGTGCAGCCGCTGTCGCTCGACGCCTTCGGCGAGCCGCTGCACAGCTTTCCGGCCTTCACTGCCAGCGTGTGCAACCTGAACCCGACCAGCCGCGGCACGGTGCACATCAAGAGCCACCGCTTCACGGAAGCGCCGGCGATCGCGCCCTGCTACCTGAGCACCGAGGAAGACCGCAAGGTGGCCGCCGACTCGCTGCGAGTGACGCGCCGCATCGCGGCGCAGCCCGCGCTCGCGAAATACTCGCCCGAGGAATGGAAGCCAGGCTCGCAATACCAGAGCGACGACGAGCTGGCGCGCCTGGCCGGCGACATCGCCACCACCATCTTCCACCCGGTGGGCACCACCCGGATGGGGCCGGAGGGCGACCGGGGGGCGGTGCTCGATTCACGTCTGCGGGTGCGCGGCATCGCCGGCCTGCGCGTGGTGGATGCCGGCGCCATGCCGACCATCACCAGCGGGAATACCAACAGCCCGACCTTGATGATGGCGGAGAAGGCCGCCGGCTGGATTCGCGAGTCCGCGGGGGCGTGAATCGGTCTCGCTTTTCGCCGACTTGTTTCTGTCTGTTGCAGAGTGGCGGGTAATCCCCGATGCACTGGCGCGGTGCGTCCGCCTAAAGTCTCGCCACTCGCAAACGGGCCTGCCCGCTGCGCGGGGGACCGAGGAGACATGTCGAAGAACTAGAACAGAAAAGATTCGAGGCATCCATACGAGATGCCGTTTTCCATGAACAGGCGCCGCTGGTCGGCGCCTTTTTTTTTTGGGCCGCCCCACTTTCAGGCATGCCCCGGCGAGGGCGTGGTGGAATGCGCGCTCAGGGCGCGGTGGCGGCGCTGTTGGCGACAGGCCAGCCCAGTTCGCTGGCCACGCGTGGCTTGCCCACCGGCGCGCCGGCCTTGCCGATCTGGACGGCTGCCAGGTCCTGCTCGTTCGGGTACTGGTTCGCCAGCCAGTAGTCGAATACGCGGCGCACGATCGGCGCCGCGGCCGCTGCGCCGAAGCCCGCGTTCTCGACGATCACGGCCACTGCGATCTTCGGCGCCTCGGCAGGCGCGAAGGCCGCGAACAGCGAATGGTCGCGCTGGTGCTCTTCCAGCGCCTTCGCGTTGTACTTCCCCGCGCCCCAGGCCACGGCCTGGGCGGTGCCGGTCTTGCCGGCCGAGGTGTAGGGGGCCCCGGCGAACACCCGGGTGCCGGTGCCGCCCTTGTTCACCGCCACCAGCGCATTGCGCACCAGGTCCACGTGCTTGGGCTGATAGCCCAGGTTCTCGCCCGGCGGCTGCTCGACCTCGGTCACCTGGCCGGTGACGGTGTCCTTGATCGCCTTGACCAGATGCGGCCGGTACTTGATGCCACCGTTGGCCAGCGTCGCCTCGGCCACCGCCAGCTGGAGCATGGTGAAGTTGTTGTAGCCCTGGCCGATGCCCAGCGACACGGTCTCGCCGGGGTACCACTTCTTCATCTCGGCGCGCTTGTAGGTGTCGCGCTTCCAGGCCATGCTGGGCAGCACGCCGCGCACCTCGCCGTTCAGGTCGATGCCGGTGAGCTGGCCGAAGCTCAGCGGCTTCATGAAATCGTGGATCGCGTCCACCCCCATCTCCACCGCCAGCGAGTAGAAGTAGGTGTTGCTGGACATCTGGATGGCGCGGTGCATGTCAACGCCGCCCAAGCCGCCCTCGTGGCTGCGGAAGGTGTGGCCGCCGAAGGTGTAGTAGCCCGGGTCGCTGACGACCATGCTGGGCGCCCGCTTGCCCAGCTGCAGCGCGGCCAGCGCCATGAAGGGCTTGTAGGTGGAGCCGGGCGGGTAGGTGCCGCGCAGCGCACGGTTCAGCAACGGCTTGTCGATGGATTCGTTGAGCGCCTGCCAGCTCTCGCTGTCGATCCCCTCGACGAACAGGTTCGGGTCGAAGGTGGGCTTGGAGACGAAGGCCAGGATCTCGCCGGACGTGGGATCGATGGCCACCAGCGCGCCGCGGCGCTCGCCGAACATGTCCTCCACCAGCTTCTGCAGCTTGATGTCCAGCGACAGCATGACCGTGTTGCCGGGCGTCGCCGGATGGCTTCCGAGGCGGCGCACGGCGCGGCCGCCGGCGGAGGTTTCCATCTGATCGACGCCGGTCAGCCCGTGCAGCGTTTTCTCGTAGCTTTGCTCGATGCCCAGCTTGCCGATGTAGTCGGTGCCCTTGTAGTTGGCCTGGTCTTCCTCGCTCCAGTCCTCCATCGCGGCCTTCTCGCGCTGGTTGATGCGGCCGATGTAGCCCAGCACGTGCGCGGCAAGTTCGCCGTTGGGATAGTTGCGGAACAGGCGCGCCTTGATCTCCACGCCGGGAAAGCGATAGCGCTGGGCCGCGAAGCGGGCGACCTCCTCGTCGCTCAGGCGGGTACGGATCGGGATGGAGTCGAAGCTGCGCGAGTCCTCGCGCAGCCGCTTGAAGCGGCGGCGGTCCCGCGGCGTGATCTCCACCACCCCGTTCAGACTGTCGATGGTGTCCTCCAGGCTCCCGACCTTGGAGGGAGTGATCTCGAGCGTGTAGGCCGAGTAGTTGGAGGCCAGCACGATGCCGTTGCGGTCGAGGATCAGCCCGCGATTGGGCACCACCGGCACCACCGCCGTGCGATTGCTCTCGGCCTGCTCTGCCAGGTCGTCGTGCCGCACCACCTGAAGAAAGAAGAGCCGCGCGCACAACAGGCCGAACGCCACCAGGACCACCAGGCCGATCACGAACACGCGGCGCCTGAAGCGGGCGAGGTCGGCGGCGATGTTGCGCAGTTCGGTCATGAGGCGCGCGCAAGCCTACGCCGCCCGATACGGCCGGACAAGCCGAAAAAACCACAACAAAGGTTGTTACAGCGGGCGGTTGGCATCGGGTTCGGGTGCGCGCCGTTGCGGCGCCAGCAGGAGCAGGCTGGCCAGCGGCCAGAGCGTGGCCTCGATGACCGGCGCGATGAGGAATTGCCAGCCTGGGAAGATGCCGCCGCCCACGAGCCGGATCGCCACTTCGATCACGTGCGAGATCGCGAACAGCGGCAACACCTGCAAGGCCTGCGAAACGAGCGGATACCACAGCAGACGCCGGTGGACCATGATCGCGAAGAAACCCAGCGTGGTGTAGGACAGCGCATGCTGGCCCAGCAGCGCCGTCTGGTGCACGTCCATCAGCAGGCCGAACACGAAGGCCGCGCCGATGCCGATACGCGCGGGCTGATGCACGCTCCAGAACACGATCGCCAGCGCCAGCAGGTCGGGCAGCCAGGCGGCCCGGCCCAGCGGCACCATGTTCAGCAGCAGCGCGACGATCAGGCTCGCCCACAGGAAAAAGGGGTTGACGGGCAGCAGCAGCTGCTGGTGGCCCGGACGCATGATCATGGGGTGCGCCCTTCCTTCCTGGCTTCGGCCTTGGCCGGCTTCTCTGCCCTGCCCTTGTCGCCCTTGTCGCCCTTGTCCTTCTTCTTCGCCGGCGCAGCGTCGGCGGCCGCACCCGGCGCGGGCTTCGGCGCCTGGACACCGACCGGCGCCAGCACCAGCACGTAGCGCGCGGCCGTCACGTGGGCCATCGGCAGGCAATGGATGCGGGCGAAGGCGGAATCGGCACGCCTTTCGATTCGGTCGATCTTGGCCACCGGAAGTCCGGGCGGATAGACGCCGTCGACGCCGCTGGTGGTGAGCAGGTCGCCCTCTTGCACGTCCGCATTGGCGGCGGTGAAGCGCAGCTCCAGCCCGCCGCCGTGCGCGCTGGCATCGCCGAAGGCCACGCTGCGGGCACCGGTGCGCACGTTCTGCACCGGGATCGAGAGGTCGCGGTCGATCACCAGCGTGATCTCGCTGGTGAAGGGCTGGACCTGCGTCACCTGGCCCACCACACCGCCCTCGTCGATCACCGGCGAGCCGGGCGCGATGCCGTTGGTGAGCCCCTGGTCGATCACCAGCTTGCGGGTGTAGGGGTCGGCCGCGTCATACAGCACCTCTGCCGCGCGGCCGGGCGTCTGGGTGGTCTGGCGCAGCTCCAGGAGCGCGCGCAGGCGCGCGTTGTCCTGCGCCAGCGTGTCGGCCTGGCTGGCACGCTCGGACTGCAGGGCCAGCGCCTTGCGCGCCCGCGCCTCACGGGCCTGCGCGGTCTGCAGGTCTTCCAGGTAGCGCCCGCCGCCCACGGCCAGTTGCACCGGCTTGAGCGCCAGCCACTGGACGGGGTAGAGCACCGCCGCGATGCCGGCGCGCAGCGGCTGCACGATGTTGAAACGGGCGTCCGCCACCATCAGGAACAGCGCCAGCGCGCTGAAGAAGATCAGCTTGCTGAGCGCCGACGGTCCCTGGTTGAACAGGGGCGGCGCGGTACGGTCCAGCGTGCCCAGGGGCATGGTGTGAGCGGCGCGTGTTCGAGCTAGTGTGCTGGCCCGCAAATGGCTGCGCAAAACGAAACCGATGGATTTCGGCCCAGGGCAAGGCGCAGACCGCAGCGATACCCGAAGGTATCGCGAGGATCTGCAACGCCGCCATGGGGCGAAAGACGCGGTTTCATGCGCAGTTGTTTGTGGGACAGCACACTAGATGTGAAAAGGCCGGCCGATGCTGACACGGGCCGGCCGGATATGCAAAGGAGCCCTCACTCGCTGGTGAAGATGCTGCCCAGGCGGTCCATGCGCTCCAGCGCGATGCCGCAGCCACGCACCACGCAGGTCAGCGGGTCTTCCGCTACCAGCACCGGCAGGCCGGTCTCTTCCGCCAGCAGGCGGTCCAGGTCGCGCAGCAGGGCGCCGCCCCCGGTCAGCATCATGCCGCGCTCGGCGATGTCGGCGCCCAGTTCGGGCGGGGTCTGCTCCAGCGCATTCTTGACGGCCGACACGATGTTGTTGAGCGGGTCGGTCAGCGCCTCCAGCACTTCGTTGCTGCTGATGGTGAAGCTGCGCGGCACGCCCTCGCTGAGGTTGCGGCCCTTGACCTCCATCTCCTTGACTTCGGAGCCGGGAAAGGCCGAGCCGATGCTCTTCTTGATGACTTCGGCTGTCGGCTCGCCGATCAGCATGCCGTAGTTGCGGCGGATGTAGTTGATGATCGCCTCGTCGAAGCGATCGCCGCCGACCCGCACGCTGCCCTTGTAGACCATGCCGCCCAGGGAGATGACGCCCACTTCGGTGGTGCCGCCGCCGATGTCCACCACCATCGAGCCGCTGGCTTCCGACACCGGCAGGCCGGCGCCGATGGCGGCCGCCATGGGCTCCTCGATCAGGTAGACGGAGGTCGCGCCGGCCGCCTCGGCCGCGTCCTTGATGGCGCGGCGCTCGACCTGGGTCGAGCCGCAGGGCACGCAGATGATGATGCGCGGGCTGGGCGTGAGCAGCGAGCGCGGGTGCACCATCTTGATGAACTGCTTGATCATCTGCTCGGTGATCACGAAATCGGCGATCACGCCGTCCTTCATGGGGCGGATCGCCTCGATGTTGCCGGGCACCTTGCCGAGCATGGCCTTGGCTTCGCGGCCCACGGCCTGGATGACCTTCTTGCCGTGCGGGCCGCCTTCGTGGCGGATTGCAACGACCGAGGGCTCGTCGAGCACGATGCCCTTGTTGCGAGCAAAGATGAGGGTATTGGCGGTGCCGAGGTCGATCGCGAGGTCGGTCGAAAAATACCGACGGAAAGCTCCGAACATTCTGGAATCCTCTGGAGCACGGCCTGCGCTTCGGCAGGTCGTCGCTCATGGTGGTCGTTTTTAGACGGGATGGATGGGCGTTTTGCGGCAAATGCCGGCGCGTTCGCGGGGGTTGCGGCAAAGGCGGGATAATACCCGAATCCCCTGCGCATCCTGCCTCCCGTGCACCCCCTCGCCGGGGCAAAGTGCGCCTTTTGGCAGGCGCGCGCAACTCAGTTTTTTCCCGCAGTTCCGATGTCCCTCACCTCCACAGATATCGCGCGCATCGCCTCGCTCGCCCGGCTCGAGCTCGCGCCCGACGAGAGCGAGCGCATGCTCGGCCAGATCAACGGCTTCTTCGAGTTGGTCGAGCGCATGCGAGCGGTCGACACCACCGGCGTCGAACCGCTCGCGCATCCGGTCGCCGCCTTCGAGGACGTCACCCTCCGCCTGGCCGAAGACGTGGCCAGCGAGCCGAACCGGCGCGAGCTCAACCAGCGCAGCGCGCCCGCGGTCGAGAACGGCCTGTTCCTGGTGCCGAAGGTGATCGAATGAGCGGCGAACTGCACACCCTTGGCGTGGCCGCACTGGCCCAGGCGCTGCGCGAGCGCAAGGTGTCGGCCGTCGAAGCCGTGCAACACCAGCTGGCCCGCATCGAGAAACATCAGGATCTCGGTGTCTTCCTGGCCGTGGACGAAGACGCCGCCCTGGCCCAGGCCCGCGCTGCCGACGCCCAGCTGGCCACCGGCAACGCGCCCGCCCTGGCCGGCGTACCGATCGCCCACAAGGACATCTTCGTCACTGCCGCCCTGCCCACCACCGCCGGCTCCCGCATCCTGGCCGGCTACCGTTCGCCCTTCGACGCCACCGTCGTCCGCAAGCTGGCCGAGGCCGGCGCCGTGACGCTGGGCAAGCTCAGCTGCGACGAATTCGCGATGGGCTCCTCCAACGAGAACGTGGCCGTGCCCGCGGTCGGCTTCGACCGCGCGGTGCCGGTGCGCAACCCCTGGGACCGCGAACGCGTCCCCGGCGGCTCCTCCGGCGGCAGCGCCGTCGCCGTGGCCGCGCGGCTGGTGCCGGCCGCCACCGGGACCGACACGGGCGGCTCGATCCGCCAGCCCGCCTCCTTCTGCGGCGTGACCGGCATCAAGCCCACCTACGGCCGCGCCTCGCGCTACGGCATGGTGGCCTTCGCCTCCAGCCTGGACCAGGCCGGCCCCTTCGCCCGCTCCGCCGAGGACTGCGCGCTGATGCTGTCGGCGCTGTGCGGCCCCGACCCCGAGCGCGATTCGACCTCGTTGGACCGCCCGGCCGAGGACTTCTCGCGCACGCTGGGCGCTTCGCTCGAAGGCCTGTGCATCGGCGTGCCGCGCGAGTTCGTCGGCGAGGGGGTCGCCCCCGGAGTGCGTACGGCCATCGAGGCCGCCCTGGCCGAGTACGAGAAGCTGGGCGCGAAGCGCGTGGAGATCACGCTGCCGCGCACCGAACTCTCGATCCCGGTCTACTACATCATCGCCGCGGCCGAGGCCAGCTCCAACCTGAGCCGCTTCGATGGCGTCAAGTTCGGCCATCGCGCGAAAAACTACCGCGATCTCGCCGACATGTACGCCAAGACCCGCGAAGAAGGCTTCGGCGACGAAGTTAAGCGCCGCATCATGATCGGCACCTACGTGCTCTCGCACGGCTACTACGACGCCTACTACCTGCAGGCGCAGAAGGTGCGGCGCATGATCGCCGCCGACTTCCAGCAGGCCTTCGCGCAGTGCGACCTGATCGCCGGGCCCGCCGTCCCCACCGTCGCCTGGAAGCTTGGCGAACACGGCGACGACCCGGTGGCCGACTACCTGGCCGACATCTTCACCCTGCCGGGCTCCCTGGCCGGCCTGCCCGGCATGAGCCTGCCCGCTGGCTTCGACGGCGGCATGCCCGTCGGCCTGCAGCTGATCGGCAACTATTTCAGCGAGGCGAAGCTGCTGAACGCGGCCCACCGCTTCCAGCAAGCCACCCACTGGCACCTGCGCACGCCCAACGGATATTGAGATGAGCAGCAGCTTCGAACAAATGCAGGAAGGCCGCCCCACCGGCCCGCTGGTCCAGGGCTACGAAGTCATCATCGGCTTCGAGACCCATGCCCAGCTCTCCACCGCGAGCAAGATCTTCAGCCGCGCCTCCACCGCCTTCGGCGCCGAGCCCAACACCCAGGCGTGCGCCGTGGACCTGGCGCTGCCCGGCACCCTGCCGGTGATGAACAAGGGCGCGGTCGAGCGCGCCATCAAGCTGGGCCTGGCGCTGGGCTCGCACATCGCCCCGCGCAGCGTGTTCGCACGCAAGAACTACTTCTACCCCGACCTGCCCAAGGGCTACCAGATCAGCCAGTACGAGATCCCGGTGGTGCAAGGCGGCTCGGTCAGCTTCTTCCTCGGCGACGAACAGAAGACCGTGCGCCTGGTGCGCGCCCACCTCGAGGAAGACGCCGGCAAGTCGCTGCACGAGGACTTCGTCGGCCAGTCGGGCATCGACCTGAACCGCGCCGGCACGCCCCTCTTGGAGATCGTGACCGAGCCGGACATGCGCTCCACCGCCGAGGCTGTGGCTTACGCGCGCGAGCTGCACAAGATCGTCACCTGGATCGGCATCTGCGACGGCAACATGCAGGAAGGCAGCTTCCGCTGCGACGCCAACGTTTCGGTGCGACGGCCCGGCCAGCCGCTGGGCACGCGGCGCGAGATCAAGAACCTCAACAGCTTCAAGTTCATGCAGCAGGCGATCGACTACGAGATCCGCTGGCAGATCGGCGAGCTGGAGGACGGCCGCGCGATCCAGCAGGCCACGGTGCTGTTCGACCCTGAAACCGGCGAGACCCGCGCCATGCGCACCAAGGAGGATGCGGCCGACTACCGCTACTTCCCCGATCCCGACCTGCCGCCCCTGGCGATCGCGCCCGAATGGATCGAGCGGGTGCGCGCCGCCATGCCCGAGCTGCCGCGCGCCATGGCCGAACGCTATGGCCGCGAGCACGGGCTCTCGGCCTACGACGCCGCCCAACTCACCCAGAGCCCGGCGCTGGCGCGCTACTTCGACGAGGCGGTGAGCGCCGGCGCCGCGCCGAAGTTGGCCAGCAACTGGATCACCGGCGAGATCGCGCGCCGCCTGAACCAGCAGGACATCGACATCGACCAGGCGCCGGTCTCGGCCCCCCAACTCGCGGCGCTGATCCGTCGGATCGGCGACGGCACCATCTCCAACAACGCCGCGCGGCAAGTCTTCGAGGCGCTCTGGACCGGCGAAGGCCAGGACGCCGATCAGCTCATCGAAGCCAAGGGATTGAAGCAGATGAGCGACACCGGCGCGCTGGAGAAGATCGTCGACACAGTCCTGGCGGCCAACCAGAAGAACATCGACGAATACCGCGCCGGCAAGGACAAGGCCTTCAACGCACTGGTCGGCCAGGTCATGAAGGCCAGCCAGGGCAAGGCCAACCCGGCGCAGGTGAACGCGTTGCTGAAAGCGAAGCTGGGCTAGCCCCAACCCGCCGCGCCCACTCAGCGCGACGTGGTGGCCGGCGCGTTGCCGGCCCACAGCGGCCCCAGGCGGGCCCGCTCCTCGTCGAAGCGCGCATTCACGCGCTTCTTCTCGTCTTCCTGGTCGGCGATGAATCGGTTCTGCACCGCCGCACTCTTGGTGTTGTCGTCCACCCTGCGGCGCAGGGAAGCGGGCGCCTTGCTGACGTCCTTGGCGTAGAACTCCAGCTCGTCGTCGATCTTGCGGCGCTCCTCGGCCAGTTCGCCGAGGCGCTTGCGGGCGGCCTGGATCACGGCATCGATCTGGACCAGCGCGTCGGCGCGCTCGCGATCGTGCGCGGTGGCGTTGGGGTAGCGGATCAGCAGCGCCCGCTCCCGACGGCGCTCCTCCAGCACGCGCTGCGCCTGCAGCTGGGCCTGGCGCTCGCGGTCCTCGCGCTCGGCCTGCTCACGCGCGGTGTACGTCGGTTCGAGCTTGCGCCGCGTGGAGCCGCTGGGGCTGAGTTCGCGCTGTTCGCGGTCGGCGCAGTCGGCGATCGGCCGATCGGCCGTGAGGGTGCGTCCGCGGGCATCGACACAGGTATAGATGCCTGGGCGAACGCCCGGCTGGGCGGCCTGCGCTTGTGCCTGCGTCTGGGCTTGCGTCGCGCCCGCTGCGGCCAGCAGCAGGACAGCCAGGCTTCCGATGCGTTGGTGCTGCAGCTGCGTATGGGCCAATGCCGATCCCTTCGGATGAAGTTCAGCCGGCGCCGTAGCGTGCCCGGTAATCCAGCACGCCCTGCCGGTGGGCGCTCAACGCGTCGTCCGCGCGGCCCGAGAGGTACTGTAACAAGTCGTCAAGGGTTGCGATCGCCACCACCTTCATACCGAGCTGTTGTCTGACATATTGCACAGCACTGTGGTCCACGTCGACGCCGTTCTCGGTCGCCTTCTCCTGCCGGTCCAGCGCGATCGCCACCGCATAAGGCGTGGCGCCTGCGTTGCGGATGGCGGCGATGGACTCGCGCACCGCGGTGCCGGCCGACATCACGTCGTCGACGATCAGCACCCGGCCCTTCAGCGGCGCGCCGACGAGGGTGCCGCCCTCGCCGTGGTCCTTGGCTTCCTTGCGGTTGTAGGCGAAGGGCACGTTGCGACCGCGCCGCGCCAGCTCGGCGGCCACCGTGGCGCCCAGAGGAATTCCCTTGTAGGCGGGCCCGAAGATCATGTCGAATTCCAGGCCGCTGGCGATGAGGCGGTCTGCATAGAATGCCGCCAGCCGCGCGAGCTTGGCGCCGTCGTCGAACAGGCCCGCGTTGAAGAAATAGGGGCTCATGCGCCCGGCCTTGGTCTTGAACTGGCCGAAGCGCAGCACGCCGGACTCGATCGCGAATTGCACGAAGGCCTGCGCCAGCGCGCCCTCTTCTGCTGTCTTTGCCACCACTTCTGCCATCGGGAACGTCCTCGTGTTCAAACTCACCAGCCTCAACCTCAACGGCCTGCGCTCGGCGGCGACCAAGGGTGTCGCCGACTGGGTGGCGGAGCTGGCGCCGGATTGTATTTGCATGCAGGAAATCCGCGTCCAGGCCAGCGACATCGAGGGGCGCTTCGAGGCCATGGCCGGCCTGAAGGGCCACTTCCACTTCGCCGAGAAGAAGGGCTACGCCGGCACCGCCATCTATACCAGGCACGCGCCGACCGACGTGGTGATCGGCTGGGGCGACAAGGAGTTCGATGCCGAAGGCCGCTACCTGGAACTGCGCTTCGACACGAACAAGCGCAAGTTCTCCGTCATCAGCTGCTACTTTCCCAGCGGCTCCTCGGGCGAGGAGCGGCAGGCGGCGAAGTTCCGTTTTCTCAAGGGCTTCTTTCCGCACCTGGTGGCGCTCAAGCGGGAGCGCGAATTCGTGCTGTGCGGCGACATCAACATCGCCCACAAGGAGATCGACCTCAAGAACTGGCGCGGCAACCAGAAGAACAGCGGCTTCCTGCCCGAGGAGCGCGCCTGGATGACCCGGCTGCTGGACGAAGGCGCCGAGGGCGCCGGCCTGATCGACGTCTACCGCCTGCTCAAGCCCGACACCACCGACGAGGCCTATACCTGGTGGAGCAATCGCGGGCAGGCCTATGCGAAGAACGTGGGCTGGCGGCTGGACTACCACCTCGCCACGCCGGCCATCGCCCGGCTGGCACGCAACGAGCAGATCTTCAAGACCATCAAGTTCAGCGACCACGCGCCGATCACCGTGGACTACGAGCTCATCCTCTGAAGCTCAGCGCGACAACGCCGGCAGCGCCTTGGCCAATGTCGCGCAGAACGCCTGCATCGCCTCGGTCTCGTGCACTCCGCGCCGGGTGATGCGATAGAAGTCCACGCCCACCTTCGGCTTCACCAGCAGATCCGCGCGCACCGCGTGCCGCCGGCAGGCGGCCAGCGCGAAGGTCGGCATCACCGCGCTGCCGAAGCCGGCCTCGACCATCGCGATCAGGGTGTTGAAGAGGTTGAAGGCCGGGCGGGCCGGATCGGCCTGGCCGATGGCCGCGAGGTGCCGGTCGATCAACTTCTGGATCGGGTTGCCGGGCGGCAAGCCCAGCAAAGAAGTCCCACGCAACGCAGCCCACGGCGCGCTGCCGACGCCCGGCGCGCCCGTGGCGGCTGGCATCACGCGCATCAACTGGAAGTGACCGACCGCCACGCGCTCCAGCCCGGGCGCGGCCTTGAAGAAGAAGCCCAGGCCCATGTCGGCCTCGCCTGCCGCCACCAGCGTCTCCACCTCGCGCAGATCCGCATCGAACAGCCGCAGCTGGATGCGCGGATGGCTCTGCCGGAAGCCGGCGAAGACCTGCGGCAACAGATGGGAAGAGACCAGCGGCGTGGCCGCGATGCGCAATGTCTGGCGGGCCTCTTCGCCCTCGGCGCTGAGACGGCCGGTCACATCGTCCAGCTCGCCCAGCACCCGCTCGACCACCGGCAGCAGGCGCCGGCCGGCGGCCGTCAGCACCACCATGCGCGTGGTGCGGTCGAACAGGCGCGTGCCCAGCTGGCGCTCCATCTCGCGCACCAGGGTGCTGAGGCCGGCCTGCGTCATGTGGGCCTGTTCGGCGGCGCGGGTGAAGTTGCCGATGCGCGCCACATGGAGAAAGGCGCGCATCTGGCGCATGGACAGATTCATGTGCATTCATGATAAATCCATACGACATCTAAATTTCCAATATGACTGCATCGCCGCTGTAATCGAGGCCCCCATCGAGAGACGACGAGACATGAGCGAGCCTTCCGCCGAAGTGATCATCCTGGGCGCCGGCATCGGCGGCCTGACCCTGGCCCTCAGCCTGCACCAGGCAGGCATTTCCTGCCGCGTGTACGAAGCCGTGACCGAGCTCAAGCCGCTGGGCGTCGGCATCAACTTGCTGCCGCATGCGGTACGCGAGCTGGCCGAACTGGGTTTGCTGCCGGCCCTCGATGCCGTCGGTGTGCGCACCCGGGAGGCGGTGTTCTTCAATGCCCACGGCCAACTGGTGTTCCGCGAGGCTGCGGGTACCGCGGCGGGCTACGACTGGCCCCAGTATTCGATTCACCGCGGCGACCTGCACACGGTCCTGCTGAGGGCGGTGCGCGATCGGCTCGGCGCGGATGCCGTGGTCTGCGGCCACCGCTGCGCGGGCGTGCAGCAGGACGCGCACGGCGTCAGCGCCCGCTTCAACGCGCCCGACGGCGCCGCCCTGCCGCCGGTGCGCGCCGCGCTCGCGGTGGGCTGCGATGGCATCCATTCCGTGCTGCGCCGGCAGCTCTACCCGAACGAGGGCGCGCCTCGCTACTCCGGCGTCAACATGTGGCGCGGCACGGCGAAGCACAAGCCCTTTCTCTCCGGCGCGAGCATGGTGCGCGCGGGCTGGCTGGACCAGGGCAAGATGGTGATCTACCCCATCCGCGACAACATCGACGCCCAAGGAAACCAGTTGATCAACTGGGTGGCCGAGATCCACGCACCTCAGCCCGCGATGCAGGACTGGAGCCGCCCAGGCCGCCTGGAAGACTTCCTGCCCGCCTTCGAGGACTGGCATTTCGACTGGCTCGACGTGCCGGCGCTGATCCGCGCTTCCGATGCCATCCTGGAGTACCCGATGGTGGACCAGGACCCGCTGCCCAAGTGGACGCACGGCCGCCTCACGCTGCTGGGCGATGCCGCGCATCCGATGGTGCCGCGCGGCTCCAACGGGGCGGGCCAGGCCATCATCGACGCCCGCCATCTCGCGGGCGCGCTGCGCCGGCTCGGCGTGGGCACCGCCGCGCTGGAGGACTACGACGGCGTGCGCGTGAAGGCCACCACCGACGTGGTGCTCACCAACCGCAGCAATCCACCCGACACCATCCTGCGCGAGGTGTTCGAGCGCTCCGGCGGCCGGCGCTTCGACCGGCTGGAAGACATCGTCAGCACCGCGGAGCTGCAGGCCATCTCCGACCACTACAAGCGCGTGGCCGGCTACGACCCGGCCGGCCTGAAGGCCCGGCCTTCCTACCTCTGAAGCCGCACGAGACCCACGAGACCCACGAGACCCACAAGAAGGAGACCACGACATGCGTTCCCTGAAGAAGATCCTCGCCACCCTGCTGCTGGCCGCCGGCGCCGCGGCTGCCCAGGCCTGGCCCGAGCAGCCCATCACCCTGGTCGTGCCCTACACGCCCGGCACCGGCATCGACCTGATCGCGCGCCAGCTTTCTGCGCGCCTTCCGGCCGTGCTGGGGCAACCCGTGGTGGTGGACAACGTGGCCGGCGCCAGCGGCAACATCGGCAGCGAGAAGGTGGCGCGCGCCAAGCCCGACGGCTACACGCTGCTGGTGCAGGTGAACACGCTGGTGATGAACAAGAGCCTCTACAAGTCGCTGGCCTACGACCCGGTCAACGACTTCACGCCCGTATCGCTCACCTCGTGGGGCACTTTGCTGCTGGTGACCAATCCGAACGTGCAGAAGGCCACGACCGTCGCGCAGGTCGTCGCGGCGGCCAAGTCCAGCCCGGGCAAACTCACCTACGCCACGCCGGGCGTGGGCACGCCGCACCACCTGTCGATGGCACTCTTGATGCAGAGCACCGGCACCGAGCTGCTGCACGTGCCCTACAAGGGCACCGCCGGTGCCGTGACCGACCTGCTGGGCGGACGCATCGACTACATGTTCCTGCCCGTGCACGTGGCGCTTCAGCACATCCAGGCAGGCAAGCTGCGCGCCATCGCCACCGGGAGCGACAAGCGCCTGCCCCAGTTGCCGGACGTGCCCACGCTGGCCGAGGCCGGCATCCAGGCCGGCAATGTCGATATGTGGTACGGGGTGCTGGCGCCCAAGGGAACGCCGGCGCCGGTAGTGGCACGGCTCAACAAGGAGATCGGCGCCATCCTGCGGCAGCCCGAGGTGGCGACGGCCTTCGAGGCGCAAGGCATGGTGCCGGCGAGCTCGGCGCCGGGCGAGTTCAAGGACCTGATCGCCAAGGATGCGCAGCGCTGGGCCGGCGTCGTGCAACGCGGCAGGATCACGGCGGAATAAGGCTCTCGCCCCAGGCTCCGCGCGCTTCGCGTCCGCTCCTCCAAGCCCCTCACCGGCAGCGATACCAACGACCCGGCCAGGCCGGTTTCCGCGGTATCCCTGGAATCAAGTCTCTACCGCCGGCTGGCGGTTCTGGCCATGTGCACCTGGTGCAGCGTGATCTTGCGCACCTCCGACTGGCTGGTCTCGATGTGCGCGCGCAGCAGCATCGCGGCCTGCTCGCCGCGGTTGGCGCGCACGGCCTTCAGGATCTTGGCGTGCTCGTCGTAAGTGGCGTCGATGCGCGGCTGCTGCGTGAAGTCGAGCCGGCGGATGATGCGGATGCGGTCGGTCACGTCGCGGTGCACGCGCGCCATCTCGGCATTGCCGGCCGCGGCGACCAGCGCGCAGTGGAAGGCCTCGTCCCACTGCGCGACCTGCACGCCGTCGGCGCTGCGCTGCGCCACGGGCACCAGCCACGTGTCGGCCAGGCTGTCGAGCAGGTGGCGGTCGATGCGGCGATCGTTCTCGCAGAGGCGGTGTACCGCGGTGGTCTCCAGCACCATGCGCAGGTCGTAGAGCTGCTCGAACTGGTCGAAGTCGAAAGGCAGCACGCGCCAGCCGCTTCGGAACAGCACCTCGACATAGCCCTCCTGCTGCAGCCTGAACAAGGCCTGGCGCACCGGCGTGCGCGAGACGCCCAGGCGCTCGCTGATCTCGCCTTCGGTGAAACGGTCGCCCGGCACCAGGCTGAACTCGGCCACGTCGCGCTTGAGCTGGGCATAGACCTCGTCCGCGCGGGTGCGGAAGGCGGCGTCCTCGGCGGCAGGGCGGGTCTTGACGGTGTGGGGCACGGGGAAGATGTTAGCCCTCCATCGCGGCGAGCAGGATCGCGCTCGGTGCGGTCCAGCCAACGATCGCGCCCTGGGCGCGGATCATCTCCAGGGCGGCGGACTTGAAGCCGGGGAAGTAGCTTTCGGTGCAGTCCTCCAGCAGCAGGCAGTCGTAGCCGCGGTCGTTCGCCTCGCGCATGCTGGTCTGGACACAGACCTCGGTGGTGACACCCATGAAAACCAGGCTGCGGATGGCTCGACGCTGCAGCTCGCCGTGCAGGGCGGTGGCGTAGAAGGCGCCCTTGCCGGGCTTGTCGATCACGACCTCGCCTTCGATGGGCGCGAGGGCTTCGATGATCTGGTTGCCCGGTTCGCCGGCGATGAGGATGCGGCCCATGGGGCCCTGGTCGCCGATGCGCAAGGCGGGGGTGCCTCGGTTGCGCTTGGCGGGGGGGCAGTCGGCCAGGTCGGGGCGATGGGATTCACGGGTGTGGATCACCAGGCCGCCTTGTCGTCGCCAGGCGTGGAGGACTTTTTGGGTCGCGGGAATGATGGCCTGCAACAGGGAGACATCGTTGCCCAGGGTTTCACCGAAGCCGCCGGGTTCGATGAAGTCACGCTGCATGTCGATGATGACGAGTGCTGTGCGGGCTGGCTCCAGGTTGAAGGGGAAAGGGGTGGCTTTTATTTGCATGGTCTTTGGGGGGCGCTCTTGTTTTGGCCTTGCTGGTTGGGTGGCGCAGGAGCCGGGAATTCGCCCCGGCGGGCGAGTTACTTTCTTTGTCTCGCCAAAGAAAGTAACCAAAGAAAGGCGACCCCACTGCGCGTGTCCCTCCGCTTCGCTCCGGGCAACCTGCGGTGCTCGCGCAACCGGCCCCGCCGCAGAACTCGCTACGCGCCCTTCGGGCGCTGCGCTCAAACAGCTGCGGCGAGCTAGACCACGAAGCACGCCTGTCCTTCGGCAGGCGTGCGGGCCGGATGCACTGCGCTCCTCGGCACGCGCAGAGGGGATGGAACTCCAACGCGCCATGGCGCGTAC
>NZ_BAABGJ010000040.1:0-25184 GCF_039541515.1 Variovorax defluvii
CGTCGCCGCCTTCGCGGCCCTTGACCGCTCGCGGCGGCGCAGTCCGGCGAGGAAAGGCACCGTGGCAACAGTGCCCGCACGCCTTCACCTCATCGGTGGGGGCGGGTCATAGGCAAACACAACAACGCACACCAGACACGAAGAAAGTTCACTTGTTGACAACTGCCATGCTTGCCTGCTTGCCGTGTCGTCAAGACGACAAATGGTTCTCGAGTCGTCTACCTGCGCCAGCCGTGTCGCGGCCGCGCCAGCCCGCCGTGTAGACTGGCGGGCTTTTCGATCTGGCGGTTTTGGTGCAAGTGTCACAGCGCATTGGTTTCACTGGCTCGGCGCTCACTCGCTTGCTCGCCCGGATGGCACACAACAGCAACGCCGCCGAGACACGTGATGCCGGCCCCGGTTTTGCCGATCGCCTCGGCGAATGGCTGCGCTGGACCGACGCCATCTCCTTGTCCTCGGCATTGGGCGCCAGCCCGAGCGCCGCGCCCCGGGGCGCCCGCGCGGCCACCGCCACGCTGGAGAGCGAATGCGCCGGGCTGCGCAATGCGCTGGCGAATGCGATCAGCGCGGACAGCGTGTTCACGGCGCCGATCAAGACGGCGGCCACGGACTTCCCGTTCTACCGCCGGCGCTACCAGGCCCGGCAGCAGACCATGGAGATGGCCATCGAGCCCCAGCGCGAGCGCCTGCGCGCGATCCTGGCGGCCCGTTCGCCCGACATGGCGCGGCTGGCCGCGGTGGATGCGGTGATGGAGCAGGTGCTGGGCGTGCAGGAGCACAACCTGCTGGCCGGCATCCCGGCCCGGCTCGAGAAGCATTTCGCCCGCTTGCGCCGCACCGAGCCGGTGCCGGACGAAGCACCGGAGGGAGAGGCCCGGCCCGGCCCGTGGCTGGACCTGTTCCGCAACGACATGCGAGACCTGCTGCTCGCCGAACTGGACTTTCGACTGCAACCGATCGAAGGGCTGATGGAAGCCCTGCGAACGGAATGACACGCTTGCGCTTGCCATGACTAGATTCATTCACCACCTCGTCTTCTTCGCCGGCCTGGCCGCCATCTGCTGGGTCGGCGCCGGCTATGTCGGCACGAGCCCGCTGGCGCTGGTCATCACGCTGCTCGTCGGCGCCTTCTACCTCCTGGGGGCCCTGGAACTGCATCGCTACCACCAGGCCACTGCCACCCTATCGCAGGCCTTGGCGGATCTGTCCGAGCCGCCGGCCAGCCTGCCGGCATGGCTGGAGCGGCTCCATCCCTCGCTGCGCAACGCGGTGCGCCTGCGCATCGAGGGCGAGCGCGTCGGCCTGCCCGGGCCGGCGCTGACGCCTTACCTGGCCGGCCTGCTGGTGCTGCTCGGGATGATGGGTACCTTCCTGGGCATGGTGGTCACGCTCAACGGCACCGGCATGGCGCTGGAGAGCGCGACCGACCTGCAGTCCATCCGCGCCTCGCTGTCCGCGCCGGTGAAGGGCCTGGGCCTGGCCTTCGGCACCTCGGTGGCGGGCGTGGCGGCCTCGGCGATGCTGGGGCTGCTCTCGGCCTTGCACCGGCGCGAACGCCAGCAGGCCGGACAGTCGCTCGACACCCGCATCGCGACCACCCTGCGCGGCCACTCGCTGGCCCACCAGCGCGAGGCCTCGCTGGCACTGCTGCAGCGCCAGTCCGAGCTGATGCCCGAACTGGCCGACCGCCTGCAGACCCTCATGGCCACCATCGAGCGGCAGAGCCTGGCGCTGAACGAGCGCCTGGCCACCGGGCAGGAGCAGTTCCACGCACGCGCCGAAACGGCTTATGCGGGGCTGGCGGCCTCCGTCGGCGAATCGCTGAAGCAGAGCCTCATCGACAGCGCGAGCGCCGCCGGCACGACGATCCAGCCGGTCGTCGAGGCCACCATGGCCGGGATCGCGCGCGAGACCGCGGCCCTGCACGAGGCCATCGGCCAGGCCGTGCAACGGCAGCTCGAAGGCGTGTCGGCCCGCCTCGAGGCCACCACCGCCGGTGTCGCGCAGACCTGGCAGGGCGCGCTCGCCGAGCACCAGCGCACCAGCGGCGCCTTGTCCGAGGACCTGCGCGGCACGCTCGAGCAATTCGCCCAGACCTTCGAGCAGCGCTCGGCGACCCTTGTGCAGGACGTTTCGACGCAGCTGGGGCGCATGGTGGACGGCGTATCGACACAGCTCGGTCGCACGGTGGACAGCGTTTCAACGCAGCTCGAACGCACGGTGGGCAGCGTGTCGGACAGCTGGGGCGGGGCACTGGCGCAGCACCGCGAGGTCAGCGAGCAGCTGTCGGCGAACACGCAGCAGGCGCTGTCCGCCGCTGCCGCGACCTTCGAACTGCACGCGGCCTCGCTGCTGGACACGGTGGGCCAGGCACATGCCACGCTGCAGACCGAGGTGGCCTCGCGTGACGCGCAGCGGCTCGCGGCCTGGACCGAGGCGCTGTCCGCCATGGCCGGGGCGCTGCAGCAGGAATGGCAGCAGGCCGGCGTGCAGGCGCGCGACCAGCATCGTGCGCTTGGCGAAACCATGGCACAGACCGCCCGCGAGCTGTCGGCCCACACCGAAGCGCAGGCCAAGGGCACCATCGCCGAGGTCGCCAGGCTGGTGGAGGCCGCGTCGGAGGCCCCGCGTGCCGCGGCCGAGGTGATCGCCGAGCTGCGCGGCAAGCTGGAGGACAGCATGGCGCGCGACAACACCATGCTGGAAGAGCGCAGCCGCATCCTCGACACGCTGGCCACGCTGCTGGATGCCGTCAACCATGCCTCCACCGAGCAGCGCGCGGCCATCGACGCACTGGTCTCCACTTCGGCGGACCTGATGGACCGCGTCGGCAGCCGTTTCGCGCAGCAGGTGGAGTCGGAATCCGGCAAGCTGGCAACGGTCGGCGCCCAGCTCACCGGCAGCGCGGTCGAGGTGGCCAGCCTCGGCGAGGCCTTCGGCTTCGCGGTGCAGCAGTTCAGCGAGTCGAACGACAAGCTGGGCGCCCAGCTCCAGCGCATCGAGGGCGCGCTCGGCCGCTCGCTCGAGCGCAGCGACGAGCAACTGGCCTACTACGTGGCGCAGGCGCGCGAGGTGGTCGACCTGAGCATCATGTCCCAGAAGCAGATCGTCGAGGACCTGCAGCAGTTCGCCAGCCGGCAGACGGCGGCGGCCGCCGTGGGCAGCGAGGCATGACGCGCGAGGAGCTCGACGCCGGCGTCGATCCCGGCGTGCCGGTCTGGGCGGTCTTCGGTGATTTGATGGCGGGCCTGCTCGGCGCCTTCGTGCTGATCCTCGTCTATGCGCTGGGCATGCAACTGGACCTGGCGACGAAGCTGGAGGCGGAAGTCAAGCAGCGCCAGGTGGAGGCGCAGCGCCGGCAGACGCTGGAGAAGGCGCTGGCCGGGCCCCTCGCCGCCGGGCGCGTGACGCTGGTCGACGGGCGCATCGGCATCAGCGGCAGCGTGCTTTTCGCCTTCAACGCGGCCGAGCTGCAGCCCGAGGGCCGGCAGGTGCTCAGGAGCCTGGCCGCCCCACTGGCCGCGTACCTGAAGGAGCGCAACGAGATTTTGATGGTCAGCGGCTTCACCGACGACCGGCAGATGCGCGACGGCGCGCGCCGCTTCGCCGACAACTGGGAGCTCTCGGCCCAGCGGGCGTTGACGGTGACGCGGGCCCTGATCGAGGAGGGCATCCCCCCGTCGACGGTCTTCGCCGCGGCCTTCGGCTCGGAGCAGGCGGTGGCCTCGAATGCCGATGCCGAGGGCCGCTCCAGGAACCGGCGCGTGGAAATGGCGCCGATGCCCCGACCCACCCATGGCAACGTGCTCCCCGGCCGATAGCGACAGCGCCGGCGACGCTGCCGCGCGGCTCGATGCCTGGCGGGCGCGCGGCGCCCATCGCCACGACCCGGTGCGCTTTCGCTTCATCGAGGCACTGGCCCGGCGCGCGGCCGGCCACGAGGGCGAGGTGCGGCGCATCCTGGACGAGAGGCTCGTGGCGCTGATGGCGGCCTACGAAGAAGGCTTTCAGGCAACGCGCCCCTTGGATGGCGGTGCGAAGCCGGCAGCCGCCGCAAGCGAACTTCAGGCCCTCGTCGCGCACATCGCCCGGCATGCCGCGGCGTCGCCCCCGGGCATGCCGGCCGGCGCCGCGGTGCCCGGCCTGGCCTCGGTCCCCGAGCTGAAGACCTTGCAGTATTTCCGCAGCACCTGGACCCGGCTCAGTGCCGACCGCCGGCTCGCCCAGTCGCTGGCGCAGGTGCCGGACAAGGCCGGGCCCTTGAACTCGCAGCAGCTCATTCACCGGATGCTGACCCTGATGCGGGAGGCGTCGCCGGGCTATCTCGACCGCTTCGTCTCGCGCGTCGACACCTTGTCATGGCTGGCGCAGAACCAGCGGGTCGCTGCGCCGTCCGCGGGCGCGACGCGGGCGGACGCACCCAAAAAGTCGGGACGCGGCAAGGCGCGCTGAGCGTGTCGTCAGCCTCAAGGGGGCGCGGCACCCGACCCGGTCGCGTGCCCGAAGTCCCCGATGTAGGTGCGCAGCCCCTGGTGCCCGAGGCGCGAGCGCGCGTCCACGTACACCTTGCCGCCCGTCATCTGCCAGCGCCGGCAGAACGCATAGTCTTCGCTCAGCCAGCGCCCGTTGCCGGGCTCGGCCAGGAGGTCGAAGAAGCGGTAGTGCGGCCAGGCGCGCGAGGCCGGGTCGTCGGTCGGCGCGTCGGGCGTGTAGCGCAGCACGGGAAAGGCCTCGGCGAGCGTTTCGAACACGCCGCGCGCGATCAGCATGAAGCCGGTGGGCGCGTCCAGCACCTCGAGGAAGCCGTCCTCGTCCACCTCGCCCTGCGGCGCATTGGCCGGAAAGCGCGCATGCGCGGCCTCGAACTGTTCCCGCGTGGTCCCGGCGGGCAGGGGCGTGCGCAGGCCCTCGGCGGGCCAGCCATCGGTCTTCAGGGGGTAGACGCCGGCCACCACGTCGCGCCCCGCCAGCAGCAGGCGCAGCGCCGCCTCGGCCGAAAAGCCGATGTCGGCGTCGATCCAGAACAGGTGCGTCCAGCGCGCGTCGGCCATGAACTCCGCCACCAGCCGGTTGCGGGCGCGCGGGATCAGGCTGTCCCCGTCGAGAAAGCGCGTCTGCATCGCGAAGCCGTGGGTCCAGGCCAGGTTGGTCAGCCCGAGCAGGCTGCGCACGTAGATCGAACTCATCGCGCCGGCGTAGCTCGGTGTTGCGACGAAGGGGCGGATGTTCTTCAGCGCCGACGGGTCGAGCATCGTCACTTCAGCCGTTTCGTGGACAGCAGCGCCCGCAGCTTCGCCGGCGCCACCGGCTTGGTCAGCAGTGTGACGCCGCGCTGGCGCAGCCGCTGCAGCGTCTCGGGCCCGGTGGCGCCCGAGACCAGCACCGCCAGCGCATCGGGCTGAAGGCGCCGGGCTGCATCGATCACCTCCATGCCATCCTCGGCATCGGCCAGCTGCAGATCGCACAGCAGCACGTCGAAGCGCGCGTCCGGATCGGCGAGCCGGCGGATCGCCTCGGTGCCGCTGTCGGTGCACTCGACCTCGCAATCCCATTGCATGAGCAGCACGCGGCTGGCGTCGAGGATGGCCGGGTCGTCGTCCACCACCAGGCAGCGCAGGCCGGCCAGGGGCGAACTGGCCACGGCCTCGGCCGCGGGCGGCTGCACGTCGCGCGGGTCGGCGGCGGGCAGCTCCAGGAAGAAGGTGCTGCCGGCCTGCAGCGCCGAGCGCAGCCCGACGCGCGTGCCCAGAAGCGCGGCGATGCGGGCGCAGATCGCCAGGCCCAGGCCGAAGCCCTGGCGACGGTCGCGCTCGGTGTTGGCCACCTGGTAGAACTCCTCGAAGATGCGCGCCTGGTGGATCGGCGCGATGCCTACGCCGTTGTCGCGCACCTCGATGCGCACCTTGCCGCCGCGGCGCCGCGCCGCCACCAGCACCGTGCCGTCGGGCCCGCTGTGCGTGATGGCATTGCCCACCAGGTTGCCGACGATGCGCTGGAGCAGCGCGGGGTCGGACTGCACCGCCAGGCCGCGGTCGCGCCACACCAGCCGCACGTTCGCGGCGGCGGCGCGCGCCGCATGCTGGGCGCCGAGCGCGTCGAAGAGCTGCGCCAGCGAAAGGCTGCCGATCGCCGGCGTCAGCACCTGGGCGTCCAGCCGCGAGATCTCCAGCAGGTCGTCCAGCAGCACGCCCATGAATTCGGCGCCTTCCTGCAGGCGCAGCACGGCGGGCCGCTGTGCCTCGGTGGCGGTGGGCAGCAGGCCGTCGATGAACAGGCCCATCGCGTGCAACGGCTGGCGCAGGTCATGGCTGGCCGCGGCCAGGAAGCGGGCGCGCGACAGCGCGGCCTGCTCGGCCTCGGCCATGCGCTGCAGGGCGACGGCGGTGGCTTTGCGCACCTGTTCCTCGCTCTGCTGCCGGTTGCGCTGCAGGCGCTCGGCCAGGCGGTTGATGTCGTGCGCGAGGCTGGCCAGCTCGTGCTGCGTGCGGCGCGTGCCCTCGGCGGCCGGCGCCTCGCCGCCGCCGCGCCCGAGCACGCTGCAGCGGGCGTCGAACTGGCCGGCCTCCAGCGCCGCCACCGTGCGGGAGATGCGGCGCAGCGGCTGCGCCACGCTGCGCGCCGTGTGGCGTACCCAGGCCCAGGCGGCGATCAGCGCGATCATGGCGATGCCGATGCCGGCCATCAGCGAGCGGGTACGCTCGCGCGCGTAGTCGGTGGTGTCGCGGAAGGTCTGGACCAGGCCGATCGGCTTTTCGCCCGCGGTGGTCGAGCCCTCGGGGGCGAAGGGCGTGGCGCGCGAGGCCTCGCGCAGCTGGACCGGCGCGGTGAACATGCGCAGCTGGCCCATCGGCGCGGTCGTGGCGCCGGCCGTGACGTAGACCCCGGCGCTGTTGCTGATCTCCACCCGCGTCACCTGGCCGCCGCGCAGTGCCGCATTGGCCACGTTCTGCAGGGCGGGCAGGTCGCCGGCATACAGGCTCAGGTCGGACATGGCCGCAACCTGGCGCGCCACCGCCTCGCCCTCGGCGTTGAAGGCGGCCTCCAGCGTGTCGAGGCGGCTGTGGGTGAACCAGCCGGTGAGCGCCAGCGCGACCGCGGCGCAGGGCACCACGCCCAGCCGCAGCAGGTCGCGCTGCAGGCTGCCGCCCACCACCAGTGCGTGTCCATCCGCCGCAGGCGGGTCGGTGGGGCGTGCGGCGGCAGGCACGGCCAGGGCGTGAGGGCGGGCGATCATCGGGCGGTGCCTACCCGCTCGTTCAGCTCGCGCTCCTGGGGAAGGCGCAGGCCCAGCCCGCGCGCGACGGTGGGATTGACGCGGACCGTGGAGGGCGTCGCCGCCTCCACCAGCACGCCGCCGGTGGACGAGCCCATGGCCAGCTTCTGCCCGAGGGCGCGCGCCTGCTGTGCCAGCTGGCCGGGCGTGGAGACGGCGGCAGCCAGGCCGCCCGAGCGCACCAGCCCCTCGCTGGTGCCGAACACCGGCAGGCCGGCGCCGGCCCCCGCGCGCAGCACCGTGAGGGTGGCGGCCTGGTTGTCACCGATCAGGTCGGGCAGCACCATCAGGCAGTCGCTGCGCGGCAGCAGCACGCGCAGCACCGAGGCCAGCGACTTGGCATCCGGCGCGTATTCGACCTGGAGGTCCCAGCCGATCGCGGCCTTCTGCAACTCGCGCACGAGGGGCTCCGACTCGGCGGTCGCGACCACGCCGAGCCGGCGCTTGTGCGGCAGCAGGGCGTCGATCAGCGCCAGCTGGTCAGCCATCGCCGGCTCCCGCAGCAGCACGCCGACCGGGCGGTCGCCGCGCTTGAGCGCCGGGTTGCTCTTGAGGCTTTCGTAGTCGAGGCGGCTGAGCATGGCCAGCACCAGCGGGTCCTGGCCGGGCCGCTCGATCGCGCTGCGTGCGGCGGCCAGGCCGACGGCCATGGTGACAGGCGGCTCCACCGCCGCGGGGGCGGCGCGCAGGCTGCGCGTGCGCACACCGGCCAGCGCCACGGCGTCGCCATCGGCGGCGCGGGCAGGGGCGTCGCCGGGCAGGCGGATCAGTTCGAAGCGGCTGCTGGCATCCTGGGATTCGCGCAGGAGGCGCGCGAACTCCGCGTGGGCCGCGTTGTCGTCTGCCAGCAGGACCGTGAGCGCGGCCGCGTGGGCCCCGGCCGCGAACAGGACCGCGGAGGCAGCGGTCGCAAGGACGCGCAGCCCCCGGAGGAGCCCGGTGGAAGGAATCGCAAACATGAATTGCACCTGTGGGCTGATGCAGCCAATGTACGGACCCGGCTCTTTCCGCGCGATAAGGCGGAGGGCTTATGTCGGCCGGCGCCCTGCCGGATCGTCCCGTGGTGCGGCACGGCCCCGCGGCCGCTCGGCCTATGTCTTATTACGTATTTCGCGCGCAACGCTGGCGACGGCCGCCAGCTGTGCGCTGATGGCCTGCCGCAGGAGCCGGGGCGAGACCGGCTTGTAGAGCACGGCCACGCCGGAACTCGCCACCTCGCGCAGCCGGTCGGGCTTGGTCTCGCCGGTGACCAGCAGGCGGGCGGTGGCGGCACCGATGCCGCGCGGATGCCGCTCCAGCGCGCCCAGCACGTCCAGGCCGTTGTCGCCGCCCTGCAGCAGCAGGTCGCTCACCACCACGTCCGGCGGCCGCTCCCAGGTGTCGGCGAAGGCGAGGGCCTCGGCCCGGGTCTGGGCCGTCATGACCTCGGCGCCCCAGTTGGACAGCACCACCTGCAGCCCTTCGAGGATGGTGCGCTCGTCGTCGATCACCAGGGCGCGCACCCCCGCCAGGCTCGGCTCCTCCTCCGGGCCGGCAGCCGGGGCGGCCCCGGGGGCGGCCAGTGCAGGCGCCGCATCGGCCATGCGCACCATGACGCGTACGCAGGTGCCGCGCTGCGGCTTGGATCGCAGCTCCACCCGGGTGTTGAGCAGGGCCGCCAGCCGCTGCACGGTGGCCAGGCCCAGGCCCATGCCGCGCACGTCGCGGCCCTGGCGCGGCTCGGGGTCGACCTGGTAGAACTCTTCGAACACCCGCATCTGGTGCTGTTCGGCGATGCCGACTCCGGTGTCCACCACGTCGATGCGCACGCTGCGCCCGCGCCGGCGTGCGCCGATCAGCACCCCGCCCTCTGCGGTGTGGCGCAGCGAGTTCGACACCAGGTTGTTGAGGATGCGCGAGAGCATCACATAGTCGCAGCGCACCCACAGCTCGGTCTTGCGCACCACCAGCCGCAGGTTCTGCTGCTCCGCCACCGGCCGGAAATTGCGGCTGATCTCGTCGAACAACTGGTCGAGCGCGAAATCCGTCCACTGGGGCTGCAGCACGCCGGCGTCGAGCTGCGAGAGGTTGAGCAGGCCGGAGAACAGCCGGTCCAGCGACTCCACGCACTCGCGGATGTGGCCGATGCGCTGCAGCCGCACCGGGTCGGTCTCGCCGTTGGCCAGGCCGTCGGAGAACAGGGTGAGCGCGTGCAACGGCTGGCGCAGGTCGTGGCTGGCGGCGGCCAGCAGGCGGGTCTTGGCCTGGCTGGCCACCTCCAGCTGCTGGTTCTTGCTGGCCAGCTCGGCCGTGGCGTTGGCGATGCGGCTTTCCAGCAGGGCGCGGCTTTCGGACAGGGCGCGCGCCGCCTCGTTGAAGCCGTGCTGAAGGCGCCGCACCTCCGCCGAGCCTGCCACCTCCACCTGCGCGTCCTCGCCCGCGCCCAGCCGGTCGACCGCCTCGCCCAGCGCCTGGATCGGCGCGCTGATGCGCCGCGCGGCCCACCAGCCGGCCAGGCCCACGCCCACCAGGCTGGCGCCCAGCACCAGCACCACGTTCAGCCAGACCGAGCGCTTGGCGCGCTCCACCGCGTCCAGGCTGATCTCCACCATCACCTTGCCGGTGTGCTTGCCGTCTTCGGCCACGATCGGCGCCACCACCTGCAGGCCTTCGCCGCGCGCGCGGTCCACGGTCTCGGAGTTGGCCAGGATCTCGCCGTCTTCCGACCAGATCTGCACCTGCTGCACGTGCGGCTGGTAGCTGCCGGACTGCGCCACGCGCTGCAGCGCCCGGCGGTCCATGCGCTGCACCTGTGCCTGGGCCACGGTGGCCACCTGCAGTGCCACGGTCTGGGCGTTGGCGCGCATCAGCTCGGTCACGCTGGCCAGGTGCTGGCGCGTCAGCACCGCGATCGCGCCCAGGGTCGCCACGGTGGCGGGCAGCAGCGCCAGCAGCACCAGCTGCTGGGCCAGCGTCAGGCGCACCAGCAGGCGAAGGGCACGAAAGGGCCATTTCATGGAGGCGTCAGCCTTGCACCGGCGCGAAAGCCGGCCAACGGCTCAAGTACGTGGCTGCAGGAAAAGTCACGAATTCTGCGGAAGTTGGTTTCTAATTGTGTTCCCTCCAGAACAGCTTTGACCAGTCCGCCCCCGGCGAGCCGTCCCGATACCGATGCAGGCCACAGTCGCTGTCTACCGTGCCCACTGCACTTCTGCCGCGTTCTCCCTCTGGTTTTCCGCAGGCCTGCCGATGATGGCACGGCGCACCGCCGCCTTGGCCTGGCGCTGCCTGGTCGCCCTGTTGCTGGGCTGCCAGCTCGCGGCGCTGGCGCAGACCCCGGGCCCCGCCGCCACCTTCCCGCCTGGCGCGACACCGCTGCGCTTCGGCATCCTGCCGCTGGGCGGCGCCTTCGAGTCGCGCAACGACTGGGAGCCGATGCTGGCCGACCTCAGCCGCGGCCTCGGCCGGCCGGTCAGCATGCTTTCGGTCAGCTCCTACGAAGCCCTGGAGCAGGCGATCCAGCGCGACCAGGTCGACATGGCCTTCCTCTCCGGAAAGATGGCGCTGGACGCGGTCACCCAGCGCCGCATGAACGTGGTCGCCCAGGTCACGCGCCACGACGGCCTGCCGGGCTACCGGGCGCTGCTGCTCGCGCGCAAGACCGGGCCGCGCTCCACCCTTCAGAACCTGCTGGCCGAACCGGAGCGCTGGCGCCTGGCGCGCGGAGAAACGCGCTCCGTGTCGGGCTTCATCGTTCCTCAGTTGCAGCTTTTCCTGCCCAACCACATCGTGATGGAGACGCGCTTCGCCAGCGAAATGGTGGGCACCCACCAGGCCACGGCCCTGGCGGTGGCCAACGGCGAGGCCGACGTCGCCACCAACAACACCGCCGACTTCGAGCGCTTCCGGCTCCAGTTTCCGGCCGAGGCCGAGCGCCTGCAGGTGATCTGGGAATCGGAGCTCATCCCCCACGCGCAGATCGTGGTGCGCCGCGACTACAGCCCCGAGTTCCAGAAGAAGGTCCAGGACTTTCTGCTGGCCTATGCGCGTGCCAAGGGCCCGCGCGGCGACGCCGAGCGCGCGGTGCTCAAGTCGCTGCACGACCTGGCCGGCTTTCTGCCCGCCGACAACAGCTCCCTGCTGCCGGCGGCCAAGCTGGCCTACCAGCTCGCGCGGCAGAGCGCGATGACCGCGCAGTTTGTGAGCGAGGCGGCGCGCCAGGCGCGGCTGCAGCGCATCGAGAACGGATATGCCGAGCAGGTCGCCGCCTTGCGCACCACCGCGCCCTGAGGCGGGCGCACGGCGGCGCCTGGTGTGCGCGGCCGCTGGCGGGATGGTGCTGGCGGCGCTCGGTGTGCCGGCCCTCGCGCAGTCGGCCCGTGCCGAGAGCCACGCCCCGCTGCGCTTCGGCGTGCTCCCCTTCGGCGGCGCCGTCGAGTCGCGCGAGAACTGGACCCCGCTGCTCGACGGGCTCGGACGCGCACTGGGCCGGCCGGTGAGCGCGCTGTCCGTCACGTCGTATGAGTCGCTGGCCGAGGCCATCCGCCGCGGCGAGGTCGATTGCGCGTTGCTGTCGGCCAAGCTGGCACTCGACGCCGTCTCGCAACAGCGCATGCACGTGCTGGCCCAGGTGAAGCGCCACGCCGGCACGGCCGATCATCGCGCGGTGCTTCTCGTTCGCCAGGGTGGCGCCCCCGGCTCGCTGAAGGAACTGCTGGCCACCCCCGAGCGATGGCGGCTGGCACGCGGTGACGCCCGCTCGGTCTCCGGCTACATCCTGCCGCAGCTGGAGCTGTTCCTGCCCCACGGCATCGCCATGGAGCGGTTCCGGAGCGAGCTCGTCGACACCCACCAGGGCACGGCGCTCGCGGTGGCCAACGGCGATGCCGACGTGGCCACCAACAACACGACCGACTTCGAGCGTTTCCGCCAGCAATTCCCGGTCGAGGCGGAGCGGTTGCAGGTGATCTGGGAGTCCAGCCCCACACCGCCTGCGATGTTCGTCGCGCGGCGCGAACTGCCCGCGGCACTGCAGAAGAAGCTGCAGGACTACCTCGTGAACTACGGCCAGGGCAGGAGCCCGCGCGCCGAAGCCGAGCGCGAGATCCTCAAGGCGCTGCATGCGCCCCTGGGCTTCACCGCGCAGGACAACACCGCGCTGCTGTCGACCGCCGCCCTGGACTATCAGCATGCGCGGCAGCGTGCGCTGAGCGCCAAGTGGGTCAGCGAGGAAGCGCGCCAGGCGCGGCTGGCGCGCATCGAGCGCAGCTACGCCGAGCAGGTCGATGCGCTGCGCAGCGGCGCGCCCTGACGGACATCGCGGAGGCGAAGGCGGCGGCCTCTTTCCCGCCGCTTCCCTGAATCTGGAGAATTCTTTCGCGGCCGTTGCAATGGCGGGCCGCCCGAACAGAATCCCGGCGCTCGAAAAATAACAAGGAGTGCCGGTTGTCGGATACCAGGGGAGGCCGCGGGTCTGCGGCCCGTGTGAATCTGCGCGCGTATTGGCGCAAGACGTGGATGCTGGCTTTGCCGGGTGCGTTGGCGTTGCCCGTGCCGCTGCCGGTTGCGGCGCTGCCCGCGGCGCCGGCGCCTTTCGTCGAGTTGCAGCGCCAGCAGGAGCGTGCGCGTGTCCTGCGCCAGCAGCAGGAGGACAGGATCGACCGCCGGCGGCAGGCCGAGCCTCGCGCCGAGGACCGGCGCCTGCCCAAGGACGGGGCGCCGTGCTTCCGTATCGATCGCATCGCGCTGGCCGGCGAGTTCGCCGAGCGCTTCCAGTGGGCGCTCGAAGCGGCTGCCGGCGAGGATGGCAGCGACAGCCCCATCGGGCGCTGCCTCGGCATCGAGGGCCTCGACATCGTGATGACGCGGCTGCAGCGAGCCGTGGTCGCGCGTGGCTACGTCAGCACCCGCGTGCTCGCCGCTCCGCAGGACCCGGGGCAGGGCAGGTTGACGCTGACGGTGATCCCGGGCCGCATCGCCGCCATCCGCTTTGCCGAGGGCAGCGACGCCGGCGTCAGCCTCGCCAACGCCATCCCCGCGCGTCCCGGAGCGCTGCTCGACCTGCGCGACATCGAGCAGGGCCTGGAGAACCTTCAGCGCGCGCCGACTGCCGGGGCCGACATCCAGATCGAGCCGTCGAAGGCGACCGACGCCCGGCCGGCCGACAGTGACCTGGTCGTCAAGTACAGCCAGCGCTTTCCGCTGCGCACCGCCGTGAGCCTGGACAACGGCGGGACCCGGGCCGCCGGCAGGAACCAGGCCGGCGCCACCTTGGCCTGGGACAACCCCTTCGGCCTCGACGACCTGTTCTACCTCAGCCTCAACCACGACGCCTTCCAAAGCGACGGCCGGGGCACCCGCGCGCAGACCGTCCACTACTCGCTGCCCTGGGGCTATTGGCTGGCCAGCGCCACCGCCTCGCGGAACGATTTCCATCAGACCGTGCAGGGCGCCGACCAGGCCTACGTTTATGCAGGTGAATCGGCGAACGCGGAGCTCAGGCTCTCGCGCCTGGTCTACCGCGACCAGCGGCGCAAAACCACGCTGAGCCTGCGCGGCGTCCGGCGCAGCGCGCACAACGTCGTCAACGACGCCGAGGTCGGCGTGCAGCGGCGCACGACCGCCGGCTGGGAACTGGGCCTGGCGCACCGCGAAGTCATCGGCGAAGCCACGCTCGATGCCAACCTGGCGTGGCGGCGCGGCACCGGCGCCTTCGGTGCTTTGCCCGCGCCGGAGGAGCCGTTCGGCGAGGGCACCGCGCGCTTCAGGATCGTCAGCGGCGAACTCGGCGTGAATGCGCCCTTCCAGCTCGGCGCACGGAAGCTGCGCTACACGGGCCTGTGGCGCGCTCAATGGAACCGCAGCCCCCTCACGCCACAGGACCGCTTCGCCATCGGCGGGCGCTACACCGTGCGCGGCTTCGACGGCGAAGCGAGCCTGATGGGCGAACGCGGCTGGCTTCTGCGCAACGACATCGGCTGGGCGCTGGGCTGGAGCGGCGCCGAGTTCTATGCGGGCGTCGACCACGGGCAGGTGGGCGGCCGTGCCACCGAAGGCCTGTCCGGACGGCGCCTCACCGGCGGCGTGATCGGTCTGCGCGGCGCCTGGAAGGGGCTGAACTACGACCTCTTCGCTGGGGCGCCGATCCGCAGGCCCGAGGGCTTCCGGACGGCGGGGACCACGGTGGGATTCAGCCTGAACTACAGCTTCTGACGAGAAGGCTGGAAGGAAGAACATGAACAAGCATCTTCACCGCATCGTCTTCAACGCCACGCGCGGGCTGCGCATGGTGGTGCACGAAACGGCCAGGAGCGCGGGCAAGACGAGGGGGGCGGCCCCGGGCGTGCTGGTGACGGCGCTGCTGGCTTCGCCACCTGCGCCTGCTCAAATCGTGGGGGCGCCGGGCGTGGCGCCGAACCTGCGGCCCATGGTGCTGGTGGCGCCCAATGGCGTGCCACTGGTCGATATCCAGACGCCTTCCGCGGCCGGCGTTTCGCGCAACCTCTATCAGCAGTTCGACGTCCAGTCCCGGGGCGTCGTCCTGAACAACAGCCGCACCGACGTGCAGACCCGACTGGGGGGCTGGGTGCATGGCAATCCTTACCTCGCCACCGGCCCGGCCCGCATCATCCTCAACGAGATCGTCAGTGGCGACCCGACCCGGTTGCGCGGGGCCATCGAAGTCGGGGGCCAGCGGGCCGAGGTGATCGTGGCCAACCCGGCGGGCATCGCGGTCGACGGCGGCACCTTCATCAACGCGAGCCGGGCCACGCTCACCACCGGCACGCCGCAACTCAATGCCTTCGGCGGCCTGGATGGCTACGTGGACCACCTGAAAGAGGGCCTGAAGAGCGCGATCCTGGACACCCTGGCGGCGCAGTCCGCATTCGTCGTCGGAACCCGATTGGAGCCGGGCAGTGCGTCCAATGCCCTGGCGCACGCCCTGGTGGGATGCGCCATCGGTGCAGCGCGAACGAATGATGGCTGTAGTGCCGGCGCCATCGGCGCGGCGATCGGCGAGCTGGCGGCCAGCCTGTACGACCCCGATGCCACCAACACGCATGGCGACACCGTGAAGTTCGCGGCCATGATGGGCGGCATCGGCGCGGCGCTTGCGGGCCTCGATGCGGCTCACATCAACCTTGCCAGCGAAGCCGGCGCCAATGCGGCAGCCAACAACTGGCTGGCCACCCAGCAGCGGGCACGGATGGCCAGGGAGCTCAACGAGGCGAAGACCGCGCTCGATCAACTCAAGGTCATGGGCCGATGGACGCTCGTCAGCGCCAAGCAGGATGCGCTGACGGCTTCCGGCGTCGGCAAGGGTCTGGTGGATGCCGGCATCAGCGACATCCAGGGGCTGGCCGACTTCCTGGCCAACCCCGTCCAGGGGTTGAACGGGCTCAAGCAGATCATCACCAGCCCGGAGGCGAGGCAGCAACTCGGCGACGCCACGTTCAGGGAGCTGGACGCCAAGATCGACCGCATGAAGACCGCATTGGAAGCGGGCGGCGATCAGAACGCAGAGCAACTGGGCAAGGACCTGGGCGGCCTGATCTGGCAGGTGGGCACGGTGGTGACCGGCGCCGGCGCCGCGGCCAAGGGTGGCGTGGCACTGACGAACGCGGCCGTGAGCCTGGGCACCCGCACGCTGGAGAACGCGGCGCTTCAGTTCATGAAGCTGGATGCGGGAGTGATCAGGGGGTTCAAGAGTGCGGAGGAGGTCAATGCCATGATGAAGGCGGCGGATGGATGGAGCCCGGCATGGATGCCTGGCACTTCGGTGGCGGAGGTGACGATGAAGCCGGGGACGATTGTGCGGATGGTCGTAGACGAAAGGTCTTTCTACTCGCTGATGGACCTGTCGGGGCGGGCTGACATCGGCAAGTCTTTCGGCGGCTGGGCCACCTTCGATGATGTACCGAACGCGGCCTATGCCAGGAATCAACTCGCCATCACATCTGATCTAACGGAAAAATCCGGATCTCTCTACGTCGTGGACGTTCAGCTGACGAAGCCAGTCAACGCACAGGTTGGGCAAGTTGGAGCACAGGGGACAGCTGTAGGCGGAGGCAATCAATTGCACTTTTTTGTGGGACGAGATCACCGCGCAAGCGTGTTCAAGGTGATTGGAGGACGGGCCCTGCCATGACCTCTCGCCTTATCAAGCGATATACGCGTCACAGCGACAAGGGATTCGCTCTCCTGGACGATCAATGGATCGACTGGGTCCTTCAGCACCAGGGAGAGCCAGGCGCTACCAACGAGAACGGGTGGGGTTTCGGTCGAGTCACTCACTACTCCTGGTATGTCGGAGACGAGCGAATCGAAGTCTCGATCGATCAATGGGTCCATGCGCACGTATTGCCGGACGCCAGTGGGTTCATCGGTTTTGAGAAGGGATGGCAGCCTAACAATTGCGTCTTGCTAGATGTCTATGGCAAGGAACGGATGCGGCTCACAGTCCCTTGGCAACTCACTCGACCGAAGAATCCCGAGTCGGCCAAGCCCCCTACGTCCTTCACCAACGTTAGCGATCCCTACGTCAATCCCGAAAACGGCAAGGAAGGTCAATTCGGTGTCACTGCGTGGGTTGAGTACGCGGGGATGTACTACTTCGAACTTGACTACCGCACAGGTCAGTTCCTCTGGGGCAGGGAGATCAGAGATTGATCTGCTCCACTGAGGAGTTCAGCATCCAAGGCGGTGGTGACATCACCAACATCGGTACCGTCGCCGACGGACCCTGGTGAGCTACACCATCCATCAACTCGACGGCTGTATCTCCGGCCGTGGCGTTCGTGAACACAGGGCGGGCGCCGGCCTGCTCAGCGTGCATGCGGATCGCGACATCCGCATCGAACCGGGCCAGGCGCGAAGCACGGGCCGCTACGCCTGGGCCAGCCGGCTTGAACGGTGAATGAGTTTTGCAGGTGCAACGACTTGCGCTACAAGGGGCCGACCGCGCGCGGCAGCCGGCGTGATGGGGCTGCCGCGCCTCGAGCCAACCTCGGCGCACCCCAGCCTGAATGCAAATGACCCCGCACATCCGCCCCTTCCGCCACGGCGACGAAAGCACCCTCTGGCAGGTGTATTTTTCGGCGATCCACCAGATCGCCGTGCGCGACTACGCGCCGGAACAGATCGACGCCTGGGCCCCCGCCGAGGTGGACCCGGACGCCTGGGCCGAGCGCATCCGCCGCATCGATCCCTTCGTGGCCGAGCAGGACGGCGAGATCCTGGGCTACGCCGACCTTCAGCCCGATGGCCACATCGATCACTTCTTCGTCTCCGGCGCGCACCCCCGCCAGGGTGTCGGCACCCTCCTGATGCGCCGGCTCCACGAACAAGCCGCCAGCCTCGGCGTGGCCGAGATGAGCGCGGATGTGAGCCGGACGGCCCAGCCTTTCTTCGCGCGCCATGGATTCCTGGTCGTCGAACAGCGGCTGCCGGTGCGCCGGGGCGTCGTCATCCCCAATGCGCTGATGCGCAAGACCCTGGGCTCCGGCACACCGCGCAAGCCCTGATCGAGCGCCCGGCTCGCGGCGCCTGATGGCCGGATCGCCTGGTGTATTCAGCAGGCGCCCAGGGTCCAGCCAATAGCCCCTTCGCACTAGACCAAGGCCCGCCCCTAGGCCATTCGCCAGATTTGCCGCCTCCCCCGCGCGCCGGAAACTAGATGTTTCCTATCCCGGCGGGAGGTCCGCCATCGACCGGAGCGTGGATGACCTGGCGAACAAAAGTGGTTTGGAGCGAGGGGATGCTGCTGCAGCCCCAGCACTTGCAGCAGAGCGAGCGCCATGCCGACCACGCACGGCACCTGTTGCTGCGGACCACCACGCCCTATGCCTGGGGCTTCGCCGAACTCGAGATCGACTCCGCCGCACTCACGCTGGGCAAGCTCGCGCTGGTGCGCGCGGTCGGCGTTTTCGGCGACGGCACGGTGTTCGACATGCCGGCGGTGGACCCGTTGCCCGAGGCCATCGACATCCCCGCCGGCATGCGCGACGAGGCCGTGCTGCTGGCGCTGCCCCTGCGTCGCGCGGGCGCGCGCGAGGCCGATGCCGAGGCCTACGAAGACCTGGTGCGCCACCGCGTGGTGGAGGCCGAGGTGCCCGACTCCAACACCGCCGGCGACCGCACCGCGACGCTGCAGCTCGGCGCACTCAATGCCCGCCTGATGCGCGCCGGCGACGCCACCGACGCCTGGACCACCCTGCAGGTCGCGCGCGTCGTGGAGCGCCGCGCCGACAACCAGGTGCAGCTCGACCGCGCGCAGGTCCCGCCGCTGCTCGACGTGGCGGGGCATGCAACGGTGCGCGGCTGGCTCGACGAGCTGCTGGGCCTCCTGCGCCAGCGCGGCGAGGCGCTGGCCGGTCGCATGACCCAGGGCGGCACCGGCGGCGTGGCCGAGATCGCCGACTTCCTGCTGCTGCAGACCGTCAACCGCAACGAGGCCGTGTTCGCCCACCTCGCGAAGAGCGCGACCCTGCATCCGCAGCATTTCTTCGAGCGCGCGCTGGCGCTGGCCGGCGACCTGGCGAGCTTTCGCGACGCGCGCCGCGTGACCCGCTTCGCGCCCTACGTGCATGACGAACTCGCGATGAGCTTCAAGCCGCTGATGGAAGACCTGCGCCGCAGCCTCTCGATGGTGCTGGAGCAGTCCGCCATCCGCATCGAGCTGCACGACCGCAGGCATGGCGTGCGCGTGGCGCTGATCCCCGACGTGGAACTGCAGCGCAACGCCACCTTCGTGCTCGCGGTGAACGCGCAGATGCCGGGCGAGGCGCTGCGTGCGCGCTTCCCCACGCAGGTGAAGATCGGACCGGTCGAGCGCATCCGCGACCTGGTCAACCTCGCGCTGCCGGGCGTGGCCCTGGTGCCGCTGCCGGTGGTGCCGCGGCAGATCCCGTTCCACGCCGGCGCCAACTACTTCGAGCTGGAGACGCGCAACAGCGATCTGTGGCGCCAGCTGGAGCAGTCCGGCGGCATGGCGATGCACATCGCGGGCGACTTCCCCGGGCTCGAACTCGCCTTCTGGGCCATCAGATCATGACCAGGCCGCAGCCGCCTGAAGACCGAGGCGCGACATCATGAGCAACCCCGACCCCTTCGCCGCCTTCGAGTCGGAGCGCACGGTCATCAAGCCCAAGCCCCGCGCGCCAGGCGGCATGGCCGCGTCGCCGCCGCCGCCACCGCCCCTGGGCGGCGCGGAGCCGCCGCCCGAGCTGGGCGAGCTGCATCTGCTCAATCCGCTGGTGTCGGCCGCGGGACCGCTGCTGGTGCTGATCGGCAAGCTGCGCAACCTTGCCCAGCCCACCCACATCGCGCAGCTGCGCGCCTCCACCGCCGAGGCGGTCCACCGCTTCGATGCGGATGCACGCCGCGCCGGCATCGGCGACGAATCGGTGCTGGCCGCGCGCTACATCCTGTGCACCGCGCTCGACGAAGCCGTGGCCAACACCCCCTGGGGCGTGCAAGGCGGCTGGAACAAGCAGAGCCTGCTGGTGCAATTCCACAACGAGACCTGGGGCGGCGAGAAGGTGTTCCAGTTGCTGGCCCGCCTGGCGCAGGACGTGCCGCGCCACCGGCCCCTGCTGGAGCTGATGTATTGCGTCCTGGCCCTGGGCTTCGAGGGCCGCTACCGCGTGGTCGAGAACGGCCGCGCCCAGCTCGACAGCGTGCGCCAGCGCCTGGCCGAGCTGATCGCCAAGGACCGCCCGCCGGTCGAGCCCGAGCTCTCGCCGCACTGGCGCGGGCAGGGCGCGGGCACGGTGCGGCTGCGCGAGTCGCTGCCGCTGTGGGTGTTCGCGGCCGGCTTCGCGCTGCTGCTGGCGCTGGCCTGGTTCGGCTTGCGGCTGGCGATGAACCAGCGCTCCGACACCACCTATGCCGCCATCTCCAGCCTGCGTGTGCCCAACGTGCAGATCGCAGCGCCGGCGGTGTTGGCCAAGTCGCCGCGGCTCGCCAAGTTCCTCGAAGCCGAGATCAAGCAGGGGCTGGTCACCGTCACCGACGAGGCCGACCGCAGCACGGTGCGCCTGCGCGGCGACAGCTTCTTCGCCTCGGGCAGCGCCGAGCCCATGGCGGCCTCCCTGCCGGTGCTGCGTCGCATCGGGCAGGCGCTGGCCGAAGTGCAGGGCGAGGTGCTGATCACCGGCCACTCCGACAACCAGCCGATCCGCTCCATGCGCTATCCCTCCAACTGGCACCTCTCGGCCGCGCGCGCCGACGCGGTCAAGGGCGCGCTCTCCACGCTGGTCGACCCGGCCCGCATGCGCGCCGACGGCAAGGCCGATGCCGAGCCCGTCGCGCCCAACGACTCGCCGGCCAACCGGGCACGCAACCGGCGCGTCGAGGTCGTGCTGCTGTCGCCGCCCGAGCGCGTGGCGGCCGATCTGGCGGGGGCGAAGCGATGATCAAGAAGCTCTTCGGATGGCTGCTCCATCCCGTGCTGTTGACCGTGCTGGCGCTGCTGATTCTCGGTGTGCTGGTCTGGTGGATCGGCCCGCTGGTGCGGATCGGCGAATGGGCGCCGCTGGACAGCGAACTCGCGCGCGCCGTGCTGATCGGCGTGATCGTGCTGCTGGTGCTGCTGCGCGCGCTGTACCGCCGCTGGCGCGTGCGCAAGGCCAGTCAGCATCTCACCGACGGCCTCATGAAGGCGCCCGCCGCGCCGGCCGCGTCGGCCGAGGACAGCGGCGAGCAGAAGGCGCTCAACGCCCGCTTCACCGAGGCCGTGGCCACGCTCAAGAAGATGCGCCTGCACGCCGCCGGCCGCAAGCCCGGCTGGCGCGACTGGCTCTCGCTCTCGGGCGGCAGCTACCTCTACGACTTGCCGTGGTACGTCTTCATCGGCGCGCCGGGCGCGGGCAAGACCACCGCGCTGGTCAACTCCGGCCTGTCCTTCCCGCTGGCCGAAAAGTTCGGCCCCGGCGCCATCCGCGGCATCGGCGGCACCCGCAACTGCGACTGGTGGTTCACCGACGACGCGGTGCTGATCGACACCGCCGGCCGCTACACCACGCAGGACAGCCACCAGGCCGAGGACAAGAGCGCCTGGGACGGCTTCCTCGGCCTGTTGAAGAAGGTGCGCCCGCGCCGCCCGCTCAACGGCGTCTTCCTCACCGTCAGCGTGGCGGACCTGCTGGCGCAGAACGCCGAGGCGCGCAGCACCCTTGCGGCCTCGATCCGCGCGCGCCTGCTGGAGCTGGACGCGCGGCTCGCGACCCGGCTGCCGGTCTACGTGCTGGTCACCAAGAGCGACCTGCTCTACGGCTTCTCCGAGTACTTCGCCGACCTGGGCAAGGAGCAGCGCGCGCAGGTCTTCGGCTTCACCCTGTCGGCGGAGGAGGGATCGGCGATCGACGAGAAGGGCCTGACGCAGGCCTTCCACCGCGAGTTCGGCCTCCTGCATGGCCGGCTCAACGACGCGCTCATCCAGCGCATGCAGCGCGAGACCGAGGCCACCCGGCGCGCGGCGATCTTCGGCTTTCCGGCGCAGTTCGGCTCGATCGAGCCGCTCCTGGCCGACCTGCTCGACCAGGTCTTCGCCGGCTCGCGCTTCAGCCAGCCGCCCTGGGTGCGCGGCGTCTACTTCACCAGCGGCACGCAGGAAGGCAGCCCGATCGACCGCGTGATGGGTGCGCTCTCGCGCAGCTTCGGCCTGGAGCGCGCCGTGCTGCCGCCGCAGAAGAGCAGCGGGCGCAGCTACTTCCTCACCTCGCTGCTGCGCGACGTCGTGTTCCCCGAGCAGCGCCTGGCCGGCGCCGACGTCAAGCTGGAGCGCCGCCGCCACGCGTGGCGGGTGGCTGGCCTGGCGGCGATGACGCTGGTCACGCTGGCCCTGCTCGCCGGCTGGGGCTGGAGCAGCTGGCGCAACCTGGAATACCTCAAGGCGGTGGAGGCGCGTATCGAGCCCGCACGCCAGCAGCTCGCCGCCGTGCCTGCCCGCGTGCAGAACCTGGTCGAGGTCGCGCCGGTGCTGCAGGGCCTGCGCAACATCTGGAAGGCGCCCGAGAACGGGCAGGGCGACGAGCCGCTGTCGATGACGCTGGGCCTCTACCAGGGGGACAAGATCGACGCCGCCGCCATGCTCGCGCACCGTCGCGCGCTCAACGAAGTCTTTCTTCCCCAGCTCGCCAAGCGCATCGAGGACCAACTGCGCACCGCGCAGAAGGACAACCTCGAGTTCAGCTACGAGGCGCTCAAGACCTACCTGATGCTGCACCAGCCCGAGCGCTTCGACGCCGATGCGCTCAAGGCCTGGATCACGCTGGACTGGGCCAGGAGCCTGGACCGCGGCATCCCCGAGGACCAGCGCCAGTTGCTGGAGGACCAGCTCGACGTGCTGATCGCCCAGGGTCCGCCGCGCTCGCCGCTCAAGATGGACGAGGCCCTGGTGCGCAACGTGCGCGCCGTGCTCGCCAGCTACCCGCTGGAGGCGCGCATCTTCAGCCGCCTCAAGCGCCAGCGCCTGGGCAAGGACATCCCGCCCTTCAGCGTCGCCCGTGCCGCCGGGCCCTCGGGGCCGCTGGTCTTCGAGCGCGCCAGCGGCAAGCCCCTGACCGAGGGCGTGCCCGGCATGTTCACGTATGACGGCTACCACAAGGCCTTCCAGAACGAGGTGGTGGTGGTCGCCGGCCTGCTCGCCAGCGAAGACCCGTGGGTGCTGGGCCAGGAGCGCGGCGCAGCCGACCGCCTGCGCGACGCCGCCGCCCTCGGCGCGCTGACCGACCGCGTGCGCCGCCTCTACCTGGAGGAATACGTGAAGGTGTGGGAGGCACTGCTGGCCGACGTCCGCCTGGTGCGCGCCACCGGCCTGGACAAGAACATCGACATGGCGCGCATCCTCTCGGGCGCCGGCTCGCCGCTGGCCGCCTTCCTGCGCGCGGCGGTCAAGGAGACCACGCTGACTCCGCCTGAGCAGGCCAAGGACGCCGTTGCCCGTGCCGCCGACACCGTGCGCAACACCCGTCGCAACCTGGAGAACCTGTTCGGCAGCGAGCCCGACAGGCAGTTGCCCGCCGGCAAGCGCATCGAGAGCATCGTTGACGACCGCTTCGAGGCGCTGCGCCGCCTCGTCGCCTCGCCCACGCCGGGCGGGCCCGCGCCGATCGACGACGCGCTCAAGCTCTTCAACGAGGTGTACGTGTATCTCACCGCGGTCGACAGCGCCGTCAAGAGCCGCAGCGCGCCACCGCCGGGCGACGTGGCGGCCAAGCTGCGCTCCGATGCCATGCGCCTGCCCGAGCCGGTGCGTTCCATGGTCGAGAACCTCAGCCAGACCGGCGCCGTGCAGGCGCGCGTGGCCGAGCGCGGCAGCCTGAGCCAGGACCTGCGGCCGGTGACCGAGTTCTGCCACCGTGCCATTGCGGGCCGCTACCCCTTCGTGCAGAACAGCAAGCGTGACGTGCTGCCCGAGGACTTCGGCCAGATGTTCGGCCCTGGCGGGCTGATGGACGACTTCTTCCAGAAGCGCCTGGCCACGCTGGTCGACACCAGCACCCGGCCCTGGCGCTACCGGCCGGTGGCGGAGCAGGGTGCGATCACGGTGCAGGCCGTCGCGCAGTTCGAGCGCGCGGCGCGCATCAAGGAGATCTTCTTCCGCGCCGCCGGCCGCACGCCCGCGATGCGGCTGGACTTCAAGCCGGTGGAGATGGATGCGGGGATCACCCAGTTCATCCTCGACGTCGACGGCCAGCTGGTGAAGTACGCGCACGGGCCGGTGGTGCCGATGGCGATCCAGTGGCCCGGGCCCAAGGGCAGCAACCAGGTACGCGTGCAGGTCAGTCCGCCTGCGGCGAGCGGGCCTTCGGGCATGGCGGTCGATGGGCCCTGGGCCTTGTTCCGCGTGCTCGACGACGGCCAGCTCGAAGCCGGCGATGCGCCGGAGAAGTTCTTCATCACCTTCCAGATCGGCGCGCGCAAGACCCGATTCGAAGTCACCACCAACAGCGTTCAGCATCCGATCCGCCTGCGCGAGCTGCGCGAGTTCGCCTGCCCCGAAGGACTTTGAATGCAACAGGACGAAGGCTTCACGCTCGCACCGGGCTGGTTCGGCAAGCTGCCTGGCATGGGGGACTTTGCCCAGCGGCGCATGCCGGTCGAGTTCCGGGATCTGTGGGACCGGTGGCTGCAGGCGGGGTTGGGGCGGATGCGGTCGCGGCGTCCGGACTGGACCGAGCGCTACCTTCGCGCGCCCTTGTGGTGCTTCGTGTTGGGCGAGGGGGTGATCGGGGGGCGCAGCTGGCTGGGGGTGATGATGCCTTCGGTCGATGGGGTGGGGCGGTACTTCCCCTTCACTCTGGCGGCGGAGCTGGTGTCTTCGCGCACCGCGCTGGAGGGGGAGGTGCTGGCGCGGACGCAGCGGTGGTGGATGCTGGCTGCGCAGGCGGCGCTGGAAGGGCTGGAGCATGACTTCGATGCGCTGCGCTTCGACGAGCGGCTGCGGGGGTTGTTCGAGGGGTATGCGGATGCCCTGGGGGAGGGTGAGGCAGGGGAGCATCGGCCGTTGGCCTTGCCGGAGGTGGGGCACTCGCTGTGGTTCACGGACCCGGTGGCGGAGCGGGGGCCGGGGATGACGAGCCAAGGGTTGCCGCAGGACGATCAGTTCGAGGCGCTATTTGGGTATGGGGCTGAGTCGGGGCGGCAGGAGGTGGGGTTTTGAAGGGCGTTCGCTTGGCCTTGCTGCCTCGCCGTTTGGGAGCGGGTGAGAGCACTGCCTTGCTCCGTCTTCCTCTCGCTTTAAGAGAGGTTGGGGGTGAGGGCAGTGGGCCTTGGTTTTTGCCTTGCTGGTTGTGTGGTGCAGGAGCCTTGAATTTGGCTCTTGGGCCTTTGTTTTGGCCTTGCTTGTTGGTTGGCGCAGGAGCCGGGAATTCGCCCCGGCGGGCGAGTTACTTTCTTTGTCTCGCCAAAGAAAGTAACCAAAGAAAGG
>NZ_BAABGJ010000041.1:0-510 GCF_039541515.1 Variovorax defluvii
ATGTGGAGCCGCACAGTCCTTGCCGCTTGCCTTTGCACCGCAGTGCTCGCCGCCCATGCCGGCTCGGTGAATTTCACGTATGACGCGCTGGGCCGTTTGGCCAGCACCGTCTACACCAGCGGCGCTTCCACCACCACGATCACCTACAGCTACGACGCTGCAGGCAATCGAAGCTCGGTGGTGACCACCACGCCTTAGCAGACCGGCTGGTCTTGCTCTCGCTGCTGCACGCGCGGTGCGTGCAGCCAGTTCTCCAACAAAAACTTCCAGGGGGTTCCCATGCCCAAGCTCGCGCGCGCCTGCGCCGTTGTCGTGGCCGTTGCCACATCGCTTGCAGGCGGCATCGCTGCCGCGCAGATCCAGAGCGGCAATGCTCGCAAGACTGCAGCGCCTTCCATTGCCCTTGGTGTTCCGGCAGCCGCTGCCAATGCGAACTCCAATGCGACAACGAAGACCCACCTCAGCCAGCGCTCGTCTTCCAGCACGGCGACACGCTCGGGCAGTCCCGTG
>NZ_BAABGJ010000042.1:0-1138 GCF_039541515.1 Variovorax defluvii
CGAGCGCCACCACGTGCCGCAGGCACGTCTGATCAATGGAAGTTCAGGGGACGCCAGTCCCCTGCAGGCAGCCTGCGGCTGCCGCGCCAGGGATGCGCAACGCGGCCGCAGGCCGTCCCCGCCAGGGGATGAGCGCGAAGGCGCGAACCTGGAGCAGCCCGACAGCGGCGCAGCCGCTGGGGCGCCCAAGACAAGATCGTTGCATTGCACGAACGTGCTGCTGCCCAAGGCATGCCGATCGGACCACGACGACCCAACAGGCACCAGCGCGAAGGCTCTGCCTAGACGACCGTCGATGCATCTTGCGGGCGAAGCGCCCGACCGGCCGGCCTCAGGACGCCACGCGGCGACCGGAGGTCGGCGCTCTGGGCCCTGGATGGCAAGGCGCGGGACTTCGTCGACGAATGGGCCAACCGCTGAGCACCGAAGGCCCCACAAAATGCGCTGAGCCCAGGCCAAGGCGAAGGCCAAGGCCCGCGGCGGCCAAGGAACAGCGCTCGCGCGCCGTGGTGCGCGCCACCACGCGAGGCTTGGCCGCCGGCCCTGCCGGCGGCGGCTGCGACGGGTCTGCGCGCTCAGGCCTGGATGCGCCCGGCCGCACGCGCCTCGCGCGCGTAAGCGCTCAGCCGCTTGTCGGGCCGAAAGTGCAGGTCCTGCTCTATCGGCAGGTTCATCAGGCCGCGCACGGCCGCCAGCGAGTGCAGGTCTACCAGCCCCAGCTCGGGACTGCCGAGCCCCAGGTCGCACAAGCCGAAGGCGACCTGACCCGTCTCGTCCAGTTCGGACAGCAACCAAGTCGCCCCGGCATCGGGCGTGAACAGCTTGACCACCGGATAGGGATCGAAGTCGTCGGTCGCTCGCGAAGTCCGGCCGTGGGCGATCAGCTGCTCGCGCTGCGCTTCGGTGATGAAATTGAACATGGTGTGCTCCTTCAACGGTTGCGGGCGGGATTGCCCGGGACCGTCCGGCGACACGGCGCGCGCAGCGGTCAAGGTTCGAAGACGGCCGTCAGGCCGCAAGCGCCCGCGAGGGCGCGCAGACCTTGAGGGCGAGCACGCCGTGGCAGCCTGAAGGGAACAGCAAGACCACCCTCCCGCCCCTCTGTCCTGCGCCTCTGCCTCACTGGCGTCCTGCCTTG
>NZ_BAABGJ010000043.1:0-6137 GCF_039541515.1 Variovorax defluvii
TTTCTTTGGTTACTTTCTTTGGCGAGACAAAGAAAGTAACTCGCCCGCCGGGGCGAATTCCCGGCTCCTGCGCCACACAACAAGCAAGGCCAAAACAAAGACCCAAGAGGCAAATTCAAGGCTCCTGCGCCACACAACAAGCAAGGCCAAAACAAAGACCCAAGAGGCAAATTCAAGGCTCCTGCGCCAAACAACAGGCAAGGCCAAAACAAAGGCCCAGGCGGCGATTTCCCGGCTCCTGCGCAACAACCAGCGCAGCGCCGAAACAAAGGCCGAGAACCCGCACCCCCTCCCAAAGTCAGATCAAGCAAGGCACAGCCTCACAGGAGGCGGCCCCATGACCGACCAACCCCGCCCCACCCCTTCGGACGACGACCCCACCCAGGTCATCACCACCCGCCCCGCCCCCTCCAGCGCGCAACAGGACGACGGCGCCACCGTCATCAACAGCGGCGCCCCCACCATCGCTCCCACCGCCGCCTCCCGGAGCGGCGCCAACACGCAGGCTGGCCTCCTCCCCATCGGCAGCCACCTGGCCGAATTCGAGGTCACGCGCATCGTCGGCCAGGGCGGCTTCGGCGTCGTCTACGAGGCCTGGGACCCGACCCTGGAGCGTGTCGTCGCCATCAAGGAATACCTCCCCAGCTCCCTCTCCACCCGCCAAGGCGATGGCACCGTCGTCCCCCTCTCCGAGCAGCACCGAGAAACCTTCGACCTCGGCATGCGCAGCTTCATCAACGAAGCCCGCCTGCTGGCCCAGTTCGACCACCCCTCGCTGCTGAAGGTCTACCGCTTCTGGCAGGAGCGCGGCACCACCTACATGGTGATGCCCTTCTACCGCGGCGACACCCTGCGCCAGGCCCTGCAGGCCAGGCAGGCGTCCGGTGGCGGCGTCGACGAAGGCTGGCTGCTGCGCATCATGGACGGCGTGACGCAGGCGCTCGCCGTGATGCATGCCGCCAACTGCTACCACCGCGACATCGCGCCGGACAACATCATCCTGCTCGAAGGCTCGGGCCGGCCGGTGGTGCTGGACTTCGGTGCCGCCCGGCGCGTGATCACCGACAAGACGCAGGCCATCACCGTCATCCTCAAGCCGGGCTACGCCCCCATCGAGCAGTACGCCGAGATGCCGGACATGTCGCAGGGCGCGTGGACCGACGTGTACGCGCTGGCCGCCGTGATGCACGTGGCCGTGTGCGGGCGCGCGCCGCCGCCGTCGGTGGCGCGGCTGCTGAACGACACCTACGCCCCGCTGGCCGGCAACGAAGCGCTGCGCCAGCGCTACAGCCCCGGCCTGCTGGCCGCGATCGACGCCGGCCTGGGCGTGCGGCCCGAGTCGCGCCCGCAGTCCATGGCCGCGCTGCGCGAGGCGCTCGGACTGGAGGGCGGGGCCACGGTGATCCGCCCAGTGCCCGCGACGCAGGCGGGCGGCGCGCGCACCGTCATGCCGCCCCCTCCGCCCGCCGCACCCGCGATGCAGTCCAAGGGCCAGGGCATGGTGATCGCGGCCGTGGCCTCGGTGGCCGTGCTCGCCGCCGCCGGCGGCTGGTGGTGGCTGCAGGGCCGCGGCGACGAGGGTGGCCGCAACGGCACTGCCACCGTCGCGCCCGCGCCCCCGCCCGCGGCGCAGGTCGCGCAGGCCCCCGCGCCGCCACCGCCACCCCCGCCTCCGCCGCCGCGGGCGCGCACGCCGGCCGAGTCGCTGCAGGCCCTGGCCGAAGGCGCCACGCCCGGCTTCGACGTGTCGGCCAGCCCCCGCAAGGCCGAGGTCACGGTCGGCAAGGACAAGCTGGGCTTCGAAGTGCGCAGCAAGCGCGAAGGCTTCGTCTACGTCTACCTGCTGTCCAGCGGCGGCGAGATGTTCCTGCTCTTCCCGAACCTGCTGGACAAGTACAACAAGATCGCCGCGGGCGCCAGCCTCGCGCTGCCGCGCGCCTCCTGGCCCATGGACGCGGGCGGCCCGCCCGGCGTGAACCAGTTCGCCGTGCTGGTCAGCGAGCACGAGCGCGACTTCAGCAGCTCCGGCATCCAGAGCGAGGGCGTGTTCCCGCAATTTCCCCTGCCGGTGCTGGCCGCGCTGGAGGCCGCGCGCGGCAGTGGGCCGGCACCGCTGCTGGGCAAGCCCGTGTGTCCGTCCGGCACGCCCTGCAAGGAAAGCTATGGCACCGCGTTCTTCAAGATCACGGAGAAGTAATCGTCATCAGAGCGTCGGGCCCGAAGCCCGATGCGTTCAGATCCGGAGCGCAGCATGAATCCCCTGATCGGCATCCCCTTCTCTTTCCTGCGCGGCCCCGCACGCTGGAGCGCAGCCGCGGCCGTGGCGGCCACGCTGGCGGCCTGCGCCACGGCCCCGGCGCCGGCCCCTGCACCCGCGACTGCATCGGCGCCGGTGAGGCCGGCGGCCGCGCCCGCACCGGCACCCGCGCCCGTGGCTGCCGCGCCCGAACCGGCGCCGGCGCGTCCGCCGAGCGCCAACGCCAGCATCGCGGGCCAGGCGCGCACCTTCTCGACCCAGCTCGCCACCTACACCGCGGTGGGCTTCGACGCCGTGCCGGGCTGGGGCCGGGACGATTTCTCCGAGAGCTGGCCGGCCTTCATGGGCAGCTGCAAGGTGCTGACAGGCCGCGGGACCGAGTGGCGCCAGATCTGCCAGCGCGCCGCCGCGGTGGATGCCACCAGCAATCCCGCCATCCGCAGCTTCTTCGAGCGCGAGTTCTCGGCCTACCAGATCCGCGACGACGACCGGCGGCCCGACGGCGTGGTCACCGGCTACTTCGAGCCCGAGATCGCCGGCAGCCGCACCTATGCGCCGCCCTACATCTACCCGGTGTACGGACAGCCCGAGGACATGCTCTTCGCCGATGCGCGCAAACTGCCGCGCGGCAACGGCGTGGTGGCCGCGCGCATCGTCGGCCGCAACGTGGAGGTGCAGCAGGGCCTGTCCACCCGCGACATGGGCGCACCGGGCCTGTACGCGCTGGACCTCTCCGGCATCACGCGCGACACGCTGGACCGCAAGGTGCGACTGCGCGTCGAAGGCCGGCGCCTGCTGCCTTACTACACGCGCGAGGAGATCGAGACCAAGGGCGCGCCCAATGCCCGCGTGCTGGCCTTCGTCAGCAGCGCCACCGCGCTCTACGAGATGCAGATCCAGGGCTCGGGCCGCATCCGCCTGCCCAACGGCGAGCTCATCCGCGTCGCCTATGCCGAGCAGAACGGCCAGCCTTTCCGTCCGACGCTCGCGCAGTCGTCCTCCGGAAAACCCCTCAGCCGCGTCAAGACCCGCGGCCTGGGCATCGAACTCGAACTCGACGACGGCGAGGACGAACCGGACGACGGCGCGGTGATCCGCACCCGGGGCTTCACCCTGGCCCTGCCGGCCGCCAGCGGCGCGGTGGTGGTCCCCGGCCGGCGCGCGACCAGCCCCGTGCTCGGCTCCGGCATCAAGGACCCGAGCTACGTCTTCTTCAAGGAGGCAGGCGGCGGTGCGAGCGGGCCGGTGGGCGCCTTCGGCGTGCCGCTGCAGGCCGGCCGCTCGATCGCGGTCGACCCGCGCAGCACGCCGCTGGGCTACCCCGTGTTCGTTTCCACCCGCGCGCCGGGCACCGGCTCGCCCATGCAGCGCCTCACCATCGCGCAGGACACCGGCGGCGCCATCCGCGGCGCGGTGCGGGCCGATTACTTTTTCGGCAACGGCCAGCAGGCCGCCGCACAGGCCCGGCGCATGAAGGAGCGCGGGCAGCTCTGGATCCTGCTGCCGCGCGGCCAGGCCGTGGCGGCGGCCGCGAGCTCCAGCATCCGCACCCGCGGCGCGGCGGTGGGCGCCGATCTGCCGCAATGCCTCGTCCCTGACGAGGGCACCTGCGTCGACGACTGACCATGCACGCCTGCGACCCGCCTGTCGATGCATCGCGATCGAGCCCGGAAACAGGGGCGAGGTCCTCATTCACTTGTTCATTCATTCATTCGAGGAGCTGCAGATGGCCTGGACGATCGACGGAACCCTGGACCCCGACGAGGCCCTGCGCCTGCTCGACCACATGACGGGCCCCAGCGACAACGACTTCGCCATGCTCATCGAGAACAAGGGCACCGTCATGGAGGGCGAGTCCAAGCGCGAATACGAGGACGGCAAGCAGCGCATGGACATTGCCGGCTACGCGTACCTTGCCGAGGTCAAGACACCGCCGGGTGCGAGCAAGGGCAAGGTGCGCAACCACCCCCTGATCGTCGTGCGCAACTGCGATGCGGCCACCGCCTCCATCGCCAGCCTGATGAAGAACCAGGACAGCGACATCAAGGTCCAGCTCTCGGTCTTCAAGGCCGGCGGCGATTCGTCGAAGGACATGCAGCCCACGCTCGAGATCGTGCTGGAGGGCGCGCGCGTCGACACCCATTCGATCCTGACCGGCGGCATGCCGCGGCGGCCTTGCGAAATCATCTTCTTCCACTACCGGAAGGTCGAGCTGCGCTCCGCGCCGCAGAAGGCCACGGGCCAGCGCGGCGCGGTCCGCAGCTGCGTGATGAACAACGACTGAAAGACTGCCATGACACGATCCGCCGAACTCCTGCAGGCCGCCGATCCGGCAGGCGCGCTCAAGGCGCTGAGCGATGAGGTTCGCGCCAGGCCGGGCGATGCGAAGCTGCGCGTCTTCATGGCCCAATTGCTGTGCGTGATGGGCCAGTGGGAGCGTGCGCTCAACCAGCTCGGCGTGGCTGCCGAACTCGATGCGCTCGCCGTTCCGATGAAGCAGGTCTACGGCGAGGCCATCCGCTGCGAGGGCCTGCGCGCCGAGGTGTTCGCCGGCAAGCGCACGCCGATGGTGTTCGGCCAACCGGAGGAGTGGCTCGCGCTCTTGATCGAATCGCTGCTGCGCCAGGGCACCGGCGATGCGGCGCTGGCCGAGGACCTGCGCGCACGCGCCTTCGATGCGGCGCCGGCCACGCCGGGCACGCTGGACGGAAAGCCTTTCGAATGGCTGGCCGATGCCGACATGCGGCTGGGCCCCGTGCTGGAGGCTTTCGTCAACGGGCGCTACTACTGGATTCCCTTCGCTCGCCTGGCCCACGTGAAGTTCGACCCGCCGGAAGACCTGCGCGATTGCGTGTGGCTGCCGGCGCACCTGCAGTTCGAGAACGGCGGCGAGACGCTGGCCTTGGTGCCCACGCGCTACGAGGGCTCGCAGGACTGCAGCGACGGCGCCCTGCAGCTGTCGCGCAAGACCGAGTGGCGCGAACTGCGGCCCGAGGTCTGGGCCGGCTGGGGCCAGCGCATGTTCAGCGGCGACGATGGGGAGGAGCACGCCATGCTGGACGTGCGCGAGATCCTCTTCTCCGAAGCGGCCGCGCGGGTGCCGGAGGAAGGCGCCGGTGGCTGAACAACAGGTCGCGCAGGAGCGCCTGCAGCCTTCGCTGCTCGACCGGCTCGTCGACGACGCGCCGCATGAACAGCGCGAAAGCGACGACAAGCGCACCCTCACGCGGCAGGCATTGCGACAGGCCATGCTGCGCGACCTGTCCTGGCTGCTCAACGCGACGGGGCACGGGCTGGCCTTCGACGACAAGCGTTATCCCAACGCGGCACGCTCGGTGCTCAATTACGGATTGCCTATGCTGTCCGGCCAGTTCACGTCGTCCGTTCAGCGTGTCAGCATGGAACAGGCTCTGAAGAACGCCATACTGCAGTTCGAGCCTCGCATCCTGCCTCGCACACTCGAAGTGGAACTCGTCATGGAAGGCTCGGCTCTCGACTCCCACAACCGCATCGGCCTCCAGATCCGGGGGCAGCTTTGGGCGCAGCCGGTGCCGCTGGAGTTCTTGATGCGCAGCAGGATTGATCTGGAGGAGGGGAGGGTCGAGATCGACGACGAGACGGTGCTTGGGCGGCGATGAGGACGTTGGACCTCTTGGGGGTGGCTGGCGTTGGCTTGCTAACTCTTTCTCTGGGAGGGGGTGAGGGCACTGGGCCTTTGGTTTTGCGTTGGTCTTTTTTTGGCTTGGACTTGGCGTTCGGGCCTTGGTTTTTGCCTTGCTCGTTGTTTGGCGCAGGAGCCGGGAATTCGCCCCGGCGGGCGAGTCACTTTCTTTGTCTCGCCAAAGAAAGTAACCAAAGAAAGGCGACCCCGCTGTGCGCG
>NZ_BAABGJ010000044.1:0-1315 GCF_039541515.1 Variovorax defluvii
GAGGCCGACCGGCAGCGGCTGCTGGAAGTCGCGGCGCGCATCCAGCGCATCGCCGACCAGGTGGGCGTGGATGGCATGCGCTGACGCCAGCGCGCGCTCCGCCAAGCTTCTTCTCGACGACTCGTACTGCGGCCGTCTCGCTTCGCCTCGTACTGGCCGCTCCGCTCCCGTGCAGGGGTGGGTTGGGGTTGCCTGTGTCCGGTCAGCGTATCACGCGGTTCTCGCGCTCAAGGTCTGCGCGCCCTCGCGGGCGCTTGCGGCCTGACGGCCGTCTTCGAACCTTGACCGCTGCGCTGCCGCGTGAGCCAGGGGCGACGCAGGCAATCCCGCCTGTGTCACGCCAGGAGCTCATCATGACTTCTTCCTCTTCCTTCACCTTCGCCGCCAGGACCTCCCTTTCGCTGCAGGACCTGGCGCACAGCGCGCCGGCGGTGTTTGCGGACCGAGCGGCCGGCTGCACCGGACCCAGGTACGTGTTCATCAGCTCGCGCGAGATCGTCACCGCCCTGATCGATGCGGGCTTCGAGCCGACGCTGGCGGTGCAGACCCGCTCGCGCGACGGCAACGCGGGCTACGCACAGCACATGCTGCGCTTCCAGCCGGTGGTGCAGTGCCTGTCGCTGGACGACGTGCTGGGCGAGATCGTGCTGATCAACTCGCACGACGGGCGCAGCGCGTACCAGCTACGCGCTGGGCTATTCAGGCCGGTGTGCACCAACGGGATGCTGACGGCGATCGGCGACTTCGGGCTGATCCATGTCAGTCACCGCGGCAACGTGCTGGCCAACGTGGTGGAGGCGGCGCAGCGGATCACGCGCGAGTTCGGCCTGGTGGGCGAGGCGGTCGAGCAGATGCGCGGCACGCAGCTTTCGGGCGGGCAGCAGCTGGACTTCGCACGCGAGGCGCTGGCGCTGCGCTTTCCGGGCGCGACCGAGCCGCCGGTGCAGCCGGCGCAGCTGCTGGAGCGCCGGCGCATGGCCGACATCGGTGACGATGTCTGGAAGACCTTCAACGCGGTGCAGGAGGCAGTCGTCACCGGCGGCGTTTGCGGCCGCACTGCGACAGGCCGGGCGATGCGTACCCGCGGCATCCGTGCGATCCGCGAGAACGTCCGGTTGAACACCGGCCTGTGGAAGGCGGCGCTGCGGCGCATCGGCCGCTGAGGCGGCCAGGCCGGGGCTCGCACCCCGGCCTTCACCGCGCTGCCGAGAAGTTCAAGGCAGGACGCCAGTGAGGCAGAGGCGCAGGACAGAGGGGCGGGAGGGTGGTCTTGCTGTTCCCTTCAGGCTGCCACGGCGTGCTCGCCCTCAAGGTC
>NZ_BAABGJ010000045.1:0-2540 GCF_039541515.1 Variovorax defluvii
TCGGGCGTTGTGCGAATGGCTGCGACGCGGCCGGGCACCAGTGAGAAGCTCAAGGTACCGGTCGACAGGCTCTGCGGCGCAATCTCCACGCGGGTGGTGACGTAGCCGCGAGCGACGACGGCTTGATGGGCACGCGCGCGGACCACTTCGACGCCCCTGGCGCCCAGGCAGCGGCCGACGGGGTCGTCATTGCGCTCTGGGCCCGAGAGATCGGCCACGGCCCACCGAAAGGCGTCGGACTGCTCGCCGACCCATCGCACGCGGTCGATGCGATGGCACGGGGATTCGGACTCGGGGATGCGTTCGGCCGGTGCCGGTGTCGCCCGTGACCGCGATGGACTGGCCGAGCACGAGGCCGCCTGCCGTGTTGGCGAAGCTCCGGGTGTCGGCACGCAGGGCATTCTTCGCGCCGATGAAGCCGGCCGTATTGGCGAGGTGGCCGGTCGACAGGCGCAAGGTGCCGCCGCTGGCGATGCCGCCCTGGCCACTTGCATGCCCGGATGCATGGGTGTTGATGAGCTGCTGGCCATGGGTGTCGATCACCATGGCCGCGCCGGACTGGATCAGGCCGGCATCGTTGTTCAAGAAGCCCGACCGGATCTCGACGTGGCCCGTGGCTGCCAGCGTGCCGCCCACGTTGCTCGCAGTCCCGTCGGGGCTGATGCCCAGGTCGCCCAGGGCCGTGATGCGACCGGCATCGTTCTTCAAGCTGCCCGCGGCAAGGGTGATGGAGCCGTTGCTGGCGATGGTGCCGGCGCTGTTGTCCAGGGCACCCCCGACGCTGATGTGCGTGTCCGCCGAGCCGGTCTGCAGGATCCGGCCGCCATGGGTGTTGGCGAGGTTGGAGACGTTCAGGCGCATCTGCCCGGCTTCCAGCTTGCCGCCCCGGTGGACCAGGCTCTGGCTGGCCTGGTTGTCGGCCGTCGCGCTCAGCGATCCGGGCGTGGTGATCGTCGCGCCGCTGGTGATGACGTTGCCATGGCTCGCCGTCAGTGCGATGCGGGCGGCGCGGGTGGTGCTGGAGGACAGATCGACACTCGCGCCCCGCAGCATCATCTCGCCCGCGGCGAGGTTGTGCCCCCCGGCCTCCAGCGCGCCGGTGCTCGTCACGCGCAGATCGCCCGCGCTGCCGAGCTGGCCCTCGGCCTGCACACCGGCACCGAGCACACCGGCGCCTTGCACGCTGCCCGCGCTGAGGGTCGTGTGGCGGGCCGCCGAGATCGTTCCGCGCGTGTTGAGCAACTGCCCGCCCGCCTGGATGCCGGCATCGCTGTCGCTGGCGAGAGTGCCATCGGTGTTGACCAAGTCGCCGCTCGTGGCGATGGCCAGATTGCCGGCGCGCAAGGTACCGCCCGCGTTGTTCAATTCGCCGACGTCGGCGCTGAAGCTGTTGCTGACGTGGAGGCTCCCGCCTGCGTTGCTGAAGCGTGGCCCGCTGACGGCCAGGTTCGCTACCGAGATCGAGCCACCCGTGTTGTCGATCTGCGCTGTGTTCAGCACGACGGGACCGCTTGGGAAGATGCGCCCGCCGTCGTTGAGGATCGCCCCGGCTGCGGTGATGGCGCCCGGCCGGGATGGGGCGGACGTCGTGACAGCGCCCGCCCCGCCGCTGCCAGCGGCCGCGGGCCCTGCCGCCGCGCTGCCACTGCCCGCACTCGCGCTCACCGAGCCGCTGCTCGCGGCCACGCTCACCGGCTCGGCCCCGATCACGCCCCCGGTGTTGCTCAGGCGGTCCGCCGTCACGGTGAGCCCGGCGCCGCCGGTCTGGCGCATCGTGCCCCCGCGGTTGTCGATGTCGCCGGCCGCGGCGATCTGCAGGCGCTGCGCCTCGATCGTGCCCTTGTTCTCCAGCCGCCCATCCGCCGTGATCACCATCTCGCCCGGGGCCAGGAAGTTGCCGCCGTTGCGCACGCCCAGGCCGTGTTCCGTGCCCACCAGGAAGATGTGGTTCGCATACATGCCGCCAAGCGCGGCCGTGTCCAATGCAAAGACCGGCTTGGCACCGGTGCCCGTGGTCGGCGTGATCCGGGTGCGGTCACCCGAGATCGTGTTGGCTCCGGTCACCACCTTCAGATCCTTGGCATGCAGCGCCGCATTGATCTGCACGGCGCGCGCAAGGATGGCGGCGTAGTCGGCCTTGCTGGCATCCAGGCCCAGCCCGTCGAGGTGGACCTGGCCGCTTCGCACGACGTAGCTGTCGAGTCCGCCCGCGGCGTTGTACTGCGGCGCTCCCGTCGTGAGCGTCACCCCGGCTGCGTTGATGAACGTGCCCCCGTTCACCGAGATGCCCGACGGGTTCGCCAGGATGAACTCCGCACGCTGGCCCGCGATCTCGACCGGGCCGTTGACAAGGGAGGGGTTGCTGGAGCTGACCTCGTTGACGATGATTCGCGCCGGGCCGGTCGCCAGGTAGGGGTTGCCCTGGATCCAGCCCCCGAGAGCCGACTGCACGTTCGAGCGCGCGTTGTTGACGATCACGCCCCGGGCCGGGACGTCGAACTGCTTGTAGAGGTTGCGCGAGACCCCGGCAGCGCTGGGGG
>NZ_BAABGJ010000046.1:0-25036 GCF_039541515.1 Variovorax defluvii
GCCTGTGCTGACCTCAACTTCTCGAACCGCCCGGTGCGGACCCGCATGCCGGGTGGTGTGGGAGGGGTCCGGTCTTTACTGACCGGCCCCTATCCCGATTCTTGAGAGATCCAAGGTGGGCGACATACCGGCATGCAAATGAGTGACGTGAGGGTGCACGCACTACAGACCCATCCACTCGCATTCGCGCGCCGAATCGCGCGCATGCTGGCGCCGAAGCTCGAAGCCATCTGGAAGCAACCGGTCATCGTGGAACAAGCTCGGCGCAGGCACCGTGCTGGCGGCCGAGCACGTGGCGAACGCGACCGATCGCCACACTTTCCTGCTCGGTTCGGTCAGCAGCCTGGTGTCACTCCGAGCCCGGATTCAAGATCGGCGCCTGGTACGGCGTGCTCGCTCCCAAGGGAACACCGAAAGATCTCGTGACGCGGATCAGCACCGACATTGCCAAGGCGGTGGCCACGCCGGAGATGCGCAGCAGCCTCGTGCATCTCTACTATCGGCCCGAAACTGCGGCGCCGGAGCAGTTCGCCCATTCGATCGGGGAAGACATCCGCCGGCTCGGTGAGGTGATCCGGAGCGCCGGGATCACTGCGGAGTAGGGGGGCACGACAGCGGGCCCGCGACGCAGGAGGCTTGCTACGATCCTGACCCGCGCATCACCAGTTGCGGGTTCGATCGAATGAAGCGAAATTCCATCAGTGATCTGCTGGCCTTCATGGCCGTGGCGCGAGAACGAAGTTTCACGCGGGCGGCTTCGAAGCTCGGCGTATCGCAGTCCTCGTTGAGCCACACCATCATTACCTTGGAAGCCCGGCTGGACGTGCGTCTGCTGACGCGCACCACGCGCAGCGTGGTACCCACCGAGGCAGGCGAACGCTTGCTCGAGACGGTCGCACCGAGGCTGGTCGAGATCGAATCCGCAGTCGCCGCGGTCAGTGACGAAGCCGTCGTGCCGGCCGGCACGGTTCGCATCACAGCGATCGACCATGCCGTCGATACCGTCCTGTGGCCTCGCCTGGTACCCCTGCTGAAGCAGTACCCGGGCCTGGCGATCGAGATCAGCGCCGACTACCGGATGGTGGACATCGTGAGCGAGCGCTTCGACATCGGAGTGCGTTGGGGAGACCAGGTGGCCAAGGACATGGTCGCCGTGCGCCTGTCTCGGGATCAACGGATGACGATCGTCGGGTCACCTGCGTACTTTGCGGCCCGGGGCGCGCCTTCGACCCCGCATGACCTGCTGCAGCACAACTGCATCACGTTGAGGCTGGCGAGCAGTGGCGGCCTGTATGCCTGGGAGCTCGCGAACGGTGCACAGGAACTGCAGGTGCGTGTAGGTGGCCAAGCGACATTCAACGGGGTCTACCAGATGCTCGCTGCTGCACTGAGCGGTTGCGGCCTGGCCTTCTTGCCGGAGGATCTGGTCCTGCCGCACCTGAAGACAGGACGCCTGCAGGCGGTGCTGCAGCCGTGGTGCCCTGTGTTCCCGGGGTTGCACATGTACTACCCCAATCGGCGCCATTCGGCGCGCATCTTTGCGCTGGTGGTCGACGCCTTGCGCCTCAAGGAATGACGGCTAGGGGCCCGACAGCTGCCTGCCCAAGCGTCGTTCACGGTCAGGCCGACCCACCGCGCCACCGCAGCGCATCGATGACCAATTGCATTGCCCGTGTCTTCTGGCGCCGGCTCGGGTAGTACATGTGAAAGCCCGACGAGGTCGGAAACCAGTCTTCCATCACATAGCGAAGACGGCCGGCCTCCACATGGGGCCGGGCGAGGTACTCCGGCGTGAACGCCAGGCCGCAACCGTCCAACGCCGCCTGCAGGATCTGGTAGCTGCCGTTGAGCGTGACCTGTCCTTTCACCTGCACTCGCTCAGTCTGCCCCTTGCGCACCAGGGGCCAGGCGAACAGACCGCCGCGTGTCGCCAGCCGCAGCGTGATGCAGTTGTGCTGCAGCAGGTCGTGCGGTGTCTGCGGCACGGGATGCTCGGCGAAGTACGCCGGGGCGCCGACGATCACGCGCCGGAAGTCTGGCGTCATCCGAACCGAGACCATGTCCTTGGCAATGGCCTCGCCGGACCGCACGCCGATGTCGTAGCGCTCCTCGACGATGTTGGCCAGGCGGTAGCCGGTGTCGATCTCGATCTTGATGTCGGGGTACTGCAGCAGCAGCGGTGCAATCCGCGGCCAGATGACCAGATCGGCCACCGTGTCGACCGCAGTGATGCGCACGGTGCCGGCCGGCGTGTCGCGGAATTCGGACAGGCCTTCGAGCTCGGCCTTGATCGCTTCGAACTGCGGCTCCACGGTGCTCATGAGGCGTTCGCCGGCTTCGGTCGGCACCACGCTGCGCGTGGTGCGCGTCAGCAGACGCACGCCCATCCGGGTCTCCAGGCCGCGAATCTTGTGGCTCAGCGCCGACGGGGATACGCCGAGGCGTGCCGCCGCGCGCGTGAAGCTGCGCTCGCGCCCCACGGCGATGAACGCGAGCAGATCGTTGAAATCGTCGCGTGGCAAGGAATCAGCGCTCGAGGTGCACGGTCGAGTTGCCCCGCTCGGCCAAGGTCTGCAGCCCGGCGGTGATTCGACCCCGCCGCGCCAGCCCTTCGAGCATCCTCATGCCGGTGATGTACTCGGCCGGCCCCTTGACGGAGGCTTGGCTGCCAGGTCGGAAGATTTTCATGGTTTCTCCTGGGAGCAAGCCGGGTCGTCAGGGAATCAACGGGGCCTTGATCGCCCGGCGTGTGTCCAACGCGCGGTAGCCTTCGGAGCCGACCACGAACGGGCGGAAAAGCCAAAGTCTAGAGGTGGCCCGGATGCTTGGCTAGCCGGCGTGGGCGCGGCAGCCGGTTCGCACCGTCAAGGGTCGGAAGAAGTGACCCGGGCATTCATGAATCCCATCGATAGATGCATGCGCATCTGAGCGGCTAGTCGCGGGCTCCTCGAACACTTAGCCTCGAACCTCATGAACAAGCAGCAATTCCTGACTGCCGCGGCTCTGGCCGCGGCCCTGACGGGCGTGGGCCAGGCGCAGACCGCCACGGGCGCGCAGATCACGCGCGCCGGCAGCCAGCCTGCGACGGTTGGCCCGGAGCAGTTCTTCACAGGTCGCGTGCGCGTCGAGCCGGTCTGGCCAGCCAACGCCAACATCAACGCCTCCGGCGGCATGGTTACCTTCGAGCCGGGCGCACGCTCGGCCTGGCACACGCATCCGGCCGGCCAGCGCCTCCTGGTGGTCTCGGGCGTGGGACTCACGCAGGAATGGGGCAAGCCCATCCAGGAGATCCGCGCGGGCGACACCGTCTGGTGCCCGCCCGGCGTCAAGCATTGGCATGGCGCGGCGCCCACGACCGCCATGAGCCACCTGGCGGTGACCGGCACCCTGGACGGAAAGAACGTCGAATGGATGGAGAAGGTCATCGATGAACAGTACAACGCACGATGATCGACGCCGCCTGGTGGCCCTGGGCGCGGCCACTGCCGCGGGACTGTGGCTCGCCACCGGCTGCGCCAGCACCCGGAACCCTCAGGAAACCGCAAACATGATGATTCCCCCTTCGGCCAATACCCTGACGCCTGCGCAGCAGGCGATCGTGCCGATCGCGGCCTTCGCGGCCGCGGGCGACATTCCCAAGCTCACCACCTCGCTGAACGAGGGCCTCGATGCGGGCTTGACCATCAGCGATGCGCGCGAGGTGCTGGTGCAGCTCTACGCCTACGCCGGCTTTCCGCGCAGCCTGAACGCCCTGGGCGCGCTCATGCAGGTCGTCGACACGCGCAGGCAACGCGGCGTGCAGGATGCGCCGGGCCGCGAACCCGGCCGGCCCATCCCCAAGGGCGACGCGCTGCTGGCGGCCGGCACCGCCAATCGGACCCGGCTGTCCGGCGCGCCGGTCGGAGGGCCGTTGCTCGACTTCGCGCCGGTGGCCGACGAATACCTGCGCAGTCACCTGTTCGGAGACATCTTCGAGCGCGACAACCTCGACTGGCACAGCCGCGAGGTGGCGACGGTCAGCATGCTGTCGGCCATCGTCGGCGTAGATTCGCAGTTGCAGTCGCACATGCGCATCAGCATGAACATCGGCCTGAGCGCCAACGCACTGCGCCAGCTGACGCGGGTGCTGGCGCAGCGCGTGGACGCCGCGAGCGCTCGGCGCGCGAGCGAGGCGCTGGAGCGGCATCTGGCCCCGGCCGGATAGTGCGCCAGCAGCAGCTGTAGACCACTGCTCTCGGGAGCGCCATCGTGGACATGCGAGTCGTCATGCCTGTTGCGCTGGCAGCGGGGCCGCTGTCGCGGCCACCTTGGCGGATTTCCGAGGGCGCGACGTTCAGCTGGACATCCGCCTGACGCTACGCCCGACGGTCATGCGAAGCCAGATGTGCGCCGGATCGTTCTGATAGCGCCCATGCCATAGCAACCGCGAGGTGAAGAGGCCGCATTCGAAAGGCAGCGGGCTCAACTTGATCGGAAAGAGCGATTGCAGCTTTCAGCCCATGACCTCGTTGGGAAACGTGCAGATCAGATCGGTTTCCGCAACCACGATCTCACACCCGAGCAGGTGAACGACATGACGCGCCGGGAAATCCAGGGCTGGGGCGACATGGTGCGCCGGCAGAACATCAAGATCGCCAATTGAACCTCGACGACCCGCAACGGACAGGCGTCCGAAACCTTTGTATCTGAAAGCCATCGAATGTCCATGCGTCTGGAAGGCAAGGTGTGCATCGTCGTCGGGGGCGGGCAGACGCCCGGCGCGACCATCGGCAACTGCAAGGCCACTGCGCTGCGTTTCGCGCGGGAGGGGGCCAATGTGGTGGTGGCGGACCGCAACCTGGAGGCGGCGGCCGAGACGGTGGAGGAGTTCCTGCGTGCGGGCGGAACGGGCCTGGCGGTGCGCACCGACGTCACCGACGAGGCCCAGGTCCGTGCGCTGGTCGAGCGCTGCGTCGAGCGCTTCGGCCGGCTCGCGATCGCGTCGCTCTACGCGCACCCGACCCTGCCCTTCAAGACCTCGAAGGCAGGTGTCACGGCGCTCACACAGTACATCGCGATGTAGTACGCCAGGCAGGGCATCCGCGCCAACTGCATCCTGCCGGGTTCGATGGCCACGCCCATGGCGGTCGATGGGGCGGCACGGCGCAAGGGCGTGGACCCCGTCGAACTGTCGATGCAGCGCGATGCACGCGTGCCCTGGCGCAACAAGCAAGGCTCCGGCTAGGATGTTTCCAACGCGGCGCTCTTGCTTGCTTCGGACGAAGCCGGCTTCATCACCGGCGCGAATCTGCCGGTGGACGGCGGCGCGCTGGCCCGCGCCGGGATCTGGGGCGAAGTGGAACGCCCGGGCGCACGCGCCACGGGGCGCGTGCCGGGTGTCAGGCCGACGCCGGCGGTGGCCCGTTGAGCGGACGCGGCGCGCGCCAGGAGCCGTGCGGCAACTCCTCGCCTCGCCGTGCGGCTGCCAGCGCCGTGCGCATGTGGGCCGCATCGAGCGGCACGCAGTAGCCGGGCATCGCGCGCTCGAAGCGCCAGCTCTCGTCCAGCGAGCCGCCGTCCACCGGGTCGTAGCCGATCTGGTCCATCAGCGTCGCGGCGATGCGCTTCGCTTCCGCGTCGTCGCCGGCGATCGGCAGTGCGCGGCGGTCGCTGGCGCCGTGCGGTTTCCTGTGGGCCTCGATGTCGTGGAACATGATGGCGTTGAAGAACTTCACCACGCGGGCGCCGGCCAGATGCTGCTGCACCAGGCCGCTGGTGGTGGCCTGGTGCTTGTCCAGCGCTTCGACGGCGGTGTCCCGGCCAGGGTAGTAGTTGTTGGCATCGAGCACGATGCGCCCCGCGAAATCGGCCGGGTCGAGTTGGCGGATCTTGTTGAAGGGGATCGCCAGGATCACCAACTCGCCGTAACGGGTGGCCTCCGCCACCGTACCGGTGCGGCAGCCCAGTTCCTTCGCCAGCGCCTGCAGGGATTCGGGGCCACGCGAGTTGGCGAGCATGACCTCATGCCCCGCGTCGATGGCCACTTTCGTCATCGCGCGGCCGATATGGCCCGCGCCGACCACTCCGATCTTCATTGCCCGTCTCCGGTGAAATTGCTGGCATCCGGTGCGGATGGCCCGGCATCTACTCTAGCATCGAAATGCACAATGCATTATTCAAACGGTCACAGCGGATCAGCGGGCCGTCCAACCGCCATCGAAGGTCCAGGCCGCACCGCGGACCTCCCCGCGTGACGCCGGCTGGCGTCAGCCCGCCCGGTCGGCCGGATCAGCCGATGGGCCTGCGGGTGTCTTCTGCCTGCAGGAAGTGCATCTGGTAGGCGCGCCGTGCGAAGCGCCAGCCTGCGGCCGTTCGGCGGTAGGTATCGGTGTATTCGACAACGCTGCGGGGCGTGACCCGTGACGAGAGCACGCCTTCCTGGGGATCGGGCTCCCTGAACACGATGGCGTACGACGACCCGGTCGCGTTGTTCTCATCGACGACATCGACGAGCTGGTTGGTGGCGATATGCCTGCCGAGCCGCTTCGCCGGGTACTTGCGGATCCAGTCCAGGATCTTCTCGCGCCCCACGATCGGCACGGGCTCGACCGCGGGCTTGTAGAGCGCGTCCTCCGTGTACAGGTTGGCGAAAGCCTCGGGATCGAGATGATCCAGGTGCTGGCAGTAAAGGACCGTCAGCTTGCGACATTCGTTCTCGATGATCAGGCGCTTCGTCTCGTGCACGGTTATTCCTGCGATTCAAAAAGTTTGCGGCACGCCGATTATGCGAGGCAAGCCGGCTGTCATGCAAACTGCATGATGCATTATTCTGGATGACTTGGGCCAGCCGCGCCGTCACTGCCGCGCGCCACGGGCTGCGGCGCCACGTCGCCAAATATCCTCGAATCGGCCTTTACGGTTTCAATGGATGAAACCAGTGCTAATGATAAGAACAGATGGTATGATTGCCCCGCGACTTCGCGCCTGGGGCGTCGGTGCATCGTCGCCACCGTCGAGGGACGCCGCCTTCATTCATCCATAGGAGTTCCAAAATGATCTATACGCGCAGCGGTGCGGACGCGCTCGATAAACGGCACGTGGTGATTTCCCCCGGCACGGGGAACGACCACTGGGGCACGACCTTCTTCGGTCCGCGCAGCTCGAACGCGAAAGGCGAGGGTCCGCAGGCGACGATGTCCGAGCTGCGCCCGCAGGAAGTCATCGTGCCGCACTTCCATGGTGTCACCATGTTCCAGCTCTTCATCGCGGGCTCCGGCACGATCGGGAATCGCGGCCAGGTGCTGGAGCCGCTGACGGTCCAGTTCAAGGACCATCACACGGCCTACGGGCCGATCGTGGCCGGGCCACAGGGCCTGTCGTTCGTGGCGCTGCGCATGTACACGGGCAACTCGGAACCCACCTACCTGCACAAGCCGGGCTTCCGCGAGAAGCTGCAGCCGAGCAAGCGGCGCAATCTGACGTCGGCCCCCGTGCGCTTCTCGACGGAGCCGGTGCTGGCCGACCGCAAGGAGGTGGCTTGGGAGTCGCTCTTTCCCGAGAGCCAGGACGGCATGCGCGCCCAGGTCGTGCGGCTGGGCGCCAACATGTCGGTGGCGGCGCCGGACCCCAAGGCCGCCGGCGGCTTTTATGTCTTCGTCGCCAATGGCAGCCTCGTGCATGGGTCGGAAGAGCTTCCGCTCTGGTCGATGGTCGTCGTGGAGAACAACGAAGAGGCCTTCGAGATCCGTGCCGGTGCCAAGGGTCTGGAGGCGCTGATTCTCCAGTACCCCGACGAATCCATCGAGAGCAGCGTGCCCGAGCAGAGCGAACCGGTCGAGCTCGAGACCAGCCATTGAGGATGGGCACGCGCGATGAGTGAGGCTCAAGAATCCGTGGTGGTGGTCGGCGGTGGCCTGGCAGGTGCGCAGTTCGCATCGGCCCTGCGCGACCAGGGCTGGAAAGGCGGCATCACGGTGGTCTGCGGAGAGTGCGAGGCGCCGTACCATCGGCCGCCTCTGTCCAAGGCCTACCTGGAAGGCACCGCCGCGCCGGCGAGCCTGCAACTGCGACCTGCGGCGCACTACGAACAGCGTGCCGTTGACCTGGTGGCTGGCGTGCAGGTGCAGTCGATCGACCGCGCAGCACGCTCATTGAGCCTGTCGAACGGGCAGACCCTGCACTGGTCCAGGCTCGTGCTGGCCACCGGCGCGAGGAACCGCGAGTTGCCGGGATGCGACAGTTCGCCCGGCATCCTGTACCTTCGAACGAAGGCGGATGCGGAGGCGCTGAAGCAGCGGGCCGCATCGAGCCGTTCGATCATCGTCGTGGGCGGGGGCTTTCTCGGCCTGGAGGTGGCCCACTCGCTGCGAAAACAGGGCAAGGACGTCACGGTCCTGGAGGCTGCCGGGCGATTGCTCGCCCGCGCGTCTTCCCCGGAGATATCGGCGGCGCTTCTTGCCATGCATCTGGGCCACGGCGTCGAGGTCCGGCTCGGCGCGAGCATCGCGCGGGTGTGCGAGGGCGAGGGCGGCGTGCAGGTCGTGTTGAGCTCCGGCGAGTCGCTGGCGGCGGACCTGGTGGTGGTTTCGATCGGTGTCGTTCCCAACACCGAGCTCGCCGAGCAGGCCGGTCTCGCGGTCTCCAACGGCATCGTGGTGGACGAATTCCTGGCCACGTCGGATCCCGCCATCTTTGCCATCGGCGACTGCGCGAATTTTCCGAGCGCGTTCGCGAACGGGCCGCTGCGCCTGGAGTCGGTCCAGAATGCCAACGACCAGGCACGCTGCCTGGCGTCCTCGCTGGGGGCCGGCCAGGCCAAGGCCTACAACGTGCTCCCCTGGTTCTGGAGTGACCAGGGGCTCAAGCTGCAGATCGCCGGACTGGTCTCGACGGCCGAGCGCTTCTGGGTCAGGAACGGCACGGCGGAAAGCTTCTCGGTCTACGGGTTCCGCGACGACCATCTGGTCTCGGTGGAGTCCCTCGGCAGTCCGGCCGATCACATGGCGGCCCGCAAGCTGCTGGCCGGCGGCAGGGCGGTGCACTACGACGAGGTCGCGGGCAAGGACCCGGCCATCGAGCGTTTCGCCGCGGCGTAGGCAGGCGCGAGCCGCGCTGCGAGGGCCTGGCAACGTGTCCTGGAAGGCACGTGCCAGGCCTTGGCGTTGATCGCCGGCCCTTCGGCGAGCGGCGCAACTTCTTCCCTTATTTCGAACAGGAGATATCGATCATGAGCAATTCTGAAAGCCGCACCGGTCCGGGCTGGACGCCGGGCCAGCGCATTGCGGGCCGCGTGGCGGTCGTCATCGGCGCAGGGCAGAGCCCCGGCGAGGGCCTGGGCAACGGACGCGCCGCCGCCATGCGGTATGCGCGGGAAGGGGCGCGCGTGCTGTCGGTGGACCGCAATCTCGAATCCGCGGAGGAGACGGCGGCCATGATCCGCGCCGAGGGCTTCGAATCGCAGGCCCTGGCGGCGGACGTGACGCGCGAAGCCGAGCTGTCTGCAGCCATCGCGCGGGCCACGGAACTGTGGGGATCGCTCGACATCCTCCACAACAACGTGGGCGTCAGCCTGGCCGGCGGCGACGCCGAGTTGACGGAGATCACGGAAGAGGCGTTCGACAACCTCTACCGCATCAACCTGCGGGGTACCGCGTTCGCCTGCAAGCACGCGCTGCTGGCGATGCGCAAGCAGCGTTCCGGCGCCATCGTCAACATCTCGTCTGCAGCCGGCGTGGGGCGCTATCCCTATGCCGCCTACAAGGCCACCAAGGCCGGCGTGATCGCGCTCACGGAGCAACTGGCGCTGCAGAACGCGCCCTTCGGCATCCGCGTGAACTGCGTGCTGCCCGGACTGATCTCCACCCCCATGGCCGTCGAGACACGGGCGCGCACCTGGGGCCAGTCGCGCGAGCAGGTGCTGGCCGAGCGCGTGGCCAAGATTCCGCTCGGCCGCGAAGGTTTGGGCTGGGATGTGGCGAACGCCGCGCTCTTCCTCGCTTCGGATGAAGCCGCCTTCATCACCGGTGTGTCGCTGATGGTCGACGGAGGTCGCGTCCTCAACCGCATCTGACCGGGTCCCGCCAAAGCAAATGCCCGGCGCGCTTCATGCGCGCCGGGCATTTGCTTGATAAGGCGTGTCAACGCCCCAAATCAATCCGCGCCCAGGCCGACCGGATTCGGCAGCCGCTTCTCGACGGCGTGGCGGACCAGGGCGGCGCTACGGAAGATGCCGTGCGCGAACTTCCCGTAGGGCAGTGTGGCGAACAACGCCATCACGGCGCCCAGGTGCAGGCACAGCAGGAGCGGCATCGCGCCCGAGCCGCGCGCGAGCCACAAGGCGATCCCGCTGGCGCTCACCAGGAACAGCAGCGCGATGAATCCGCGGTCCATGGGGCGCTGCGATGTGTCGCCCTGCGCCGGGTCGCGCCGCAGGTTCAGGCGCCAGAGGCCGGCGGTGCCCAGCATCAGCATCACGCCGCCGACCGCGCCCAGCACTTTGGGAATGCTCGGCAGGTCGTAGGGCGCCTGCAGGCCCAGCGCGTAGTGGTAGAGCGTTGCCACCGCGGTCGCGGCGAAACACAGCATGAAGCCGTAGAAGGTCAGGTGATGGAAGCGACGGCGTGCCAGGGTATAGGCATCGTCCTCGTCATGGCAGCCCTCGCCGTGCCCGCCGTCCAGGTATTTCAGCCGCAGCACATCGTGCGCGGCCTCGGCGCCGGCCGCGGCGTTCACCGGCGCGCCGCTGGTCGCCGGGGTGATCTCCCGCCAGAAGCGGCGCACGCCCATCGCCAGCGCCAGGACCGCGAAGAGAAACACGGGGGCGAACAGGCTGACCAGGAGGTTGTGCGGAAAGATGCTGTAGAAGTTGCCGCCGCCTGCGCCGGCGCCCCAGAGCGCGCCGTTCTGCGCCGCGCCGAGGGCCAGGAACAGCGCAAGGCCGATGGCCAGCCCGACGCAGAGCGTGAGGCCATTGCGCTTGTACAGCCGCCCGAGCGACGGCGGCCAGGCGTAGTCCTGGTAGGTCTCGCCCCGCACGCGGGCCATGGCCTGCGGCACGTTCACGAGGAACTCGTGGGGTGGCGCGTACTGGCACGCATGCAGGCACGCGCCGCAGTTGTGGCACAGGTTGGCCAGGTAATGAACATCGGCGATGCCGAAGTCGAGCCGGCGCGTCATGGCCGGGAACACGGCGCAGAAGCCTTCGCAGTAGCGGCAGGCATTGCAGATCTGCATGACGCGCGAGACCTCCTGTTCCGCGGACGAGGGCGGAACCACTTCCGCGCGGGCCAGCGCCTTGGCGTCGGCCACCAGGGTTTCAAGCTGCTGCATGCTGAACCTCCTTGCCTTGCACGACCCGCGCCGCGTTGCTGCCCGCGATGCGCCCGAAGGCCGTTCCGATGCTCATGCCCACCCCTGCCGTGTAGCCCTGGCCGAGCACGTTGCCCGCCATCATCTCGCCGGCGACGAACAGGTTGTCGCTGGGCCGGCCGTCGAAGCGCACCGCCGCCGTGTCGTCGGTGTGCAGCCCGAGGTAGGTGAAGGTCACCCCCGGCCGCAGCGCGTAGCCGTAGAACGGCGGCTTGACGATGGGCCGTGCCCAGTGGGTCTTGGGAGGCGCCAGGTCGCGGGTGCGGCAGTCGTCGAGCACGGTGTGGTCGAATGTGCCGGGCTGGCACGCGTCGTTGTAGCTTTGGAGGGTTTGCATGAAGGTGTGGACGGGAACGCCCAGTTGTTCTGCCAGCTGCGGCAAGGTGTTGGCCGTGACGCCGGGAAACACGGGCGGCATGAAGCGCCCGATCGCCTGGCTGTCGATGATGGCGTAGCCGATCTGGCCCGGCTGCTGCGCGACCAGCCGGCCCCAGATCGCATAGCGCTTGGGCCAGAAGTCCTCGCCCTCGTCATAGAAGCGCTCACCCTGGCGATTGACGACGACGCCGAGCGACACGCAGTCGATCCGGGTGCAGATGCCGCCGTCGTACAGCGGCGCGCGGGCGTCGATGGCGACCATGTGCGCCTGGGTCGGATCGCCGATGCGGTCGGCGCCGTGATCCTCCAGCATGTGGCGCAGCAGCACGCCCTTGTTGAAGCGCGTGCCGCGGATGAGGAAATTCTCCGCCGGCCATTCGCCCCGGTCGTTGCGCCCCCAGGCTTCGCGGAGCCACTCGAGGTTCGATTCGAACCCGCCTGCCGCCAGCACGCAGGTGGCGGCGGTGATCCGCTCGCCGCCGCAGTGCGCGGCGACGAAGCGTCCGTTCTCGATCTCGAGGCGGTCGATCGGCGCGTCGTAGCGGATCTGCACGCCAAGCTTCTCGGCGCTGCGGTAGTAGGCGTTGACCAGCGCCTTCCCGCCGCCCATGAAAAAGGCGTTGGTGCGCGCGACGTGGAGCGCCCCCGAGAGCGGCGGCTGGAAGTGCACGCCATGCGACCGCATCCAGTCGCGGCAGGAGGAGGATGCCCGGATGACCAGCCGCGCCAGGTGTTCGTTGGTGCGGCCGCCGGTCACCTTCAGCAGGTCTTGCCAGTATTCCTCCTCGGGGTAGGCGTCGACCAGCACGTCCTGGGGCGCGTCGTGCATGCAGCGCAGGTTGCGGGTGTGGCCGGAGTTTCCGCCCCGCCAGGCGCGTGGCGCGGCCTCCAGGAGCAGGACGCGGGCGCCGGCCTCGCGCGCCATGAGGGCTGCGCACAAGGCCGCATTGCCTCCGCCGATGACAAGAACTTGAGTATCCATCGCAGGTTGAGCTTTCATGTGGCGCGCGGGTTGGCAGCGCCTGTCCCGTGCACTTTAGGGAGACCGGATGCACCCGGGCAGGCCTGCGGCCGAATAGGGTGATCAGTATTTGTGAGAACCCCCCGGCTTCGTCAGCCCGCCGTGACGGCCTCGGTGCCGAGCCATCGGCCGCTCGCGACGAGTTCCTGCACGCACTCGCGCACGATGTTGCGAGCCGCCAGGACCGCCGGCGACACTTCGTCATCGCTGGCGCTGCAGAGGACGTTGACCCGGCAGGCATCCGGGTCTTCCAGCGTGGCCCAGCAGAAGCGCGCCTGCTGGTCGTCGTGGCGCCCCAGGGCCGCCCACGGCTGCAGCGTGGCGCCGATGCCGGCGTCCACCGCATCCATGACCATGGCCAGCGAGTCCACTTCCAGTTCGATCCGGGGCGCGAGGCGGGCCCGGGTGAACGCGGCATCGATGGCGCTGCGCAGCCCATGCGAACTGCTGGGCAGGACCAGCGGTTCCGCGGCGACCTCGGCAATGGAGACCGTGTCCGGCAGCGGCGCGGCCTGCGCGGTGCGGATGAAGAACAGCCTCTCGCGCACCAGCGGCTCCACCTGCCAGCGAACCTTGCCTCCCCTGGGCTGGTGGCTGTGCAGCGAGGCGTGGTCGAACAGCACGGCGAGGTCCAGCTCCCTGCGCCGCAGCATGCTGCCGAGGTGTCCCGACATGCTTTCCACCATGTGCAGCTTGACGTCGGGATAGCGCTGCCGCATCGCGCGCATCATGGGCAGTCCGAGAACGCGCGCCGTGGAGGGGGCGAGCCCCACGCTGACCGATCCGGAGAGCCGCGCCTCCTGCGCGGCGATGCGTGCCTGCTCGGCGCAGCGCAGGGTGAGCTTGGCCTGGTGGTAGAAGGCGATGCCCGCCTCGGTTGGCAGGATGCCCTGGGGGCTGCGCTGCAGCAGTCGCGTGCACAGCTCCGATTCGAGCCGCGAGATCTGCTGGCTCAGGGCCGACTGGACCATGTCGAGCTGCAGTGCGGCCCGGTTCATCGAGCCCGCATCGACGACGTTGACGAAGTAGCGCAGCTGCCGCAGTTCCATGGGATGCTCCAGGTTCATCAGTTCCGGCAGGAAAAACTCATGCCATCGAATGAAAGAATGATTATCTCTGCCAGAAGGTGGGACCGGGGCGCGGCAGGGCGAGGATGCGACGTAGGATCGCGTGACGATTCGTGCCGCGAGACCGGGTCGGGACGCCGGCCGCCGGCCCCGAGGGAGGCCACCGGGGACAAGGCCCTGGTGAGTTACTATCAGTGGAATCACTTCTACTTGGTGAAACAACCATCATGATGCGCGCGGTCCAAAGAATCCTTGGTGTTTTCGAGTGCTTTGCGGTGGACGCCGACAGCCTGACGCTGCAGGAGATCGCGGACCGGATCCAGCTGCCGAAGTCGACCACGTTCCGGATCGTCCAGAGCCTCGAAAGGGCCGGCTACCTGGTCCGGCTCGAGAATCAGCAGTACTGCCTTTCCTTCCGCTTCACCAGGCTGGCGGGCCTGGTCAAGAGCACGCTGGGCATTCGCGAGATTGCGCGGCCCATCATGGCCGAGCTCTCCGAGCGGGTGAAGGAAACCGTGTCCCTGCACACCATCAGCGGATCGGACCGGGTCTGCATCGATGTCGTGCACAGCGATTCCCCACTGCGCAGCGTCACGCGGCCGGGCGAGCACATTCCGCTGGGCGCGGGCTCGGCCTCCAAGGTGCTGATGGCCTACCTGCCTGAGAAGACCCTGTCGCCCCTGCTGACGAAGATCGCGCGTACCACGAAGAAAACGAGGGCGAGCTTGCTGCAGGAGCTGGAGAAGGTCCGCGGCCAGGGTTACGCTGTCTCCCACGGCGAGCGGCTCCTGGGCGTTTCGGCGATCTCCGCGCCGATCCTGGACGTCAATGGCGAGGTGAACTACTGCCTTTCGCTCAACGGGCCCAGCGTGCGCGTGCAAGCGCACGAGAAGGACTTCACCAAGCTCGTGCTCAAGGCGGTCGAAGGCATCTCCAGGCAGTTCGGCGGCCAGATCGAGGTCGAGCTGGAACTGGAAGCCGAATCCGACTGAGGCGGCAGCCCATCGCGCGGTGCCGCGCGCGAGCCCTCTGCGAGTCCTTGCCGGGCCGGCGTCGCTCCGAAAACGCCTGCCCTCACGCGCTCGCCCCGCCGATCGACGCCGATCGGTGATCCAACGCGCCCGTACCGCCGAGCCTTCCACCCTTCGCCGGACCCATCCACGCTGCCAGGCCGTCCGGCGTGGATCTTCCATGCCCGCGCGCAGCGATGTCCGAGGCCGGGGCCCTTTGCCGGTTCCGTTGCCCACTAGTTTCATTCAACGGAACTAATGCTGTAGATCAAAACTTGTGCTACATTGGCCGCCGTGCCGGGGCAATCCATGTCGCGTCCGGCGTACCCACCCAACATTTGCCAGCCAGGGCACATCAGGAGAGTCGAAGATGATCTACACGCGCAGCGGTGCCGACGCACTTGCGAAACGGGACGTTGTGATTTCCCCCGGAACGGGGAACATGCACTGGGGGACGACGTTCTTCGGCCCGCGCAGTTCCAGCAAGGCCCAGTCGGGCCCGCAGGCGACCATGTCCGACCTGCAGGCCGGGGAGACCATCGTCCCGCACTTCCACGGCGTGACGATGTTCCAGCTCTTCATTGCCGGCTCGGGCACCATCGGTGCGCGCGGCCAGGTGCTGGAGCCGCTGACGGTGCAGTTCAAGGACCATCACACCGCCTACGGGCCCATCGTCGCGGGCCCCGGTGGCTTGTCCTTCGTCGCGCTGCGCATGTACACCGGCAATTCCGAACCGACCTACCTGCACAGCGAGGGCTATCGCGACAAGCTGCAGCCCAGCAAGCGCCGCAACCTGACCTCGCCGCAGGTGCGCTTCTCCATCGAACCCGTGATGCAAAACCGCAAGGAAGCCGCCTGGGAGTCGCTCTTCCCCGACGTCGACGATGACATGGCCGCGCACGTGGTCCGCCTGGGCGCAGGCATGGTGGCCAAGGGGCCGGACCCGTCCGCCGCGGGCGGCTACTACGTGTTCGTGGGCAACGGCAGCCTGCTGCACGGCGGCGAGGAACTGCCGCTGTGGTCGATGGTGGTCGTCGAGAACAACGAACGCGAGTTCGAGATCCGCGCCGGCAGCAAGGGGGTTGAAGCCCTGGTGCTGCAATACCCGCGCGAAGAGCGCTGAGCCCGGACACGACCATGAAATTCACCCACCTCTTCGAACCCCGATCCATCGCCGTGGTCGGCGTGTCCGACGACGCCGCGCGGCCGGGATCGCAGGCGGTCCGTGCGCTGCTGAAGAACGGCTACGCCGGAAAGATCTATCCGGTCAACCCGAAGTACGATGCATTCGAGGGCATGAAGTGCTACCCCTCGGTGGAGGCCATTCCTGAGCATGTCGACCTCGTCGTGATTGGCGTGCCGGCCCAGGGCGTTCAGCCCGTCCTGGAGCAATGCGTCGCCAGGAAGGTCGGATTCGCCGTGATCCTGAGCGGCGGCTTTCGCGAAAGCGGGCCCGACGGCATCGAGCGCGAGCGCCGCATGCTCGAGACCGCGCGCCAGTCCGGCCTGCGCATCATCGGGCCGAACTGCCTGGGCTTCGCCAACATCCACTCGAACGTCTACGCGGCCTTCGGCAGCATCACGCGGGAGCCGAAGCTGAAGAAGGGCGGCGTGTCGCTCGTGACCCAGAGCGGCGGCTTCGGCTACAGCATCGCGCTGGCCTGCGCCGAAGCCGGCGTGGGCTTCCGTCATGTCATCGCCACGGGCAACGAGAGCGACATCGACACCATCGAACTGATCGATGCCCTGATCGACGACGCCGAGACCCGCATCATCGTCGCCTACATCGAAGGCACCGAGGACGGCCGCGCGCTGCTGGACGTGGGCCGCAAGGCCCTGGCCGCCGGCAAGCCGGTGCTGCTGTGGAAAGGCGGCGTGACGGAGCAGGGCGCACGCGCCGCTGCATCCCACACGGCCAGCATGACCGGCAACTACGACTTCTACCGGGCCCTGTTCAAGCAGACCGGCATCGTGGAACTGCGCGAGATCCACGAGGCGGTGGACTACCTCAAGGCCCTGGCCGGCGGCAGGTACCCCGAGGGCGGCGGCGTCGCCGTCCTGGGCGTGTCCGGCGGCTCGGCCATCGTGTTCTCCGATGCGGGCGAGCCCGAAGGCCTGCAGCTGTGCGATCTGTCCGAGGAAACGCAGCAGCGCCTCGCGAAGGTGGTGCCCAACATCGGCGCGGTGCACAACCCGGTCGACCTGACCGCGGGCTACTTCTCCGCGGCCAACCAGGACAAGCTGGAGCTCGCACTGCATGCGGTGCTCGACGATCCCAACGTGCACGCGGTCTGCATCAACACCGCCACCACCGGCAAGGCCGGTAGCCTGGTCGCGGCACAGGTGCTGGCGCGTGTGGCGGCCGGGGCGAAGAAGCCCCTGGTGGTGTTCTCCTCGGCGCCCGCGAGCCAGATCGCCGATGCATTGAGCGTCTTCGACGAGGCCTGCGTTCCGGTGCTGCCGTCCCCGTCCCGGGCCGCGAAGGCGTTGGCCATGCTGGCGCGCTACCGGGAAGCCCAGCGCCGGCTCGCAGGGCATGCCGGCGACCCCGCGGCATCGGAAGACCCGGCGCCGCCGGCCGAATGGAGCGGCGCCGCCGGCGCGCTGTCCGAAACCCAATCCAAGGCCATCTTGTCGGCGGCCGGCATCCCGGTCACGCGCGACGCCATCGTGCAGGGCGTGGATGCCGGCGTCTTCGACAGCATGACCGCGCCGCTGGTCGTGAAGATCGTGTCTTCGGACATTCCGCACAAGACCGAGGCTGGCGGCGTCAAGGTGGGCATCCGCACCCGCGGCGAGCTGGAGTCGGCCATCGGCGAGGTGCTGAAGAATGCGCGCAGCTACAAGCCCGATGCGCGCATCGACGGCGTGCTGGTCTCGGAGATGGTGACGGGCGGCTTCGAGCTCATTGCCGGCGTGGTGAACGACATCGTGTTCGGGCCGGTGGTCGTGGTGGGTGCCGGCGGCATCTATGCCGAGCTGATGCGCGATTCGGCCTGTCGCATCGCACCTTTCGATGAAGCTGTGGCGCGCGAGATGCTGGACGAACTGCGCTGCCGCCCCATCCTGGACGGTGTGCGCGGCGCGCCACCGCTGGATGCGGACGCCGTCGCGCGCGCACTCGCCGCGCTGTCGCGCTTCGCCTGGTCCCAGCGGGAACGGGTGCAGGAGGTCGATCTGAACCCGCTGTTCGTGCTGCCCTCCGGCGTGGCCGCCGCCGATGCGCTGATCGTGCTGCGGGGTGAAGGAGCGCGATGATGGGTGCGACGACGACGACGACGATGGCGAAGGCCACGGTGGCGACGGCGGACGAGGCGCTGGTCCTCGTGGAGCAGCGCGGATCGCAGCTCTGGGTGACGCTGAACCGCGCCGACAAGGCCAATGCGATGACGGTGTCCATGGTCGAGCGCGTGACCGCGGCACTGGCCGAGGCCGCCCGCAACCCCGAGGTGAAGGCCGTTTTGCTGACGGGTGCGGGCGAGAAGATCTTCTGCGCCGGCGTGGACGTGCGCGAGCAGCCCGCGGACGGCGACATGGCCCGGCAGCGCGAGCGCCGCTCCATCGCGCTCGCCGCATTGCAGGATGCCGTCATGGACACGCCCAAGCCGGTGATCGTGGTCCTGAACGGTGCCGCGATCGGGGGCGGGGCGATGATCGCGCTGCTCGCGGATGCCTGCGTGGCGGCGGAGACGGCCTCGCTGTCGCTGTCCGAGATCGACATCGGCATCGCCACCTTCTCGGGCGCGAGCATCCTCGAAGTCATCGGCTCTCGCGCGCTGGCGCTCGACTTGGTGCAAAGCGGTCGGCGCATGCCGGCGCACGAGGCCGCAAGCCGCGGCCTGGTCCGCACGGTCGCGGCGCGCGCGGAACTGGACGCCGCGGCAGCGAAGATCGCGGAGGAACTGGGGGCGAAGAAGCAGGCGACCTTCGCCGACAACAAGCGCTGGATCAACCGCGCCCTCAAGTCCGCCCTGGCGCAGGCGCGCGCCGAGCACGCCCGGCATCGGGAACAGGCCGCAAGGCATTGAAGCCGGGGCATCCGAGCCTCTGGTCAAGTGAAGGAGACAACATTGGCTGACCTGGAAATTTCGACCATCGACCGCGTCATGGTGGCCCACCTGAACCGGCCGGAGAAGAAGAACGCGTTGAGCGAGGAGATGCTGGATGCGCTGAACAGCGCACTGCGTTCGGCGAACGACGATCCCGACGTCGGCTGCTTCGTGATCACCGGCAACGGCGATGCCTTCTGCTCCGGCGGCGACCTGGGCCGTCGCGCGCAGGAGGGCGACCCTACGCCCCTGGAACGCAAGATGCGGCTGCAGAAGGTCACGCACCAGGTGCAGTTCGCCATCGAGGAGTTCGAGAAGCCCCTGATCGCGGCCGTCAACGGCGCGGCGGTGGGCGCGGGCATGGACCTGGCGCTGGCCTGCGATTTCCGCACGGCCGGCGCTTCGGCACGCTTTTCCGAAGGCTACATCCGAGTCGGTCTGCTGCCCGGCAATGGCGGGTGTTACTTCCTGCCGCGGCTGGTGGGCACGGCGCGCGCCCTGGAGCTGCTGTGGACCGGCGACTTCGTCGGGGCGCAGGAGGCGCTGGAATGCGGGCTCGTGAACCATGTCCACCCGGACGACGAGCTGATGGACAAGACGCTCCTGCTGGCCGGGCGGCTCGCCGATGGCCCTCCCGTCAATATCCGGGACATCAAGAAGCTGGTCTACCAATCCTTGCGCACGGACTTGCGCACCAGCCTGAACTCCGTCTCGGCGCACATGGCAGTCGTGCAGTCCACCGACGACTACAAGGAGGCGATCAAGGCCTTCAAGGAAAAGCGGACACCCAAATTCCACGGGCGCTGAGGCGACCAAAGGCAGGAACCGGAAATGAGCGAAACACAGTCAGTCAGGTACGAAGTCGTCGACAAGATCGGCGTGATCACCATCGACAATCCGCCGGTCAATGCCCTGGGCCCCGGGGTTCGGGAGGGCATCATCGAGGCGCTGGAGCGCGGCAACGGCGACGCGGGGGTGGAAGCCTTCGTGCTGATCGGGTCGGGCAGGAACTTCATCGCCGGTGCGGACGTGCGCCAGTTCGGCAAGACCCGTCCGGTCGGCACGCGCGTCAGCGCCGCCGCGATCGATGACAGTGCCAAGCCGGTCGTCGCGGCGATCCATGGCTACGCATTGGGCGGCGGCCTGGAGCATGCGCTGGCCTGTCACTACCGCATCGCGACGCCGGGCGCGAGGCTGGGCTTGCCGGAGGTGACGCTGGGCATCATTCCGGGCGGCGGCGGCACGCAGCGCCTCACCCGGCTGGTCGGTCCGCGGGTTGCCCTGGACCTGATCGCTTCCGGAAGGCAGATGTCGGCGGACGAGGCACGGCGCCTGGGCATCGTCGACGAGATCGTCCCGGACGGCGACCTGCGCGGGGCCGCCGTGCGCTACGCGAAGGGCGTGGCCGCCCGCCGTCCGCTGCCTCGCGTCCGCGATCGGACGGACCACGTGCTGGAGGCACGCGGCGACGCCGATCTCGCGGAAGCACTGGCGGCCTCGCTGGGTGCGAAGGCGCGCAAGCTGCAGGCGCCCCGCGCCGCCCTGGAGGCGGTGCGCGCAGCGGTCTCCAGCGACTTCGACGAGGGCGTGCAGATCGAGCAGCAGCTCTTCGAGAAGCTGGAGAACGCCGACGAGGCGAAGGCACTGCGCTATGCCTTCTTCGCGGAGCGGGAGGCCGGCAAGATCCCTGGCGCACCCGAGAGCTTCAAGCCGCCGCCGGTGAAGTCGGCGGCCGTGATCGGCGCCGGGACCATGGGCGGCGGGATCGCCATCTGTTTTGCCGATGTCGGCATCCCGGTCAAGGTGCTCGATGCCACGGCCGAGGGCCTCGAGCGCGGCATGCAGCGCATCCGGGAAACCTATGCCGTTCGCGTGAAGCGTAAGAGCCTGACGCAGGCGCAGATGGACGAGCGGCTGGCGCTGATCCACCCGGTGGACAGCTACGACGCCATCGGCGACTGCGACGCGGTGATCGAGGCCGTCTTCGAGCGCATCGACCTGAAGAAGGACGTGTTCAACAGGCTCGAGGCCGTCATGAAGCCCGGTGCGCTGCTGCTGACGAATTCCTCGGCGATCGACATCAATGTCATGGCCGGCGAGACCTCGCGTCCGCAGGACGTCGCGGGCGCCCATTTCTTCGCGCCGGCCAACGTGATGAAGCTGTGCGAGATCGTGCGCGGCGACCAGAGCTCGATCGAAACCATCGTGCGGGCCGTGAAGATGGGGCGCGACCTCGGCAAGATCAGCGTGGTGGCCGGCACCTGCGACGGGTTCGCGGCCAACCGCAGCCGGGCGCCCCTGGTGACCGAGGCGATGCTGATGCTCGAGGAGGGTGCGCTGCCCGAGCAGATCGACAAGGTGATGGTCGACTTCGGCTATCCGATGGGGCCGTTCGCCGTGAGCGACCTGTCGGGCCTGGACGTGAGCTACGACACGCGCAAGCGCCGCGCGGCGGCCGATCCGAACTTCCGCAAGCTGCACGTGCCGGACCGCATGGTCGAACTGGGACGCAAGGGACAGAAGACGCGCGCGGGCTGGTACCGCTACGAGGAGGGCGACCGCACGCCCCATCCGGATGAGGCAGTGAAGCGGATCATCGCGGAGGTGGCGCGGGAACTCGGCACGCCGCAGCGCTCCTTCACGGACGAGGAAATCCTCAAGCGGCTGCTGTTCGCCTCGGTCAACGAGGCCTGCAAGATCCTCGAGGACGGGAAGGCCTACCGCGGCAGCGACATCGACGTGATGTGGCTGCACGGCTTCGGCTTTCCGCGCCATCGCGGCGGCCTGATGTTCTGGGCCGACGGGGTGGGCGCGCGCGAAGTCCACCGGCAGGTGGCCGAGTGGCATGAGCGCTACGGCAGGCGATGGACCCCCAGCCGGCTGCTCGCGGAGATCGCCGGCCGCGACGGACAGCTGCGCGACGCCAGGGCGCAGGCTTGACGGGCCGGACGGCAACCCGATCCATGTCCAGCGAAAGAACGACGGACGCCGGGCGCGTCCACTTCACCCCCGCGGCGGCCCATGCCGCCATGTGCGAGATCATCGGCCGCATCGGCTACTCGCCGCGCGAGCAGAAACTGCTGGCCGACCACATGCTGGATGCCGCCTTGTGCGGCTACGAGTACTCCGGCATGCCCAAGGTGCTGGAGCTGGCGGGGACGGCGAAGGCGCAACTGCCGAAGGTGCCGCCCCGGGTCGTGCACGAGACGCCCGTGTCGGCGCTGATCGACGGCGGCAACACCGTCGGCATGCTGGTGGTCGACGACGCCACCGACAAGGTGATCGCGCGCGCGTCCGAGCACGGCTTTGCGGTCGTGGGTGTGTTCAACACCTACATGACGGGGCGCAGTTCCTACTTCGTCGAGCGCATCGCGCAGGCCGGGCTGATCGGCATGCACACGGTCGCGTCCTTTCCGATCGTCGCGCCGCCCGGCGCGGCGCGCCCCGCGATCGGCACCAATCCGATCGCCTTCGGCTTTCCCACGGCGGGCGATCCGCTGGTCATCGACCTCGGCACCTCGGCCTTCATGATGACGGAGCTCGCGCTGGTCGAGCGCCGTGGCGGGCTGCTGCCGGAGGGGGTCGCGATCGACGCCGACGGCCAGCCGACGCGCGATCCATCCGCGGCGCGGCGCGGTGCGCTGCTGCACTTCGCCGGCTACCGCGGCTTCGCCATCGGGCTGGCCATGCAGGCCCTCGGCGTGATGGCCGGCGCCATGAAAAGCCCGAACCAGGACTGCGGCTACCTGCTGCTCGCCATGCGACCCGACCTGCTGGTGCCGCTGGAGGACTACCGGCGCGAACTCACCGCCACGCTGGACCGGATTCGCTCCGTGCCGCTGCAGGAAGGCGCCACCGGGATCCGCATCCCGTCCGAACGCTCGTTCCGCGAGCGTCGCCGGCTGCAGGAAGAAGGGATCTCCATCGACCGCCGCATCTGGGAGATGCTGCAGGCGATCGGGCGATGACCGATTGGGCGCGCCTGTGAGGTGGTGCCCCTGTGATGACTACAGACAACCATGAAGGTCCAGCCATGTTGAGCCCAACCACCCTCGAACGCTACTTCGAAGCCCTGCGCACCCGGCAGGGCGCGCTCGCCGCGTCTCTCTTCACGGACGATGGCGCCATCGACGACTTCCGCGGCAGGCACCATGCCGGCCGCGAGGCGATCGAGCGCTTCATCGGTCAGGTGCCGGCGCTGGATCTGGAGTTCCTGTCCGACTTCATCGTCCAGCCGCTGCGCGCCACGGTCTACGGGAACATCCACTACCCGGGGCAGAAGCCGGTGCTGATCCGCTGGATCTTCACGGCGCAGCATGGGCAGATCGCGCATCTGTGCAATTCGCGAATCGAGCAGGTGCCGCCGGAACGGCGCCGCTCTTGAAAAGGAGACAAACCATGAATTTCTCGAGAACCCGCCGTGCCCTCGTGCTGGGAGGCGCCGCCGCCGCGGTGGCCCGCCCGTCCTTGGCCCAGCCCTTTCCTTCACGTCCCATCCGCATGCTGGTGGGCTTCGCCGCCGGCGGCGGCGCCGACACGATCGCGCGGCTCTATGCGCACAAGATGCAGGAGGTGCTGGGCCAGAGCGTGATCGTGGACAACCGCCCCGGTGCCTCGCAGCTTCTGGCCATACGCCCCATGATGTCCTCGCCCCCCGATGGCTATACGGTCACGCTGGCCACCGGCAGCGGCTTGACGCAAGGCCCGGGTGTGCGCAAGGACCTGCCCTACGATCCGCTCAAGGACTTCAGCCTGATCGGGATGGTGGCAACGGCGCCGGGCGTGTTCTTCGTCAACCCGTCCCTGCCCATCAAGTCCATGCGCGAGCTGATCGCCTATGTCAAGGTCAACCCGGGCAAGCTCAACTACGGCTCGGCCGGTGTGGGCGCCGCCAATCACCTGCAGATGGAGTACGTGAAGCAGGTGACGAAGACGAACATGGAGCACATTCCCTACAAGTCCGACCAGGACGTGACGCGGGAAGTCGCGGCCGGGTCCGTTCACGTGGGCCTGACGATCGCGCAGTTCGCCATTCCGCTGGTCGCCGCCGGCAAGCTGAGGGGGCTGGCCGTGACCGGTGCATCGCGGCTCTCCGCGCTGCCCGACGTGCCGAGCATCGCCGAGTCCGGCGTTGCCGAACTCAAGAGCATCGACAACTACACCTTCTATGGCCTGGTCGGGCCGTCGGGCATGCCTGCGCCGGTGATCGAGCGGCTCAACGAGGCGATCAACAAGGCCTCGTCCGCCCCGGACGTGGTGAGCCGCATGCGCGAGCAGCTGTTCTACAACCCGTCGACCGGCACGCCCGCGGCATTGCGCCAGTATCTGGAAGCCGAGTTGCCCAAGTGGCGCGAGCTCGGCAAGTCCATCAAGCTCGAGGGAACAAGCTGATGGCGGCCTCGCAGTCTTCCCGCGTGGCGGTGGTCACGGGGGCCGCGTCCGGGCTCGGTTGGAGCATCGCGCGCCGGCTGGCCGGCGACGGCTTTGCCGTCGTGCTCGTCGACAGGAATCCTGCCGTGCAGGACAAGGCAGCGGAGCTGGCCCAGGGCGGCGCCGCGGCCTCGCCGGTGGTGGCCGACCTCGCCGATCGCGAATCGGTCTCCTCGCTGGCAGCGGGCATCCTGCGCACGCATGGCCGGTGCGACGTGCTGGTGAACAACGCAGGCACGCATTTCAAGACCCCCGAAGGCCAGCGCTTCCGCTTCGACCAGGTCGGCCTGCGCGAGTGGGACCTGTCCATCGCCCTCCACATGACGGCGCCCATGCTGCTGTGCCAGGCCTTCCTGCCGGGCATGAAGGAGCGAGGCTGGGGCCGGGTGGTGAACATCGCGTCGCGCGCGGCCCGCACCTACATCCAGCAGTCGAGCGCGTTCTACACCGCTTCCAAGTCGGGGATGGTGGGACTCACCCGCGCCATCGCAGGCGAGTTCGCACCCTTCGGCATCACCTGCAACAGCGTGGCGCCGGGCCGCATCCGGACGCCGCTGACCGATATCTCGTCGGAGGACGTGAAGCGCTTCTCGCTCAACGAGCTGCCGGTCGGCCGCCTCGGGGAGCCCGACGAAGTGGCGGCTGCGGTGAGCTTCCTGGCCGGCGATCAGGCCGGCTTCATCACGGGTGCCGTGATCGACGTGAACGGCGGCGGCTTCATGGCGTCCTGAAGCC
>NZ_BAABGJ010000046.1:25171-39621 GCF_039541515.1 Variovorax defluvii
TCTCCCGGCCGATGCCGCTCTGCTTGAAGCCGCCCACCGGCATGTGCTTCAGGATCGAATCGTCACGGTAGCCGTTCACCCACACCATGCCCGCGCGCACCTTCGTGGCGAAATCCATGGCGGTGGAAAGGTTCTGCGTCCAGCACCCCGCCACCAGGCCGAAGAGCGTGTCGTTGGCCAGTGCGATGCCTTCCTCGACGTCTTCGAAGCTCAGGATGGCGAGCACTGGGCCGAAGACTTCCTCGCGCGCGATGCGGGAATCGGGCGAGACCTCGTCGAAGACCGTCGGCTCGAAGAAGAAGCCCTGGGCGAGGTCCTCGCGCGCGGGGCGCTTGCCACCCGCGAGCAGGCGCGCGGAGGCCTTGGCCTCGTGCACCATGGCCTCGACCCGGCGCAACTGGTCTTCCGTGACCAGCGGGCCGCAGGTCGTTCCCTCCGCCAGCGGATCGCCCATCTTCGTGGCGGCCACGTGCGCGAGGAGGTGCTCGACGAACTCGGCTTTCACCTGCTTCTGGACCAGCACCCGGCTGCCGGCCTGGCAGGACTGGCCGGCCAGCCGGACGATGCCTTTCGCGACCGAGGCGGCCGCGACGTCGAGCGAGGGCGCGTCGGCGAAGATCACCTGGGGCGACTTGCCGCCCAGCTCCAGCTTGACCCGCTTGAGGTTGTTGGCCGCGGCACGCATCACCGCCTTGCCCGTATTGGAGGAGCCGGTGAAGGTCACCATGTCCACCTGGTCGCTGCCGGCGATGGCCTGCCCGACGACCGCACCGTTGTCGATCGCGCTGGTCACCACGTTGAACACGCCCGGCGGCAATCCGGCCTCGTGCAGGATGGACGCGAACCGGATCAGCGCGCCCGGCGACTGGTGGCCCGGCTTCACGACCAGTGTGCAGCCCACCGCCATGGCCGGGCAGCACTTGTGCGCCACCGAAAGGGGCGTGTTCCAGGCGGTGAGGGAGCCGACCACGCCCACCGGTTCCTTCGCCACGATGCCCACTGCGTCGGGATGCTGGCCATACACCGCCTCGTCGCGGCGGCTGACGATCAGGTTGGCATAGAAGTCGAGCGTGTCGGCCGCACCGAGCACGAACTTCAGCTGCTCGGGCCGGGGCTGACCCACCTCGCGCGCCATGATGCTCGAGAGGTCGTCCCGCCGCTCGCGCAGGAGCGCTGCCGCACGCTTGAGTACGGCGGCCCGTTCGGCGGCGGGCCAGCGCGGCCAAGGGCCGGTGTCGAAGGCGCGGCGTGCTGCGTCGATCGCCTGCCCGGCATCGCTCGCATCCGAATCCTGGTAGATGCCTGCAACGCTCTGGTCGTAGGGGCTGAGACGCTGGTAGGTCTGGCCGCTGGCGGCCTCTCGCCATTCGCCGTCGATGAAGTTGCGCTGGATGGCCTGGTCGGGCATGGTGGGCATGGTCGTCTGATGGAAGAGTCGGGATCGCTCAGGCCGAGACGGCTTCGCGGCTCGGGCGCTTGAGGGCCTGCGGGGTGCGCGGCGGTGCAGCCTCGGCATCCGCGAGCACCATGTCCGCGCACTTCTCGCCGATCATCATGCAGGGGATGCTGGTGTTGCCGGAGATGATCGTCGGCATGATGGACGCGTCGGCGATGCGCAGGCCGGCGATGCCGTGCACCCGCAGCCGTTCGTCCACCACGGCCATCGGGTCGCTTCCCATCTTGCAGGTCCCCACCATGTGCTGGGTGATGTTGCCGCTCTTGCGGACGAACTCGAGGATCTCTTCGTCGGTTTCGATCTGCGGGCCCGGCTGCATTTCTTCCGCGATGGTTTCCTTCAAGGGGGAGGCATTCACGATCTCACGCGCGCGCCGGACCGCGAGGATCGCCGTCTTGCGGTCGTAATCCGTGTCGAGGAAGCGATAGCTGATCAGCGGCGCCGCGAAGGGATCGGACGAGCGCAGGTGGATGCTGCCCGTGCTTTCCGTTCTCTGGCCGTGGGAATAGACGAAGAACCCTTCGGTCTTCGCCATCCGGCGGCCCTGGCCGCCCTTCAGGTCGATGATGTACGGGTTGACGATCATCATGATGTCCGGCTCGCCGACCTCCGGCCGGGACTTGGCGAACACGCGCAGCGATCCGTTGCCCTGCGCGATGAAGCCCTTGCGGAAGAAGACGTACTTCAGGATCTCGAGCAGCAGCCCCCAACTGCGCCCGCGCTGCGCGAGCGACAGGCCAGGACGGTTGAAGCGCCACTTGAGGATGGCGGCATAGTGGTCGCGCAGGTTCTCCCCGACGCCACGCAGTTCGTGCACGGGCTTGATGCCGTGCCGGCGCAGGATGTCGGGGTTACCGATGCCCGAGAGCTCGAGCAGCTTGGGTGAATTGGCGGCGCCGCAGGACACGATCACCTCGCGCGTGGCGCGGGCCTCGTGCAGCGCGCCGTCTCGCCGGAAGCGAACGCCGACACAGCGCTTGCCCTCCATCATCAGGGAGGTCGCCTCGGCGCCCTGCAGGATCTTCAGGTTCGGTCGTTGCCGGGCAGGGTAGAGATACTGCGTGGCCGTGCTCTGGCGCCGGCCTCGGTAGCCCGTCTGCTGCGCCATGGCGACGCCTTCCTGCGAGGCGCCGCTGTAGTCCGGGTTGTGCGGAATCCCCACCGCCTGCGCGGCCTCGATGAACAGGTCGTAGAAGGGCGAGAGCTTGCTCATCACGGTGACCTTCACCGGGCCGGTGCGGCCCCGGAATTCGTCGGTGCCGATATCGGTGTTCTCGATCTTCTTCAGGTAAGGGAGAACGTCCTTGTAGCTCCAGCCGGGGCAGCCACGTTCGGCCCAGGTGTCGTAGTCGATCCTCTGGCCGCGGTTGTAGATGATGCCGTTCAGCGCGCTGCTCCCGCCCAGCAGCTTGCCCCGTGGAACGTAGATCGGACGGCTGCCATGGCTTTCGTGCGCTTCCGATTCGTAGCGCCAGTTGGCCGCCGGGTTGTCGATCAGGTACACCACGCCGCCCGGCGGAATGGTCCAGATGTAGTTGGCGCCCTTGTCACCGGCCTCCAGGCAGAGAACGGTGTATTTGCCGTTCTCGCTCAGGCGGCTGGCCACCACGCCGCCGGCCGATCCAGATCCGATCACGATGAAGTCATATGTGGTGCTCTGCATTGCTCGAAGTCTCCGGGGGCCGAGTTGCCGGCCTGCAGTCCCGGATGGTAGCAGCGGTTCCGGTAAATGCAAAGCGTTCCGTACATCGGAACAGTATCGAAGCGCACCAAAGGCCGGCCGTATGGACGTCTGCACGCGACTGGTGCTAGCATGCAGTTCCATGCATCGTATTTGGTTCCGATAAATGAAACTTCGTGTGCTTGGCCGCATGGCCTCTTGCCGGCCGGTTGATGCGGTCTGAGCCCGTGCCCGAAGCAATCCGCCGGGGCGTCCCGCCCCACTTCTTCATCGACGAGCAGTGGCTCGGCGCGCAGAGCGAAGACGTCATCGAGCCGGAGCTTCCCATCATCGACGCGCACCACCATATCTGGTCGCGCGCCGCGCCGTACCTGGTGCCGGAGCTCGTCGGTGATCTGGCCTGCGGCCACAACCTGCGCGGCACGGTCTACGTGGAGGCCGGCTTTGCCTGGCGCGAGGAGGGCGACCCCCGCTTCGCGAGCGTGGGCGAGGTCGAGTACGCCAACGGCGTGGGCGCGTTGTTCGCGAGCGGCCATCACGGCGCGGTACGCGCCTGCGCCGGCATCGTCGGGCGGGTGGACCTGACCCTGGGGAGCTTCGCCGGCAAAGTGATGCGGGACTGCCTGGCGCGGGCACCCGACCGTTTCCGCGGGGTGCGCCACATGGTGGCCTGCGACCCGGACCCGGCCGTCAGCAGGCTGCCGAAACCGCCGCCGCCGGACCTTCTGCTCGACAAGCGCTTCCGGGCCGGTTTCGCCGAGTTGGCGCCGCTCGGCCTTTCCTTCGACGCCTACTGCTACCACCCGCAGCTCGCGCAGTTGATCGACCTGGCCGATGCGTTCCCGGACACGCGCATCGTCGTCGACCACATCGGTGCGCCCCTGGGCGAGGGTTCCTACGCCAGCCGGCGTGATGACGTGTTCAGGCACTGGCGTGCCGACATCACGGCCTTGGCGCGGCGGCCCAACGTGCTGGTCAAGCTGGGCGGCCTGTGCGGAAGGATCGCGGGGTTTCCGTTCATCGACCGCGATACGCCACCGCGGTCGGAGGAACTGGCAGCGGCCTGGAGGCCTTATCTCGAAACCTGCATCGAGGCCTTCGGTGCACAGCGCTCGATGTTCGAAAGCAACTTTCCGCCGGACAAGGCGGGCTGCTCGGCGCGGGTGTTGTGGAACGCCTTCAAGCGGGTCGCGGCGCACTGCTCGGCCACGGAGCGCGCCCAGTTGTTCGCAGGCACGGCGCAGCGAGCCTACCGCCTGCCGGCATCACTGCTGCCAATCACTTCACCTCGCCAACAGGAGACAACATCATGATCAAGAGCTTTCGAGCCGCCGCGCTTGCCGCGCTGATGGTGCTGGCCGGCGCGGGCTTGCCTGCGGATGCGCAAGTACGCTCAACCGACTTTCCCGGCAAGCCGATCAACGTCGTCGTGGGGTATCCGGCCGGCGGCCCGACGGATGCGCTGATGCGCGCGCTGGCGCCTCGTCTCGCGAGCGAGTGGAAGCAGCCCATCGTGATCGACAACCGGCCGGCGCCAACGAGGCCATCGCCGCGCAGTTCGTCGCCAGGGCACAGGCCGACGGGCACACCCTCCTGCTCGCGACGGAGGTGCCGCTCACGCTCAATCCGCACCTCATGAGCGTGCTCAAGTACGACCCGCAGAAAGACTTCGCGCCGGTGTCCCTGCTGCTGCGCTCACCGCTGGCGCTGGTGGTGCCGCAGTCTTCCCCCGCGAAGTCGCTCAAGGACTTCATCGCCCTGGCCAGGTCGCGCTCGTCGGCAGGCCCGCTGGCCTACGCCTCCGCCGGGCCGGGCGGTGTGCTGCACCTGCCGATGGCGATGCTGGCGAAGCAGAACGGCGTGGAGATGACCCACGTGCCGTACAAGGGCGTCGCCCCCCTGCTGACCGATGTCGCTTCCGGCCAGGTGGACGCCGCCTGGGTCGCCGTGGCGGGCGCCGCCCCGCTCATCCGCGACGGGCGCATCCGTGCGCTGGTCGTCGGCGCGCCATCGCGCGTGAAGGCGTTGCCGGAGGTCCCCACCTTCGCCGAAGCGGGCGTGGCGCCGGTGCAGGCGGACTTCGTCTTCGCCTTGCTGGCACCCGCCGGCACGCCGGCCGCGGTCGCGGAAAAGATCGCGAGCGCCATCCGCAAGATCTTGGCCGAGCCGGAGTTCCGGGACAAGAATCTCGATCCCTTCGGCTACGTCATGGTGGCATCGTCCCCTGCCGAACTGGGCCGGTACATTGCGCAGGACCGCGCGACCCAGGCCGAGCGCGTGAAAGTCGCGGGCGTGAAGATGGAATAGCGGCGCGCTGCTCGACCGCGGCCGCTGTCCGACGCGGCGCGGTCAGATCAAGGCGCCGACCATGCCGCCTTCGACCAGCACCGTGGAGCCCGTGATGAAGCCTGCCTGGCGGGAGGCCAGGAAGGCGACCGTGCCGGTCACTTCCTCCTGGGCGCCCATCCGGCCCAGGGGTGTGAGCCGCTTGCGCGCCTCTGTCTGCGCCGGCGTGTAGGCCGCGCCTCCGACGCGGTGCGAGGTGTCGATCAATGCCGGTGCCACGCAATTGGCCGTGATGCCCTGCGCCCCGAGTTCGTTGGCCAGGTGCTTGACGTACGCTGTCATGCCGGCTCGGAACACGGTCGACAGGGCGTGGTGCGGCATGGGGGACTTGACCGACGCCGAAGTGATGGCCACAACACGTCCCCAGCCGCGGCCCAGCATCAGGGGCAACAGCGTCTTGGCGACCTGGATGGCGCTCCAAAGCTGGTTGTTGTAGGCCTCGTGCCAGCGTGCTTCTTCCGTTTCCTCGAGCGTGGCGCGCAGCGGATTGGGCGCGCGCCCGGTGTTGAGCACCAGGATGTCCAGCCCGCCGAAGGCCTGCTGGACGGAGGCGCGCAGTCGCTCGACGTCCTCCGATGACAGCATGTCGCCGCTCACCGGCAGTGCGCGGACGCCGTGCTGGTCCTCGATCTCCGCGGCCACGGCCTGCAGCTTGTCCGCCGAGCGCGCGAAGAGCACCACGTTCGCGCCTTCGGCCGCCAGGGCGTTGGCGATGTTGCGGCCCATGCCCGCACTCGACGCGGTGACGAGCGCCACCTTTCCGCGTATTCCCAGATCCATGTGCTTGCCTCCGATGAATCGCGTCAGGATGCCAGGACCGTGACGTCGTCGCCATCCACCTGGAAGCGATGGGGCATGTCTTCCGAGGCCCATTCCAGGTAGTCGACGACCTTGGCGAAACGCGGGTCGTCGCGGCGCAGCACCTCGGGCCTGTATTGCTTGTCGAAGCTCATCGGCAGGAAGGCGACGCGCTGGATGCCCTCCTTGCTGAATTCCGCCTTGGCCAGCAGCGCCAGCGTGCAGTCCTTGCCATAGGGCATGAGCGGGTGGGCCGGGTCGAGGTCGGTGTGGTTGCGCACCGACCCGTGCGCCCACGCGGGTTCGCTCCACGACGGCGCGGCGAAGGGCTTGGTCATCGCGAACACGCCCACGCTGTAGAAGATGGTCTTGCCCTTGTACACCTCGATCGCCTTCGGAATGTGCGGCGAGTGGCCCACCACCAGGTCGGCGCCCGCATCGATCGCGGCATGGGCCACGGTCACCTGGTAGTCCGAGATGATCCGAGGCAGGCGGATGACGCCGGCATGGTAGGCGAGCACCACCACGTCGACCTCGCGGCGCAGTTTGGCGATGTCCTCGACCAGCATTTTCAGGTCGTCCGGCTCGGGCTCGGTGCGGATGCGCACGGGCGCATGCGGGCCGTGCGTCTCGAAGGAGGTCTTGACGCGCACCTGCGCGACGCCGGGCTTGTCCGGGCCTGGGACGCTTTCCGGCTTGCCCACCGAGGTGTAGCCCAGGTAGCCCACACGCACACCGTTGCGCTCGAGGATGGCCGGCCGCCGGGCTTCCGCCAGGTTGCGGCCGCCGCCGGTGACCTGGAGTCCTTTCGCGAGCAGCAGTTCGCGGGTGTCCACCAGTGCGTCGGGGCCGCTGTCGTAGCTGTGGTTGTTGGCCACGGTGATGCCGTCGAACAGGCCGCTGGTGAAGATCTTCGACATCTCGACGGGCTGGTTCACCTGGCGCGCATGCTCCGTGAACACCGCGCGCGACGAGAAGGTGCGCATGCAGTTGACGAAGCGCAGGTCGGCCGTCTCCAGCACCGGGCGGACGAGCTCCGTATAACCTTCGATGGGAAAGCCTTCGTCGCGGCCATGCGCGGGGCCGCAGTCACCGGCGACCAACAGGGTGGAAAGTTTGGACACGTGGGGTCTCCTTGGAAGATGGGTTGTTGACAGGTTCGATCTGCACGGGGTTGGGGACGGATGTCAGGCCAGGGCGACGATCCCCATCCAGAACTGCATCTGGCCGCCGGGCGTCTCGACGTCGTACTTGCGCACGAAGGAGAGCCGTCCGTCCGCTCCAATGCGGAAGACGGAGAGCGCCGCCGGCACCTCGCGCAGGCCCGTGCCGTCGCGCAGGCCCAGGGGCTTGATGCTGGCGCTGATCAACAGCCGTCCGTCGGGGTCGCAGGCGAAGGTGCGCACGTGGAAGGACTGGGTATCCGCGTGCTGGATGAGCGTGGGCTCTCCCGTCGTCGCGTCGATCGCGTACACCGCGATGTTGTTCTCTCCGCCGGTGAACACCTTCCTGCCGTCCTCTTCGGTGCTGTCGTCCGCGCGGTTCGCGACGAACACCCATTTCCCCGACGGGTGCACGTGGATCGGGCCGGCGATCTGCCGCGGCCGCGTGTGGGCCGGGTCGGCCAGGGTCTCGCGCGTGAATGCGGGTTCGGCGTCCAGCACGTCGTCGCGGAACCTGAACATGTAGAGCCGGTTGGTGCGCTCGTCCGAGGCATACAGCCAAGGCTGGGTGGGGTGGAAGGCCACGTGGCGCGGACCGAAGCCGTAGCCGCCGCCCGGCGCGACCACCTGGCCCGGCGAGAGGATGCCGTCGTCGAAGCGGAAGGTCCGCAGCGCGCCGGGGTCCTCCGGCCTGTCATCTTGCGCCTTGTTGCCGCGATCGACGATCAGGGCCGTGCGCCCGGAAGGGAACACCATCACCTGGTGCGGATAGATCCCGTAGTCCAGGCCGGCCTGCTGCTGCTCGGCGCCCACGGAGCCGTCCGCCTCGATGCGATGGACGCTGATCCCGCCGCCCTGGAAGTTGTGGCCGTTGAGCGCATGGCGCCCCGTCGGGTCCACACACATGTGGACGGCCCGGTGTGCCAGCGGCCGTGCCTGGCCGAGCGCCGACAGTGCGCCGTCGGGCGCGATCGTCCACGCGCTGACGTGGTTGATGTCGGAGGGCACGCGGGGGCCGCCGTTGCTGGTGGTGGCGTAGAGGCAGGGCAGGGAGGGATGCGGCCAGGCGTACTGCACCTTGGCCGGCATGCGGACGGTGGCGCGGCGCGTGAGCGTGGCGGCATCGATGTCCAGGTCGTAATGCGTCAGCGCATCGCCGACGGCGCTGTACAGGGCGGCTGAGCTTGGCGCGGGCATGCGTCGGCTTCCTCAGGCGCCCGCGTCCACCGGCGTGAACATCGGGATGGCGGCGCCGTTCTCGGACGCCTTGAAGACCAGCTTCACGCGCCGGCCGATCTTCACGGCGTCGAGGTCGGTATCGACGATGTGGGTCATCATCGTCGGACCTTCGTCCAGGGTGACATAGGCGATGCAGAAAGGGGCTCCCGACCCGCGCCGCGTCACGCTGAAGGAATAGATCTCACCGGTGCCGGCGGACGCGGCCCAGTCCACCTTCCCGCTCCAGCAGAAGGGGCACAGGCTTCGGGGGTAATGGTGGAACTGGCCGCAGTCCTGGCACTTCTTCAGCAGCAGGCGGCCTTCCGCGGTGGCCTCGAAGTAGGGCGCATCTCCCGGGTTGAGCAGGGGGTCGCCGATCTTGCGGTCCTGGTAGGGCGTGGGCATGGCGTTACTCTCTTTCCATGATCAGGGTGGCGGCTCCATGGCGGTGCCCGATGGCACCGCCGATGGCGTTGGCCAGGGCTAGCCGGCAATCGGGCACCTGCACGCGCGGGTGGGCCTCGCCGCGCAGCTGCCGCACCGCTTCGATCACCTTGGTCATGCCGCCGCGATTCGCCGGATGGTTGTTGCACAGGCCGCCCCCGTCGGTGTTGAACGGCAGCTTGCCCACGCCGGAGATGAGGTTGCCGTCCGACACGAAGCGGCCGCCTTCGCCCTTCTTGCAGAAGCCCAGGTCTTCGAGCTGCAGCAGCACGGTGATGGTGAAGCTGTCGTAGATGGACGCGTAGTCGATGTCGGCCGGCGTCACCCCGGCCTCCTCGAAGGCGCGCGCGCCGGTCCACGCGCTGGCGGTGTAGGTGATGTCGACCTGGCCGCCCATGTGGTGCTGGACGGACTCGCCGGTGCCGGTGATCCGGACCACGGGGCGGCGCAGCGATTTCGCGATCTCGGGCCGCGCGACGATCAGCGCGCCGCCGCCGTCGCTCACCACGCAGGCATCGAGCCTGTGAAGCGGGTCGGAGATCATGGGAGAGGCCAGTACATCTTCCACGGTGACCACGTCGCGCAGCATGGCGTGGGGATTGTGCTGCGCATGATGCGAGGCGGCCACCTTGATCCATGCCAGCTGCTCGCTGGTGGTGCCGAAATCATGCATGTGCCGCATCGCGCACATGGCATACAGGTTCAAGGGAACGGGGCTGTAGGGCAGCTCGTATGGCGCATCCGGCAGGTTGACGCCCCGCACGCGCACCTGCGTGCCGGAACTCCCCTCGGAATTTGGCCGGCCTGCCAGCGTGATCAGGGCGACATTGCATTTGCCGGCCGCGATGGCCTCGGCGGCGTGGGCGACGTGGATCAGGTAGGAGCAGCCGCCCATGTCCGTGGAATCCAGATGCCGGAGCTTGCGCAGGTTCAGGTAGTTGGCCATCGACCAGGCATTGGCGCCGGGCGCGTCGCCGGCGCAGTAGAAGGCGTCGATGTCGTCATGCGACAGGCCCGCATCGTCGATCGCGCCCTTGGCGACCTCCGCGTGCAACTGTGCGACCGAATGGTCCGGCGCCTTGCGCAACGGATGCTCATATGCGCCCACGATGCAGGCTTGGCCACGGATGCTCATGCTGGCTCCTTTTTTCGATTCGGCATGCCACTCAATAGTTCCAATGAGTAAAACCGATGCTGTAGAATAAAACCAATGATATCATCGACCCAGACGCCTGGCGTCCTATTCGAGAGATCAAGATGACAGATTCCACTTCAGCAGCGAGCACCAGCACGGCCGTGCTGGCTGCTTCACCCGCGGACTTCAAGGTCTGGGCCTGTGTCCTGTGCGGCTTTCTCTACAGCGAGGCGGAAGGGCTGCCGGACATGGGCATCGCCCCCGGGACGCGCTGGGCAGACGTGCCTGACAGCTTCGTGTGCCCGGACTGCTCGGCCACCAAGGTCGACTTCGAGATGATCGAGATCTGATGCGATCGCCGCCGGCCGAAGAGTGCCGGGGCCAGGGATGCAGTGCGTCCGTCAAGCCTTGACGGATTGCGCTATCGACGCGCCGCCCGTCACCGCGCGGCCGGCGCATTCACTCCGCATCTTGTCGTGCTTCCAGCGCCGCCGTGGCGAGCTCGGGCGCTGCGAGTTGCCCGTGCAGCAGCTGCAGGCTTTCCAGGATCAGGGCGCCATGGCGCACCAGCAATTCGCCCGCCGCCGTGATGCGCAGACCTCGATGATCGCGTACGAAAAGGCGCTGGCCCAGCGCTTCCTCGAGTGCGCTCAACCTTTCGCTGGCCGCTGAAACGGAACAATGCGCGCGCCTCGACGCCGCGGAGAGCGAACCGGTCTCCGAGCACAGCACGGCCAGCCGCAGCGAAACCAGGTCAATTCTTGCGAGATTGAATTGCATGCCGCGGCGGGTCGGGTTCGAGGGCGCAGGGGCTGCCCTTGCTCATCAGCACAGCTCGTGGCTGCTGGAAGGTGGTGGTGGTTGCGGCGCCCGCGCGGGGATGTGCCAAAGGCAACGGGGGCGGGAGATCCGCTCCATGGCGGGCTCTGACTTGCTGAAGGCAACTGCGCAGAAAGGCCATTTGGTGCTCCATGTGGAACCGCGCCGCGTGTCAATGCGGCAATCTCAATCCAGGTTTCTTTTCAAAAGACCAGTTCCAAAAAAAGAAATGGCTTCGGGCCGTTTTGCGCTCCCGCGCACCGCCGTCGAGTCTAGGCGGCCCTGGCTTGCAGGACCAGCACACCGGCGATGCGCCTATAACCACCAGTTATTGCAAGCGCGCTCCGCATGCGCGCAGGTCGTTGACAACGCCCCACGCCAATGCGGTTCCCGTCGACCATCGAGGCTTTGTGGGGCTACTCGGTGAGCTTCACGAGCTTGCCGAAAGCCGCCCACTTGTCGATGTCGGCCTGGATGAACTTGCGCAGCCGGTCCGGAGAGCCGACCTCGGGCTCGAAGTTCAGGTGCTCCCGCAACTGCTTGATGACCGCGGGATCGGACGACACCTTGTTGATCGCGCTGTTCAGCTTCGCGACGACGTCCGAAGGCAGTCCGATCGGCCCGACCAGGCCGTAGTAGCTGTAAGGATCAATGCCCTCGATGCCCTTGAAGTCCAGTTCCTTGAGTGACGGAACGTCGGGCAGGCTCTTCAGCCGATGCGAACCGGTCACGGCCAGCGCCTTGACCTTGCCGGACGAGATCGATGCCATGGCGCCCTGCGCAGGCGTCAGCCCGAACTGGACCGTGCCCGCGTACATCTCACGCATGATGTCGGCGTCGGCCTTGAAGGGAATGTGCGCCATCTTGATTCCGGTGACCTGCTTGAGGTACTCGGTCTGCAAGTGACTCGCCGAGCCGACGCCCGATGAAGCGTAGTTGAGGGTTCCCGCGGAGGCCTCCGGCAGCCGCGCCAGCTCACGCAGGGAGCCGACCTTCAGCTTCGGACTCACCAGCACGACGCCCGGGGCGGTCGCCATCAGGCCGACCATGCTGAAGTCCTTCAACGTGTTGTAGCTCAGGTCGCTGCGGATGGCCGGCAGCTGCGAGAGCGCGCTGGCGGTGCCCAGATACAGGGTATAGCCGTCGGCCTGCGCGGCCTGCAGGGCCCGGATGGCCACCATCTGGCCCGCGCCGGGCTTGTTGTCCACGATCACGGGCGCCTTCAGGATCTCCGACATCTTCTGGGCATAGAAGCGGGCGACGACATCGGTCGATCCTCCCGGTGCGAAGCCCACGAGGATCTTGATCGGTCGGCTCGGGAAGTCGCTCGCCATCGCTGCAGGGGCGAGCGATGCGGTCGCGAGTGCAACAAGAAGCTGTCGCCTGGTCGTATGCATGGGAGATGTCTCCTTGGGGAAATCGTGGGAGGGGTCGCATCGCGACGTGAAGTGAACCTGGCTAGAATCTTAGCAAAGTTTTGATGAATAGTATAAGTTCCATTCAATGGAACACCAGCAAACCCTTGTCAAACGTTCCCTTGTCGTACCTGATCGCCGCCCACGTCGGAGTGCACTCCGCGATGGCGGGCCTGCGCATGGCGACGCCGCTGCTAGGCCTCTCCCTGGGATACGGCACCGACGTGGTGGGTTACCTGGTCGCGCTGTTTGCCGTTTCGCAGATCGTGCTGGCGATTCCCGCAGGGCGGTTTGCGGACCGACATGGCCTGAGACTGCCGCTCTCCTGCGCCGCCATGATGGCGTCGGCCGGGACCGGTCTCGCGGTGGCATGGCCTGCGTTGCCGGCGCTGTGCATCGCCGCGCTGTGCCTGGGCGGCGCCGTGGGCCTGTCGCTGATCACGCTGCAACGCCACATCGGCCGCACGTCGGAATCGGAGGAGCAGCTGCGGCGAGGGCTGGCATGGCTGTCCATCGCGCCGTCGATGTCCATCTTCGTCGGCCCGCTGCTGGCAGGTCTGGTCATCGATGCGCTGAGCTTCCGTGCGGCGTTCGCGGTGCTGGGACTGCTGCCGCTCGGCGCGTGGCTGGCAGCACGCCGCTCGCCTGGCCTGCTCGCAGGCCAGGCGCAAAGGCAGCGCAGCGGCTCGCCCTGGTCGCTCTGGCGGAAGCCGGCATTCCGGGACCTGCTGCTGCTCAACTGGCTGATGACGGCCTCCTGGGACCTGCATGGATTCATGGTGCCGGTCCTGGGTCATGAGCGCGGGCTCAGCGCGAGCTGGATAGGCATCCTGCTGAGTCTCTTTGCGTTGGCAGCGACCTTCAGCCGTCTCGCGGTGCCTGCGCTCGCGCGCCGCGCGCCGGAGTGGATGATCGTCGCTGGTGCCGTCACCCTGGCGGCGATCATCCTGGGCGTCTATCCGCTCATCGGCAATGTGTTCGTCATGGCCTTGTGCTCGTTCTTGCTAGGAGCACTGCTGGGGAGCATCCAGCCTTCCGTGATGATCCTGCTGCACAGGATCGTCCCCGCGCACCGGCAGGGCGATGCGATTGCGATGCGGTTGATGATGGTCAACGCGTCGGGCATATCGATGCCGCTGCTGTTCGGTATCGCCGGTGCATGGATCACCGTGGCCGGCGTGTTCCATGCCACAGCCGCCATCGTGACGCTGGGCGGCTCCATTGGACTCGTGCGCGGCCGCAGGCTTTCGACATTGCCGAAGGCTAGCAGCAACCCTGAGTGATGCGATGAATGCGGCACCTAGCATTTCCGGGCTGTGAACACTCATACAGCCATCACTCTCATCAAAATACCCATGCGGAAATCCATACTCTCACTGGCGACACTGGCTGTCGCATCGTCGGCCTCTGCGCAATCGTCCGTCACCTTGTTCGGCGTGGTCGACGTCGCCGTCAGCCGTTACAGCGTCAAGAGCGAGTGGTACAACAACACTGCCAATCCCTTCCTGCTGCCGCCGGTGGGGCAGCCGGACAGCGTCAAGAGAAGCCAGACCGCCTTGTCCCAGGGCAACCTGGCCACGAGCCGCCTGGGCTTCCGCGGCACCGAAGACCTCGGCGGCGGCCTTGCCGCCAGCTTCTGGCTCGAAGCTCCGATCACACCGGACGACGGCGCGCGTGGCGTGCAGACTTTTGCACGCCGGTCCACCGTGAGCCTGTCCTCGAGCTCGCTCGGTGAGCTTCGGCTCGGACGCGACTACACCCCTTCGTTCTGGAACGACACCGTGTTCGATCCGCTGGGTGGCGTGGGCACCGGCATCAGTTTGATCAACTCGGTCTTCCAGAACCTGGCCAACGTGCGCGGCGCGGCCACGACCACCAACCCCGGCACCATCAGCCTGGGCGGCTCCGACTCCTACGTTCGTACCAGCAACACCATCGGCTACTTCCTGCCGCCCAACCTCGGCGGCATCTACGG
>NZ_BAABGJ010000047.1:0-6538 GCF_039541515.1 Variovorax defluvii
TGAGCGAGCCCAGGGTCACGATGAAGGGCGGCAGCTTGAGGAAGGCGATCAGCACGCCGTTGATCAGCCCGAAGAGCAGCCCGCAGCCCAGGCCCGCGGCAATGCCCAGCATGCCCAGGCCGGGAATGGTGGACACCAGCATCGCCGACACCGCGGAGGCCGCGAGGATCGAGCCCACCGACAGGTCGATGCCCGCGGTGAGGATGACGAAGGTCATGCCGGCGGCCAGCACGATGTTGATGGAGGCCTGCTGGGTGATGATCGAGAAGTTCTGCCAGCTGGCGAAGTTCTCGCTCGACACCGCGAAGCCGATGCACAGCAGGATGAGCACCGGCAGCATGCCCAATGCACGCATGATGTCCTTGCCCGAGGCGCCGCGCTGGGCGCCGGCTGCGGCGGGCTGGCCGAATGCTGCGAAGGAAGCAAGAGTCTGCCTGCTCATGATGTCTCCTGGAGGGTGGGGGTCCTGCGAACGCGGCCTGCGCTGGCGCGCAACTGCACGTCCTGCAGCGTCTTCACGCCGGGCAAGGTCTCGTCGATCCTGCGCAGCTCGGGCAGCGTGGGTGGGGAGTCATGCATTCGCCGTCTCCTGTGAGTTGGGATGGAAGCGGCCACGCAGCACGTCGGCGCGCGGCGAGAAGCTGAAAAACATCGGCAGGCTGGCCGCGCCGATCGCGCCGGCGTCGGCGCGGAAGCTGCCGCGCACGATGCGCGGGGTCTGGCGTGCCTCGGGCGCGATGGCGCGCAGGCCGGCCTCGAGCGATTGCATCAGGCGCTCGATCAGGCCGCTGTCGATGTCGCAATCGATCACCACCACGGGCAGATCCAGCACCGCGAGCGAGGCGCGGATGGAGGGCACCAGCGCGTCGACGCAGTCATCCAGCCAGTCCTGCACCTCGGCGCGGCCGGCCTGCACGCAGGCTTCCAGCTCGGCGTGGTCCTTCACCGCCAGGCCGTGGTGGCGCAGGTGGCGGGCGAGGGCGTTGAGCGAGGCGCGCGACAGCAGGATGTCCCAGCGCCGCACCGGCGCAGGCGCGGAGTCGAGCCGGCTGGGCGGCACCGGCATCAGGCCGAGGTCGGCCGCGTTGCCGGTGCTGCCGCGCAGGCTCTCGCCGCCGATCACCGCGCCGGCGCCCAGCGCCGCCCCGATGAAGACGTAGAGAAAGTCGTTCTCCTCGCGGCCGATGCCGAAGAACAGCTCGGCGATCGCGGCGGCGTTGCCGTCGTTCTCCTTGAATACCGGCTGGCCGGTGGCCTGCGCCAGCATCTCGCCGAAATCCACTTCGTCCCAGATGCGGAAGTCGGCCTCCAGGTCGAGCTCGCGCAGCCACGCGCCGAGGTTGTAGGGCTGCGCCAGGCCGATTCCCGTCAGGCGACGGCGCTGCGCCGCGTCGAGGTGCTTCATCACGCGCAGCACGTCCTCCCGCACCAGGGCCAGCGCCTTGTCGGGGTGGGGCAGCAGCACGTCGTGCGCGATGCGCGCGAGGATGCGGCCGCCCAGGTCGATCAGCACGGTCTCGATGCTGGTGCGGTCCAGCCGCACGCCGATGCCGTAGGCCCCTTCCGGGTTGACGCGGTACAGGCCGGCCGGCTGGCCGCGCTGGCCTTCCTGGCGCCGGCCGGCCGGCTCGATCAGGCGTGACTCTTCCAGCGACTGGACGATGCTGCCCACGGCCGTGTTGGTGAGCTGCGCCCAGCGCGCCAGATCGGCCTTGGACGCCTCGCCGGCCCGGCGCAGGCGCTGCAGCAGGTTGCGCTCGTTGTAGAGGCGCAGGTTGACCGAGTTGGTGCCTCGCCCGGGTCCGGCAGTGCTCACAGGGTTGTCTCCTTCGGCTTATTAATTAATTCAAGTTGAATAAATGGTAGAGGCCTGGGCGGGAGACGTCATCAAGGGTTAACCCGAGAAAGTGCAAGAAAAGTGTGGAACGAGCTTGGATCGCGCGCGCCATGGATCGAGTCGAGCAGAGACGGCGGGAGGCCAGGGTCCGTCACCTTCGACCTCCCGTGATCCCGGTAGAAACCCCCATAACGCGCGAATATCGAACGACAAAGATCGATCATCGATCGCGCCACCGTTTCGGCGCGTTGCCCCCACGGTGATCCGGCGCCTACAGTCCGCTGCGACACCCCAACGGAGACATCCCATGAGCCCAACCCAAGAGCACGAACCGCAAGCCCGGCACCAGTCGAAGAAGGCCGCCGCCAGCGGCTGGATCGGCTCGGCCCTCGAGTACTACGACTTCTTCATTTACGCGACCGCGGCCTCGCTGATCTTTCCGCAGATCTTCTTTCCCAAGGGCGACCCGGCCATCGCGATCGTCGCCTCGCTGGCGACCTACGGCGTCGGCTACGTGGCCCGGCCCATCGGGGCCTTCTTCCTCGGCCACTGGGGCGACACCCACGGCCGCAAGCAGGTGCTGATCCTGTGCATGTTCCTGATGGGCTTTTCGACCATTGCGGTCGGCCTGCTGCCCACCTACGACCAGGTCGGCCTGCTGGCGCCGGTGCTGCTGGTGATCTGCCGCCTGGTCCAGGGCTTCGCAGTCGCCGGGGAGATCTCGGGCGCCAGCTCGATGATCCTGGAACACGCACCCTTCGGCAGGCGCGGCTTCTTCGCCAGCTTCACGCTGCAGGGCGTGCAGGCCGGCCAGATCCTGGCCGCGGCCGTGTTCCTGCCGCTCGCGCACTACATGCCTGCCGAGGCGTTCAATAGCTGGGGCTGGCGCATTCCCTTCCTGCTGAGCTTCATCGTGATCGTGGCCGGCTACATCATCCGCAAGGAAGTCGACGAGACGCCCGCCTTCGCGGAAGAAGGCCAGCAGCAGCAGCGCCCGCGCTCGCCCATCGTCGACGCCTTCAAGTACAGCTGGAAGGACATGATCCGCGTCATCTGCATGGCCCTGATGAACGTGATCCCCGTGGTCGCCACCATCTTCGGCGCCGCCTATGCGGTGCAATCGGCCTACGGCATCGGCTTCGCGAAGGACATCTACCTGTGGATTCCGGTGCTCGGCAACATCCTGGCCGTGGTCGTGATTCCGTACGTGGGCAACCTGTCCGACCGCATCGGCCGCAAGCCGCCCATCGTTTTCGGCGCGCTGGCCTCGGGCCTGCTGGCCTTCGGCTACCTCTATGCCATCAGCATCAAGAGCGTGCCGCTGGCGATCTGCATGTCGCTGCTGATGTGGGGCGTGGTCTACCAGGGCTACAACGCGGTGTTCCCCAGCTTCTACCCGGAACTGTTCCCGACCCGCACCCGCGTCTCGGCCATGGCGATCTCGCAGAACATCGGCACCGCCGTGACCGCCATGCTGCCGGCCCTGTTCGCCACCGTGGCGCCTCCCGGGGCGGCCAACATCCCGCTGATCGTCGGCTCGCTGGCCTTCGGCATCACGGTGATCGCGGCGATCGCGGCGCTCAGTGCCCGCGAGACCTACCGCATCCACATGAACGACCTGGGCAATCCGGATGCGAAGCCGGTCCCCAAGGCGGAATACGCCCGGCTGCGTGAGCAGACGCTCGATGAGGGACGTCTGCACAAGGGCAAGGGCGTGCCGGCCTGATCCTGCTCCCTTCCGGTGAAGCGCTTGACGCTGCCCAGGCAGCGTCAAGCGCTTTTCGCTTGGCAGAGGACGAGGTTTTCGCCCGCCAGCGCGCGGCAAGGCGAGCCGGCTTCGTCCGCGAGGTCCTGGGTGGATGCGACCTCCAGCGGCGCGAAGCCGAAGGGCTGCAGGAAGGTGCCGATGCGCTCCGGCTCGATGAACCAGGTGAAGGGCTCGCCGCGCCAGGCCAGCCATCGCTCCACCCAGGGGCTTCGCGGGCGGAAGCCGGTGCTGCCGTCCGGCCACTTCGACATGAAGCTGAAGAGGATGCGGATCGTCGGAGCCCTGAGCGCCGCCAGTGCCCGGAACAGTCCCTCGACGGCCGCCGGCGCGAGGTACATCAGCAATCCCTCGGCGATGACCAGCGTGGCGCGGCCGTCGTCGAAGCCTTTGGTCGGCAACGCTTCGGCCGCGAGATCGGCGGCGATGAATCGCAGGTTGGCCGCCGGTTCGCCGTCCATCTCGCAGCCCAGGGCATGCTGCTTGGCCCGCTGGGTGGCGGGGTGGTCGATCTCGATCCAGTCGACGCCCGGAAACTGCGGTGCCAGTCGAAGGGCCAGCGTGTCGAAGCCTGCACCGATGATCACCACGCGCTGGAAGCCCTCCGCGAGGGACTGCCGGACCCGGCGCTCGATCCAGCGCTTGCGGTGCCAGAAATGCGCCGTGACGCCGGGCAGCACGAAGCGCTCCGCCATGCGCCACAGCCTCCGCGTGGGCGCGAAGGACGTGCTCTTCGCCAGGAGCCGGTCACCGAGGCTGCCGGACAGAAGCCGCTCGCACAGCGCGGGAGCCTCCGGCGCGACCAGGCCGGCCGTGCGCGGATCGCCGGCCAGCATGAGCGTGCCGGCAGCGATCAATCGGGCGGTGCTGCTTGCCTGATCCGTCTTCACGCGGCCGCCTCTTCGCGTGCGAGCGTGGCGGGGAAGGCCTGCGCGAAAGCGTCGCGGTAGTGCAGGTACCACGTGCTGGCGAACAGCTCCTGCGGGTCGTGTTCGCGCTTCTTCGCCAGCCATGCATCGAACTGGGGATAGCAGCGACGTACCTGCTCGGCCGTCGCATGGCGGTGATAGGTGAGGAAGAAGCTGCCTCCCAGCGCGGACGCCGCGTCGATCAGCGCGCGAAACGTGTGCGCGGTGCGGGCGAGGCCTGCCGCGTCGTGCGGTGTCCGGAGGTTGAAGACGATGCACGCGAAGTCGTCGCGCGCCCACGGCAGATACGAGGTGGTGTCGCGCAGGATGGAGCGGATGGTCCCGTAGATCACCTCGGTGCCGAAGGCGCGCAGCAGCTCGCGCGCCCGCTGCATGAACGGCAGCAACTGGTGGCGCGGCACATAGTGCTCGCCGATGACCAGCGTTTCGCGCGGGCCCGTGCCGTCTGCCTGGCTGCTGGCGAGGAAATCGGCGTAGCTCGGGATGTAGGTGCTCAACTGCATGGTGTCCGAGGCGTAGATGCCGCCGTGGGTGCCGAGATAGTGCTTCGCATACTGCGCGAAGGCCGCGTTCTTGTCGTCGTGCGCGAGCCGCAGCAATGTCAGCCACGCATCGGGTGCCAGGTCGGCCGGGGCCGCTTCGTGCGCGTCGCCCGCGCCTGCCGGCTGGTAGCAGGCGAGGACGCCGCGGCGCAGGAAGTGATCGTCCTGCGCGTCGATGGCGAACTGGAAGTCGCCGTACAGGCAACCTTCGTCGGCGCGGCGGAAGACGGCGTTCACCGCATCGTCAAGGTCCAGCACGTCGACCAGGCGCCTGAGCGCGACGCGCGGCGACAGGCGCAAGGTGGCGGCGTAGACGATGCCGAAGAGGCCATAGCCGCCGATCACCAGCGAGAACAGCTCGGCGTTGTGGGTGCGGCTGCACAGCACCGCCTCGCCGCGTGCGTCGATCAGCGTGAGGTCCTCGATGTCATGGCCCAGCGGCTGCATGGCCAGCCCGCGCCCATGCGCATTCGCCGCGATCGAGCCGCCCAGGGTCACATCGTCGACACCGGTCTGCTTCTGACGGATGCCCCAGCGGATCTCGCTATGGGCATCCATGGCGTGAGTGGCTTCGACGATGCGCGGCCACATGGCACCGGCTTCGATTCGCAAGAGGCCGCGCACGGGGTCGGCTTGCAGCACCTGGTCCAGTGCCGTCATGTCGACGTGGATGCTGTGGTCGGCGAACTGCTGCCCGCCCATCGCGTGCCGGCCACCAGCGACCGAGATGCGCCGGCCTGCGGCGGCTGCCTGCCGGACCGTGGCTTGCAATTCATGAAGTGTCTGCGGCTTGCAGACCTGCGCCACGATCGTGGCGTTCAAGCGGGAATGGACGTCGTCGAGGATCTGCGTCATGGTGGCCGCCTTGCGGGCGGTGGGAGTGGAGGGGGGCGCATCATTGGCGCGCCGCTGCAACGGGCTTCGATCCGCATCGCGAAAGTGGCCGGATACGCACCGCGGCGTATCGGCTTGCGATACCGCAGGGCTTGCGCTGGCGCAAGGGCCGCTGAGAGCGAAGTTCAGAAGCCTGCGTTGAGATTGAAGCCGAGCGTGAGTTCGGCCGTCCGATAGCCTTCGGGCTTTCGGATGGGCGCGCCGGTGAAGAAGTCGTAGCTCAGCCGGCTCCACTGACCTCGTACGCCGACGACGGCGCCGGTCAGGCTGCGGCCGGCCAGGGCGACGGTCGAAGGTCCGCTAACGCGGCCGTGGTCCATGCCCACATAGAGCTCGGCGCCGCTCTGGCCCATGGCCCAGCCGATGTCGCTTCGGATGAGCCATCCGCGCTCGCCCAGCAGGTTTGTCTCGCCGTCGAAGCCGCGCACCGTGTAGCGCCCGCCGATGGCGAAGCGGTCCTGGGGGGACAGCGGCGTACGGTTCCGCTGGGCCCGGACCAGGCCCGAATAGCGCAGCTTCTGGCCGCCGAGCGTGAAAGGCGCGTTGAGGCTGATGTCGGCGGTGTAGAGCT
>NZ_BAABGJ010000048.1:0-21272 GCF_039541515.1 Variovorax defluvii
GCGCGGCCACGGGGGGCAGCGCGTAGGTGGCGGGCAGCAGCATCGCGATGGTGGCGACCGGGCCGATGCCGGGCAGCACGCCGATCAGCGTGCCCAGCAGGCAGCCGACGAAGGCGTAGATGAGGTTCTGGAACGTGACGGCGTGACCGAAGCCCAGTGCAAGATGTTCGAAGAGTTCCATGGCGCGTTCAGCCCGTGATGAAGGTGGGCCAGACCTGGAACTGAAGGCTCAGGCCGATGATGAAGGTGAGATAGCTGCCGACCGCCAGAACGGTCCCCAGGATGAGCGCGGACTTCACCGGAAATTCGGAACCGGCGCGGCTCACGACGAGCACCAGCGCATAGATCGCTGCGATGAGGCCCATGGCCGGCAGGCCGATGCTCGGCAGCCCGCCGAGCAGGACGCCGAAGATCAGGTTGGCTCCGATGACGAAGCCGAGCGGCTTCCACGCGATTCGGCCCACCGGCTCGCCGTCGGACGTTCGAACGGTGAGCGAGCCCAGGATCACCCCCAGGCCCAGCACCGCGAGCAGGATGCCGAGCATCAGCGGAAAGTAGCCGGGACCCATGCGGGCCCCGGTGCCGATGCTGTAGTTCGTCGCGCCGATCGCGAAGGCCGCGCCGACGATGGTGAACATCAAGCCGGAATAGAAGTCCTTCTGGCTTTTGATTCTCATAAATGCACTTTGGAAGAAGAGTCGAGGGATGAAACAGGACGGGCCATCGAAGGCGGTCCGAGATGGCCCGCGGACACGCGGCAACGGCGGCGCCTGCCCCGCAGGCGTGCAGGACCTTCGAAGACACCGCTCGTATTTAGCTCATGTTATGACGCTTTTTATATCACGTGATGAGTAATTACCCTGCGGTCCGGCCCGGGCGGCTTGCTACATTCCTGCAGAAGCGAGAACGGGGAAACGAGGCGATGGCGACGAACGAGGAACTGGCCGCGGGCAAGCGGCGACTGGAGGCACTGTCGGAATTCCGGTTCCGGCTGCGCAGCTTTCTGCGCTTCAGCGAGGACGCCGCGCGCGAGGCCGGCATCACGGTGCTGCAGTACCAGCTGATGCTGCACACCCAGGGCTTTCGGGGGCGGGACTGGGCCTCGGTGAGCGAGATCGCCGAACGCCTGCAGGCCCAGCCGCACGGCGTGGTGGCGCTGGTGTCGCGCTGCGAAGAGGCCGGCCTGGTCAAGCGCCGGCCGAGCAAGGTCGACCGCCGACTGGTGGAGGTGCACCTGCTGCCCAAGGGGCGCAGGGTACTCGCCAAGCTGGCGCGCGAGCACCAGGAGGCCCTGTCGGAACTCGCCGAGGCGGTGCGCCTGGCGAGTCTGATGCGGGACGAGATCGCGGAGGACTGAGGCGGCCTGTCCCATTTGCGCCGGTGCGGATCACAATGCTTGCCTGGCCATGCACCCGGAGGTGCACCATGCCGGATGATTCACCGCAGCCGGCCCAGATGTCGGCACGCGCTCGCCGCATCACACCGAACCCGGTTCGGCAGGCTGGAACATCTGGCTGCACAGGCAGGTGATGAGCCGCATCGCCGCCCACTGCGGAACGCTGCCGCCCGACCTGTGCGACTGAACACGACCCTCCCTTCGGCGACCTCGACCGAGCCGCCACCCCGCCGCAACGGGGCGACCGGTTCACGCAATCAGCGAGGCCATCAGCCGCGCGACGTGCACCGCCTCGCGCTGCGCGCCGTCGGCGATCTGGTGGCGGCAGCTGGTGCCGTCGGCCAGCACGATCGCATCGGGGTTCTCGCGCACGGCCGGCAGCAGCGAGGCTTCGGCCATCTGCATCGAGACGGCATGGTGCGCCGCCTCGTAGCCGAAGCTGCCGGCCATGCCGCAGCAGGAGCTTTCGATGAGCTCGGGCTTCGCATCGGGGATGAGCTTGAGCACCTCGAGGATGGGGCTGACCGCGCCGAAGGCCTTCTGGTGGCAGTGGCCATGCACCAGCAGCCGCTTCGTGGCGGGCCTGAACTCCAGCTTGAAGCGGCCTTCGCGCGCCTCGCGGGCAATGAACTCCTCGAACAGCAGCGCCTGCTGCGCCACGGTCTCGGCCTTCGCGCCCAGACCCATCACCAGCGCCTCGTCGCGCAGGGTGAGCAGGCAGGACGGCTCCAGGCCCACGATCGGCACGCCGGCCTCGGCCATGGGCAGGAGCGCCTCGACGAGCGCACCGGCGCGCGCCTTGGCTTCGTCCACCATGCCGCAGGCCAGGTAGGTGCGGCCGCAGCAGTGGTGGCCGCTGTACTTGTCGATGGTGTGCAGCAGGTAGCCCGCCGCGCGGAGCACCCGCACCGCGGCCCAGACGTTCTCGCTCTCGAAGCCGCCATTGAAGGTGTCGACGAACAGCACCGCCGACTTGCGCCCGCTGAGCGCGGCGGCGATCACCATGTCGCTGCTGGTGAAGAGGCCGGGGTCGGGCTCGTTCCAGAAGGTGTCGCTGCGGAATGCCGGCAGCGAGCGCTTGGCCGACAGGCCCAGCAGACGCTCGCCCAGCCAGGCCAGGCCGCTCACGCGGTTGCGCAGGTTGAAGAGCCAGGACGCGCGACTGGCGGCATGCAGGTAGTCGGGCAGGCGCGCGACCAGCTGGTCGCGCAGCGTGTGGCCATGCTTCTTCTTGTAGTGGGCAAGGAATTCGATCTTCATGCGCGCCATGTCCACGCCGGTGGGGCAGTCACGCTTGCAGCCCTTGCAGCCGACGCACAGGTCCATGGTGTCCAGCATCGCCTCGCTGGTGAAGGCGCCTTCGCCAAGCTGGCCCGAGAGCGCCAGGCGCAGGGTGTTGGCGCGGCCGCGCGTGAGATGCTGCTCGTCGCGCGTCGCGCGGTAGCTCGGGCACATGGTGCCGGCATCGAACTTGCGGCAGTGGCCGTTGTTGTTGCACATCTCGACGGCCTTGGCGAAGCCGCCGGTCACATCGCCGCCGCTGCCGGGCGGGGTGGTCTCTTCGGTGACCGGGTCGGCCTGCACGTTCCAGGCGGACCAGTCGAGCACGGGCACGAGGGGAATGCGCCGGTAGGGCCGCGGCGCGGAAGGGGGCGCGAAGCGGAACAGGGCGCCGTCGTCCATCTTCGGCGGATCGATGATCTTGCCGGGGTTGAACAGGCCGATCGGGTCCATCCGCTGCTTGATGGAGCGGAAGGCCTCGTTGAGGGCGGGACCGAACTGCCACTCGATCCATTCGCCGCGGCACAGGCCGTCGCCATGCTCGCCGCTGAAGGCGCCCTTGTACTTGCGCACCAGCGCGCCGGCCTCTTCGGCGATGGCGCGCATGCGGGCAGCGCCGTCGGTGCGCATGTCGAGAATGGGCCGCACGTGCAGCGTGCCGACGGAGGCATGGGCGTACCAGGTTCCGCGCGTGCCGTGGCGTGCGAAGACCTCGGTCAGTGCGTCGGTGTACTCGGCCAGGTGTTCGAGCGGCACGGCGCAATCTTCGATGAAGCTCACCGGTTTGCCGTCGCCCTTGAGGCTCATCATGATGTTGAGGCCGGCCTTGCGCACCTCCCACAGGTTCTTCTGCGCGCCCTCCTCCGGCATGCGCACCACGCTGTCGGGCAGGCCCAGGTCGCCCATGAGTTCGACGAGGCGCTGCAGCTGGAGCAGCAGCGGGCCGCGGTCCTCGCCCGCGAACTCCACCAGCAGGATGGCGGCGGGCCGGCCGATGAGCGCCTTTTCGACCGTGGGCTTGAAGGCCGGGTTGGCGAGGCTGAGATCGATCATGGTGCGGTCGACCAGCTCGACCGCGGTGGGCCCCAGCTTCACGATGTGCTGGGCGGCGTTCATGGCCGCGTGGAAGGTGGGGAAGTTGACCACACCCAGGACCTTGGCCCGTGGCAGCTCGGCCAGTTGCAGCGTGAGGCTGCGGGTGAAGGCCAGCGTGCCCTCCGCGCCGATCAGCAGGTGCGCGAGGTTGACGCTGCCGTCGGCGGTGTAGGGTCGCTCGCTCTGGTTGTGGAAGATGTCGAGGTTGTAGCCGCCCACGCGCCGCATCACTTTGGGCCAGCGCGCCTCGATCTCGGGCGCGAGCTGGCGCGCGAGCTGCTGCACGTGCTGCGCGATGCCGGCCGCGCGCACGCCGAGCGAGGCGACCGGGCCGAAGTCGACGCATTCGCCGTCCGACAGCCAGGCGCTCGCGCCGAGCACGTTGTGCACCATGTTGCCGTAGGCGATGGAGCGCGAGCCACAGGAGTTGTTGCCGGCCATGCCGCCGAGCGTGGCCTGCGCGCTGGTGGAGACGTCCACCGGGAACCAGAGGCCGTGCGGCTTGAGCTGGGCGTTGAGATGGTCGAGCACGATGCCCGGCTCGACGGTGACGCGGCGCGCCGCCACGTCCAGGTCGAGCACGCGGCGCAGGTGCTTGCTGTTGTCGATCACCAGGGCCGCGCCGGTGGTCTGGCCGCATTGGCTGGTGCCGCCGCCGCGCGGCAGGACGGGCACCTGGAACTCGCGCGCAAGGTCGATGGCAGTGGCGACGTCGCGCCCGGTCTTGGGCACCAGCACGCCCGCGGGCATGATCTGGTAGATGGAGGCGTCGGTGGCGTAGCGGCCGCGCGAGGGCGCATCGAACAGCACTTCGCCCTCGGTCTCGGCCGCGAGGCGGCGTGCCAGGGCGGCGCAGGCCTCGTCGGACGGCGGCACGGTGCCGGCCGGCTGCAGGTGCTGGGCGGGGTCGGGGCGCATCGGGTCAGCGCCTGCCGCCGGCGTGGGCGTCGGGGTAGGCCTGGCCGGCGCGCAGCAGCGCGAGCACGGTGTCGCGCTTGCGGTGCAGGTGCTCGATCATCAGCGCGCGCATGGCCGCGGCGTCGTGGGCTGCCAGCGCCTCGATCATGCGTTCGTGCTCGGCCACGGCCATCTTCCACTTGGCCTCGTCCTGGTTGGTGCGGAAGCGCAGCGACTGCACCCGCGCGTTGATGGCGCGGTAGGTGCTGGCCAGTACCGGGTTCTTGGCGGCCTCGTTGATGGCGGTGTGGATGCGCGCGTTGATGCGGTAGTAGCCGGAGAGATCGCGCCGCGCGAAGCAGGCCATCATTTCGTAGTGCATGGCGCGCAGCTCGGCCAGCTCGGGCTCGGTGATGCGCTGCGCCGCCAGTTCGCCGGACAGGCCTTCCAGCGTGGCCAGCAGCTCGAAGGTGTTCTGCACGTCGGCCTCGGTGAGCTTGACGGCCACGGCGCCGCGGTTGGGCAGCAGGTCCACCAGGCCCTCGGCCGCCAGCAGCTTGATGGCCTCGCGCAGCGGCGTGCGCGAGACGCGCAGTTGCTCGCACAGCTCGCGCTCGTTGAGCTTGGCGCCGGGCGCGATCTGGCCCTCCACCAACAGGGTGCGCAGCCGCGCCGCCACTTGGTCGTGCAGCGCGAGACGGGCGATTTCGATCACTTCAGCCATGGCGTTTCCATCCTCGACCGCATTTTGAATGCAAAAGTGGTGTGACTCAATCCCTGAACTTTCGGGTTAACCATCATGTAGAAATGCATTTTGAATGCAAAACTGGGCGTAGAAAGGATCGTCCATGCTGCACCTCGATGCCCACCCGACCGGCCGCCACTTCCTTCAGATTCCTGGCCCCAGCCCGGTGCCCGATCGCATCCTGCGCGCGATCAGCCTGCCCACCATCGATCACCGCGGCCCGGAGTTCGGCGCGCTGGGCCTGAAGGTGCTCGCAGGCATCCGCCAGGTGTTCCAGACGCGCCACCCGGTGGTGATCTACCCGGCCTCGGGCACGGGGGCCTGGGAGGCGGCGCTTTCGAACACGATGAGCCCGGGCGATGCGGTGCTGATGTACGAGACCGGCCACTTCGCCACGCTGTGGCAGAAGATGGCGCTGCGCCTGGGCCTGGCGCCCGAGTTCATCGGCCTGCCGGGCACGGACGAGACGGGCCTGCCGCGCAGCTGGCGCCACGGCGTGCAGGCGGACCTGATCGAGGCCCGCCTGCGTGAAGACGGCAGCCATCGCATCAAGGCGGTGTGCGTGGTGCACAACGAGACCTCGACCGGGGTGACCTCGGACATCGCGGCGGTGCGCCGGGCGATCGATGCGGCAGGGCACCCGGCATTGCTGATGGTGGACAGCATCTCGGGCCTGGCCAGCGCGGACTTCCGGCACGACGAATGGGGCGTGGACGTCACCATCAGCGGCTCCCAGAAGGGGCTGATGCTGCCGCCGGGAATCAGCTTCAACGCGCTGTCGCCCAAGGCGATCGAGGCGAGCAGGTCGGCCAGGCTGCCCAAGGCCTTCTGGGCCTGGGACGAGATCGTGGAGATGAATGCGAGCGGCTACTGGCCGTACACGCCGAACACGAACCTGCTGTACGGCCTGTCGGAGTCGCTCGACATGCTGCTGGGCGAAGGGCTGGAGCAGGTGTTCGCGCGCCACCAGCGCTGGGCCGCGGGCGTGCGTGCGGCGGTGAATGCGTGGGGGCTGCCGATCCAGTGCGCGGACCCTGCCGTCCACTCGCCGGTGCTCACGGGCGTGATCACGCCGCAGGGGGTGGATGCGGACGCGCTGCGGCGGCTGATCCACGAGCGCTTCGACCTCTCGCTGGGCACGGGGCTTGGCAAGCTCAAGGGACGGATGTTCCGCATGGGCCACCTGGGCGACAGCAACGACCTGACGCTGGTGGCGATGGTGGCAGGCGTGGAGATGGGCCTCAAGCTCGCGGACGTGAAGCTCGCCGCCAGCGGCGTGGCCGCGGCGATGGAGCACTTCTCCAGCCATGCGGCGAGCACCGCGCTGAAGAAGGCGGCCTGAGCGCCGCGCGCCTGCGGACGTCGCCTCCGCTTCGTCTTTCCTTTCCCTGGCTTTCCGCACACATACACACGAACAAGGAGACAGATCCATGCAACGACGTTCCCTGATCCAGGCGGCGGGCGCCGCCGCGGCCACGCTCGGCGTGCCACGCGTGTTCGCCCAATCATGGCCGCACGGGCCGGTGCGCATCGTGGTGGGCTTTCCGCCGGGCGGCGGCACCGATGCGCTGGCGCGGGTGGTGGCGCAGAAGCTGTCGGTGATGTGGAACCAGTCGGTGATCGTGGAGAACAAGCCCGGCGTGGCCGGCGTGCTGGCGGCGGAGTACGTGGCGCAGCAGCCGAGCGACGGCTCGACCCTGCTGATGGCGCACATCAACAGCCATGCGCTCGCGCCCAGCCTGCAGCCCAAGCTGCGCTACAACGTGGAGCGCGACTTCGTGCCGGTGGTGCTGGTGGGCGTGACGCCCAACCTGCTGATCGCCGGCCCGGCGCAGAAGGCACTGACGGTGAAGGACATCGTCGCGCGCTGTGCCGCGGAGCCGGGCCAGGTGAGCTTCGGCTCGGCCGGCGCCGGTTCGGCCCAGCACCTGGCGCTGGAGATGTTCAAGCTGCAGGCCAAGGTCGATGCCATGCACGTGCCCTACAAGGGCAGCGGCCCACTGCTGGCGGACCTGATGGGCAATCAGATCCACTACAGCTTCGAGACCATGACCGCCGCCACGCCGCATGTGAAGAGCGGCAAAGTCACGGCGGTGGCGCAGACGCGGCTCAAGCGCGCCAAGGGTCACCCCACGGTGCCGACGATGCAGGAGCAGGGCTTCGAAGGCTTCGAGGCCACCACCTGGTACGGGCTGGCCGGGCCGGGCAAACTGCCCTCGGCCATCGCCGACAAGATCAACCAGGACGTGAACGCCGTGCTGGCCATGCCCGACGTGCAGGAGCGGATGGACAACTACGGCGCCGAGGACGGCGGCGGCTCACGCGAGAAGTTCAGGCAGTTCATCGCGAGCGAGATCCAGATGTGGGCGCGGGTGGTGCGTGATGCGAAGGTGAAGGTGGACGCGTAGCGTCCGTGTCGTGCCCGCAGCCTGCTTGCGCCCTGCCCTGCCCTGCCCTGCCCTGCGCGGATCAGGGAGAGGCGGCCTCGTTCCAGGTCGCCGGATCGGAGGCGCGGGGTTCGTTCCAGAGACAGGGGCCGCACATGGTGGCACGGTAGACCTGCCGGCCGTCCTTCACGCCCGCCACCACGGGCGTGCCGCCGCACACCTCGCATTGATGGTCGAAGTCCGGTTCGTAGCGATCGATGGAGGTGATGGGTTCCATGGCGGCCATGATCGCAAAGAGATGTGACGCTGTCGCTGCGCCCGTTGACGTAGGACGCCGCTGCGTGGGGTCATTGCGCGCCGCCCACGCGCGTCGCCTGCACATCCGTGCGCGCACTCCGCGCGCTGCGTGATCAGTCGGCGCGGGCTTCTTCGCTCAGCTGAGCCATCAGCGCTTCGGTGTGCTGGCCAAGTCCCGGCGCGCCGATGCCACCCGACGCGCCGTCCTCGCGGTAGCGGAAACCCAGCCCGGGCGTGCGCACGGTGGCCGCGCCTTGCGCGAAGCTGGCCAGCGGCAGATCGATCGCGCCGCCGGCCTGCACCTCGTCCAGGAACTCGCCGAGACGTCGCACGCGCGCCGCCGGCACGCCCACCGCATTGAGCCGCGCTTCCATGTCGGCGGCCGAGCGGGTGGCGAAGGCATCGCGAAAGCATTGCTGCAGATACGCCAGCCGGCGCGCCACCACGAAGCCGCCGCCCGGTGCGTTGAAGGCTTCCAGGTCCAGCGCCTCGCCGTCCTCGCACAGCGCTTCCAGGCCCAGCACGGCGCACAGCTTGCGGAACTGCGCAGGGGTGTTGGCGGCAGTGGCCAGCCAGCCGTCGGCGCAGCGGTAGGTGTCGGCGGTGGGGCTGCCGGTGTAGCCGCGGTTGCCCACGCGCCGGGGCTCGACCCGCTGCGTGAGGAAGCTGCTGGCGTGGGGATACATCAGCATGAGGGAGGCCTGGACCATCGAGGCATCGATGTGCTGGCCCTTGCCTTCGCGCGCGCGGCGGTGCAGTGCCGCCACGATGGAGAGCGCGCCCAGCATGCCGGCCGCCACGTCGATGACCGGGAAGCCCACCTTGAGCGGGGGCGCCTCCTCGCTGTCGCCGGACATCATCATCATGCCGGTGAGGGCCTGCACCACGTGGTCGTAGGCACCGCGCCGGGCCCACTCGCCCGACTGGCCATAGCCGGAGATCGAGCAGTAGACGATGTCGGGCTTCACCGCCTCGATGGCCGCATGGTCCAGGCCGTACTTCGCGACGACGCCGGGCCGGAAGTTCTCGATGAAGACGTCGGCCGTGCGCGCCAGCGCGCGCACCTGCGCCGCGCCCTCGGGCCTGCGGATGTCGGCGACGAAGGAGCGCTTGCCCGCGTTGAGCGCGGCGAAGCCGGCCGGTGTGTCGCCCTGCGCCTCGCCGGGGCCGCGGCTGGCGCGCATCACCTCGCCGGCGGGCGGCTCGATCTTGATCACCTCGGCGCCGAGCTGCGCGAGGTACAGCGAGGTCAGGGGGCCCGCGATCACGTGCGACATGTCGATGACGCGCACGCCTTCCAGGGGTTTGGACATGGGATGGCTTCCTTTTCTTCGGTTCGCTTCAGCTCGCGCTCACGCCGGCGAGCTTGACGATCTCGGCCCACTTGCGGTTCTCGCTTCGCACGAAGTCGGCGAAGGCCTGCGGGCTCTCGCTGAGGGCCGCCGTGTTGCCGGCGGCCTCGAAGGCGCTTTGCACGGCGGGCGTCTTCAGCGTCCGCGTCGCCGCCGCGTGCAGGGTATCGACGACGGCGGCAGGCGTCTTCGCCGGCGCCCACATGCCGAACCAGGACTCCTGCACCGCGAGTTCGTTCTTCAGCCGCTCATGCAGGGTGGGCACATCCGGCAGTTGCGCCAGCCGCCGGCGGCTGGTGACGGCCAGCGCGCGCAGCTTGCCGCCCTTGACCTGCGGGATGCCGGTGCCCGCCACCGGAAAAGCGTACTGCGTGTCGCCGCGCAGCAGCGAGGCCGCGATCTCGACCGAGCCCTTGAGCGGAATGTGCGTGACCTTGAGCCCCGCCAGCGATGCCAGCGTGGCGCCGGCCAGGTGCGCCGAGGTGCCGATGCCGCCGGAGCCGTAGTTGGCCTGGCCCGGCCTGGCCCGGAGGTCGGCGATCAGGTCCTCCAGGCGCTGCCAGGGCGCGTCGGCGCGCACCACGAGCACGGTGGGCGAGGCCGCGAGGTTGCTCACCGCCGCGAAGTCGGCGAGGGGATCGAATTTGAGGTCCGGCTGCAGGATCTTCTGGATCAGGTGCGTGTTGGAACCCATCAGCAAGGTGTAGCCGTCGGCCGGCTGCTGCGCCACGTACTGGGCGGCCAGCACGCCGGCCGCGCCCACCTTGTTCTCGATGACGATCGGCTGGCCCAGCGCCTCGCCGAGCGTGGGGCCGGCCTGGCGCAACTGGACGTCCGGTCCGCCGCCCGCGGCATAGGGCGAGATGATGCGAACGGGCTTGACCGGGAAGGCCTCGGCGGCGCGCACGGCCGGCGGCCCGAGCGCGAAGGCCGATGCGGCGAAGCAGAAATGGCGGCGTTGCATGGGTTGTCTCCAGGGGGCTTCGATGTGGCCTCAGCATAGGCCGCGGTGGCGATATCCAAAAGTGATATGTTTTCATCGACATCAAACTTTCTGGAAAGCCCCATGCCCGATACCGCTGCTGCCGCTGACGTTGCTGCTGGAGCCGACCTGCGCCGCCTCGTGGCGCGGCTGCGCTTCCGCCATCTCCAGCTACTGGTGGCAGTGGAACGCGGCGGCAGCCTGCGCGCCGCCGCCGGCGTGCTCCACCTGACGCAGCCCGCGCTGAGCAAGGCGTTGGGCGAGGTGGAGGCAGCCTTCGGCTTCGCGCTGTTCACGCGCAGTGCGCGCGGCCTGGCGCCGACGCCGCGCGGCGAGCTCGTGGTCCGTGGCGCGGCCCTGCTGCTGGCCGAACTCGCGCACCTGGGCGAAGAAGTCGCCGCCGAACCCTCGGTGACGGTGCTGCGCGTGGGCGCGCCGCCCTTCGTGGCTCAAGGCTATCTGCCGCAGGTGTTCGAGCGCCTGGTGGCCGCAAGCGCGGGGGTGCGGGTGCAGCTGATGGAAGAGCGGGTGCCGCTGCTGGTACAGGCGTTGCTGCAGGGCCGGCTGGACGCGCTGGTCACCAGCTACCCGACGGAAATGCCGGAAGCAGCCGGCCAGCCGCTGCTGTACGAGAAGCTGTTCGACGCGGACTTCACGGTGATCGCACCGGCGGCGCACCCGCTTGCGCGGCTGCGCCAAGTCGGCTGGGAGCGGCTGGCGGCAGAGCGCTGGATCATGCCGGCGCCGAGCTCGATGGTGCGTCGCATGATGGAGGACGTGTTCCGGCGCGCCGGCCTCATCGCGCCGGTGCCGGTGATCGAGTCGACGAGCCCGGTGACCAACCTGCGCCTGGTCGCGGCCGGGCTGGGATTGAGCGCGGTGCCTGGCGCCACCCTGCGCGCCGGCGATGCGGAGAGGGCGCAGGTGCGGCGGGTCCGCGTGCATCCGGAGATCTCCCCGAACCCGGTCGCGCTCATTTATCGCGCCGCGCCGCCGAACCCGAGGCTGGCGCTGCTGCGCGAGGCCTTGGCCTGTCAGACAAAGCCGACAACCAAGCGCCGAACATCTCTTGCCCGCAAGCGCGAAAGATAATGACAAAACCCTTGGGGTGTGGTCTCGCCGGTATGCAGGCGCAAGACGACCATTCCCGGCCCCCCTTTTCCCATGCTGAATCCCACGCTGCTGCACTGCTTTCCCCACGACCTTTCCCAACCACCGAAGATGCAGCTGGCCTCTGTTTTCGAAGCGCAATGCAGGGCCCGGTCGGAACACCTTGCGTTTGCCTTCCTCGGGGACGACCTCTCACCGGCACGTCAATGCAGCTATGCCGAGTTGCACGAGGACGTTCACCGCATCGCCGCCTGGTTGTCGGGCCAGACCCGGTCAGGCGACCGGGTTCTGCTGGCCTTCGGGCCGGGGCTCGACTTCGTGCGCGTGTTCTGGGCCTGCCTGCTCAGCGGCCGGGTGGCGGTGCCGGTGCCCTCGCCCGATCCGGCGCGCCTGCTGCACGCCGCGCCGCGGCTGCGCAGCGTGATCGCCGACTCGCGCGCCGCGCTGGTGCTGACCAGTGCCGGCCTGCTGGAGGCCGCAGCCGCGGTGCTGGATCCGGCCGCCTTCGCGACGACGCGCTGGGCCGCGCTGCCCGATGCATCGCAGTGCGCAGAGGCGGCGGCGGACTTCACGCCGCCGCCGATCGAGCCGCAGACGCTGGCCTATCTGCAATACACCTCCGGCTCGACCTCGGCGCCGCGCGGCGTGCGCCTCACGCATGCGAACGTGCTGGCCAACGTGCGCGCGCTGATCGCCGCCGGCCAGGGCACGGAGGACTCCCGCCTGCTCAGCTGGCTTCCGCATTTCCACGACTATGGACTGGCGTTCGGAGTCCTGGTGCCGCTGGTGCTGGGCGCCCGCAGCTATCTGATGTCGCCGCTGGCCTTCCTGCGCCGGCCGCTGCGCTGGCTGGAGGCGGTGCAGAAGCACGGCATCACGCACACCGGCGCGCCTGAATCGGCTTTCGCGGCCTGCCTCGCCGCGCTGGGCGACAAGCCGCTTGCGACGCGGCTGGACAGCCTGGTGTCCGTCAACTGCGGCGCCGAACCGATCCAGGCGCAGACGGTGCAGCGCGTGCTGAGCGTGTTCGGCGCCGCCGGCATGGCGCCGCAGGTTTTCGCGCCTTCCTATGGACTGGCGGAGGCGGTGCTGGGCGTGAGCGCCGTGCCGCCGCACCAGGCGCCGCGCATCGTGCCCGTCGATCCGGACGCCCTGCTCGCGGGCCGCTTCCAGCGCGTGCCGGAGAGCGCACCGAATGCGCGCCCGCTGGTGGGATGCGGGCGTCCGATGCAGCACACCGAGATCCGCATCGTCGAGCCGGGCGAGCCGGGCCATCCCTGCGTGGATGGCCGGGTCGGCGAGATCTGGGTGCGCTCCCCGAGCGTGGGCGGCGGCTACTGGATGCAGCCCGAAGCCAGCGAGGCCACCTTCAACGCCCACCTGGCGGACGGCAGCGGCCCCTGGCTGCGCACGGGCGACCTGGGCTTCATGGACCAGGGCGAGCTGTTCGTCACCGGGCGGCTGAAGGACCTGATCATCGTCCACGGCGAGAACCACTATCCGCAGGACCTGGAGTGGAGCGCGGAGCGCGCGCATCCGGCACTGCGGCCGGGCCATGGCGCGGCCTTCTCGGTGGACACGCCGATGGGCGAGGGCGTGGTGCTGGCGCTCGAACTCGACCGCCGCGCCGACGCCGATCCGGAAGCGGTGTTCCGCGCCGTGCGCCGCGCCATCGCGCTGGAGCATGGGCTGCCCCTGCACGCGGTGGCCTTGCTGCGCGCGGGCACGCTGCCGCGCACCTCCAGCGGCAAGGTGCAGCGCCAGCAATGCCGCGAGGCCTTCCTGGCCGGTGAACTCCAGCTGGCCGCGCCGCTCGACGCGGGCACCGAAGCGCCGCCCGAGGAAAGCCAGGAGGACAACGAGCGCCGCGAGCGCCTGGGCCACGTGCTGCCGCGCGACGCGCGCGAGCAGGCGGTGTGGGACATCTGGTGCGAGGTGCTGGGCACGCGGGCCTTCGGCGTGCACGAGAGCTTTTTCGAACTGGGCGGCAATTCGCTGCGCATGACGCAGGTGGTGTCGCGTGTCGCCGCGCGCTTTGGCGTGACGCTGCCGCTGGCCGAGATGTTCGAGCATGCGAGCGTGGCCGCGATGGCGGCCCAGGTCGCGCAGCAGTTGCAGGACGGCGCGGCTTCCCAGGCCGCGGAGGCGGACACCGCGACAGTGCCGGTCGTCGCGCGCGGCGTGCCGCTGCCGGCTTCGCTGTCGCAACGGCGCATGTGGGTGATCCAGCATTTCGAGCCGGCATCGACGGCGTACAACGTGCCGTTGGCGATCCGCCTGCGTGGCACGCTGGACGCCGCGCTGTGCCAGCAGGCGCTGGATGCGATGGTGCGCCGGCACGAAGGCCTGCGCACCCGCTTCGTGATGGGCGAACACGAGCCGATGCAGTGGATCGAGCCCGCGATCGAGGTGCCGCTGGAGCGCATCGACCTGGCCCATCTGCCGGAGCGGGAACGCAACGCCCAGGCGCGCGCCCTCCTGACGCAGCGTGCCGCGCAGCCTTTCGACCTGTCGCAGATGCCGCTGCACCGCCCACTGCTGATCCGCCTGGACGAGCGCGAGCACGTGCTGTTCTGGGTGCTGCACCATGCGATCACCGACAACTGGTCGAGCGCGCTGCTGATGCGCGAGACCCTGGCCGCCTACGGCGCGCTGGCCGTGGGGCGTGCGCCGCTGTCGGACCCGCCGGCCATCGGCTATGCAGACTACGCCGCGTGGCAGCGCAGTCCGGCTGCGGTGGAGGCACGCCGGCCGCACCTGGACTACTGGCTGGAACGCCTGCGCGAGTTGCCGGACCTGGAACTGCCCACCGACTTCCCGCGCCCGGCCAAGCCGAGCCACCAGGGCGGCCGCATCTCGGCCGCGCTGCCGCCGCGCCTGCGCGAGACGATGCGCAGCTTCGGCAGCCGCGAGGCGGCCACGCCCTTCGTGGTGTACCTCTCCGCCTTCGTGCTGATGCTGTCGCGCTACGCGAACAGCGAGGACATCGCCGTGGGCACGCCGATCGCCAACCGCCACCGCGTGGCGGCCGAGCCGCTGGTGGGCACGCTGGTCAACACGCTGGTGATGCGCACCGATCTCTCCGGCGACCCCAGCTTCACCCAGCTGGTGCACCGCGTGCGGCGCAATGCCCTGGAAGCCTTTGCCCACCAGGACGCGCCTTTCGACGAACTGATCGATGCCATGGGGCACGACCGCACGCTGCGCCCGGAAGGCCCGGTGCGGGTGCTTTTCAACGTGCTGAACGCGCCGGTGGACGAGCCGGAGATGTTCGGGCTGGAGGTGGACGAGTTCGACTTCGAGCGCGTGGCCGCGCAGTTCGACCTGTCGATGCACATCGACACCGAGTTCTCGCAGCGCGTGCACCTGGAGTACGCCAGCGATCTCTACAGCGAGGCCAGCGCGCAGCGCATGCTGGAGAACTACCTCTCGCTGCTGGAGCGGCTGCTGGACGCGCCCGAGCGGCCGCTCTCCGAGCAGGAAACGATCTCGCCGGCGCAGCTCAACCTGCTGCGCCACGCCTGGAACGGCGCGCCAATGCCGCTGCCCGCGCGGCAACTGGTGCACGACTACGTGAACCTGTCGGACGCCACTGTGCAGGACCGCACCGCGGTGATCGATGCCCAGGGGCGGACGCTCAGCTTCGGCGAAGTGGACGCGCAATCGAACCGGCTGGCGCACGCGCTGCGCCACCGCGGCATCGCGCGCGGCCGGCGCGTGGGGCTGTGCATCGCGCGCGGCCCCGCCATGCTGATCGCGCAACTGGGCGTGATGAAGGCCGGCGCGGCCTACGTGCCGCTGGACCCGGACTACCCGGCGGACCGGCTGCGCTTCATGGCCACCGATGCCCATCTCACCGCGGTGCTGATGCAGCCGCAGACGCGGGAGATCCTGGAGGGCCTGGCCATCCCGATGCTGGAGATCGAGGACAGGCACCTCGTGCAGGGCCAGCCCTCGCACGCACTGGCGCCCGACCCCGAGCTCGATGCCACGCCGCTGGACGAGGCCTACCTGATCTACACCTCCGGCTCGACCGGCCAGCCCAAGGGCGTGCGCGTGCCGCATCGGGCGGTGGTGAACTTCCTCGAAGGCTTCAGGAAGACGCCCGGGCTGTCTTCCGACGACTGCCTGGTGGCGATCACCAGCCCGTCCTTCGACCCGTCGGTGCTGGACCTCATGCTGCCGCTGGCGGTGCGCGCGCGCGTGGTGATCGCCTCGCAACAGCAGGTGCACGACCCGGTCGCGCTGCGCGCGCTGCTGGAAAGCAGCGATGCGACGCTGCTGCAGGCCACGCCCTCGGCCTGGCGCGCGCTGATCGAGGCCGGCTGGCAGGGCAAGCCGGGCTTCCGCGGCCTGATCGGCGGCGAGGCCTTGCCGCCGGTGCTGGCCGAGCGGCTGATGGAACGCACGGCCGAACTCTGGAACATCTACGGGCCGACCGAGACCACGGTGTGGGCCACCGCCTGGAAGGTCGAGTCGCCGCGCCACGGGATCACCGTGGGGCGGCCGATCGACAACGTCAGCGTGTGGGTGCTGGACCCGCAAGGCCGGCTCTGCCCGATCGGCGTGGCGGGCGAGCTCTACATCGGCGGCGCCGGCGTGACGCTGGGGTACTACCGGCGCGACGCACTGACGCTGGAGCGTTTCGTGCCCGATCCCTTCGGCGAAGAAGAAGGCGCCGAGGGCGCGCGGCTCTACCGCACCGGCGACCTGGGCCGCTGGCGCCATGACGGGCTGCTCGAGCTGACGGGGCGGGCCGACCACCAGGTCAAGCTGCGCGGCTTCCGCATCGAGATGGGGGAGATCGAGTCTGCGCTGCTCGACCACCCCGAGCTGGCCCATTGCGTGGCCGTCACGCGCGCCGAGCGCGAGGACGACGTGCGGCTGGTGGCCTACTTCGTCGCGCGCGGACCGGTGCCGCCGGCGCCGCCCGTGCTGCGCGAGCACCTGCGCAGCAGACTGCCGCACTACATGGTGCCGCAGCACTTCGTGCCGCTGGACGCCATGCCCATGCTGCCCAACGGCAAGGTGGACCGCAGCAGGCTGCCGGCGCCGGCGATGGACGTGGTGCTGGCCGACGGCCGCAGCTACGTGGCGCCGGCCACGCACAAGGAAGAGGTCATCGCGGGCATCTGGGCCGAGCTGCTGGGCGTGGACCAGATCGGCCGCACCGACAACTTCTTCGACCTGGGTGGCCACTCGCTGCTGGCCATGCGGGCGGTGAGCGCGACCGAGGCCTTGCTGGGCTGGAAGATCGCGCCGCGCCGCCTCATCTACGAGAGCCTTCAGCAGATCGCCCGCGAGGAGAACCTCCAGCCGGGGTGAAGCTCTTCCCCAAGCTCGCTCACTTCGTGTAGCTCTCCCGCCCCCTCTCCGGGGCCAACACCAGCGGCCCGGCAAACTCCGCGGTGTTCCACGACTAGGCTGCAGGCGAACTCATCCGTCGCGGGTCAGGCCAGGCGCCGTAGAGACTGGTCTGGCACGTCGCGGGAAGGGCTTGCTCAGGAAGGGCGAGCCCTTCTCGCCGAAACGCCACGGCACGTCGGCCGCCTTGGAGATCCCGATGCGCGGGCCGGCTTCCACCACCACCTCCGGGTGGTCGTCGGGTGCGGCGAGCAGGGCGAAGGGCCGGCGGTCCAGCCGCTTGCCGTTGAAGCCGGCGTCGATGCCCAGGGCCTGTGCGACCCGGCCGGGGCCGGCGCAGAGCAGGCGGATCTCGTCCAGGCCGCGCCGGGCGCGCATGCGCTCCAGGCCGGCGGTGGGCGCCAACGCGCGGATCAGCACGCCGGCGCCGTGGCCCTCCTCGCGGCAGACGAAGTTGAGGCACCAGTGGATGCCGTAGGAGCGGTAGACGTAGGCGCGCCCGGGCGGGCCGAACATCGCGGCGTTGCGCGGCGTGGGGCCGCCGAAGCTGTGGGAGGCCGGGTCTTCGCGGTCGTAGGCCTCGGTCTCGACGATGCGCCCGCCCACGCCGTCGACCAGCAGCACCAGGCCGATCAGGCGCGGCGCCACTTCGTGCGAGGGCGCGAGGAAGTCGATGTCGGCCAGCGTGCGGCGGCTCACTGGAGCACCTTCGCCTTCGGAACGGCCGTGCGGCTCACAGGCCCTTTTCCACCATCTGCAGCAGCCGCAGGCCCAGCGCTTCGGTCTCGTCGCGCGAGGCGCCGCGCAGCGGACCGTCGATGATCAGGAGGGCGAGGCCGTGCACGGCCGCCCAGGCCAGGTATTCGGCGCCGGGCCGGCGCTCGGGCGGCAGCACGCCCGCGGCCACCATCTGGTCGATGGCGGCGCCCAGCAGCTCGAAGGGGTTGAGGCCGCTGGCGCCGCCCTTGGCCTCGCCGCCGGTCTGGTCCACCACGTCCACCGGCCCGCCGAAGGCCGTGCGGAACAGGCCCGTCTGGTCCAGCGCAAAGCGAAGGTAGCCGGCGCCAATGGCCCGCACGGCAGCGCGCGCCCGCTCGGCGGGAGAGCCTTCCTGCGGCACGGCGGCGAGCTCACCCTCCATCGCGGTCGCCGCTGCCGCCAGTGACGCGGCGCGCACAGCCAGCAGCAGCGCCTGCCGGCTGGCGAAGTGGCGGTAGGCTGCATTGGGCACCACGCCGGCCCGTCGGGTGGCCTCGCGCAGCACCACCGCCTCCGGCCCGCCTTGCCGGGCCAGTTCCACGCCCGCCTCCAGCAGCGCCCGCCGCAGGTCGCCATGGCGGTAAGTGCTGCGGGCGGGGGGGACCAGGCTCGCATCACCCGTTTTCTGATTCATGTGGACGCCGTCCATTTTTTCCGCTATCGTGGCCATCACCTTGTGGACGTTGTACACAACGCCACTCGTTCCATCAAGCCTGGCACAGGCTTTCTTTGAAGGAGTTCCCATCATGCATGTCCAGTCCTACCTGTTCTTCGAAGGCCGCTGCGAAGAGGCGCTCGACTTCTACCGCGCCCGGCTTGGCGCGGAAGTGACGATGCTCATGCGCTTCAAGGACGGTCCCAAGATGGAACCCGGCGAAGGGATGTGCGGCAACCCCGGGATGCCCGCCCCACCGGAGAACAACGTGATGCACGCGGAGTTCAAGGTCGGCGACAGCACGCTGATGGCCTCCGACGGCATGGCGCAGGAACCGGCCACCTTCCGCGGCTTCTCGCTGTCGCTGTCCGTGGCGGACGAGGCCGAAGCGAAGCGCAAGTTCGAGGCGCTCGGCGAAGGCGGTCAGGTGCAGATGCCGCTGGCGCCCACCTTCTTCTCGCCGGCTTTCGGCATGGTGCAGGACCGCTTCGGGGTCAGCTGGATGGTGATCGTGCCGGGCCCGGCGCCGCAGTAGTCAGCGCGGCTCGTATCGTGCAGACAGTGGGTCTATTTCAGTGATTCGGTGGACCAGGCACGTCCGCGGCCGTTCTCGCGCGCCGCGCTGCGGCGCGAACGGGCCAAGGCGACGATCTCGATCAATCCCCACACCAGGGCGCCGCCGAGCGCGCGCAAGCCGTGGGGGTTCAGGGGCCGGAGAAGCGGTGAGTTCATGAGGGTTCCGGCGGCTCGCGAAGGGCCGCCGGCCGACCACCCTACAGGCCGCCTGTGACGGCCTGATGTCGGTCATTGCCGCTATCCTGGGCGCCCCTCGACGCCCCATCCCTTCGACGTGTGAATGCCGCGGCCTTGCCCGAATTGCTGGAGCTGGAACAACTGGTCCGGCTGGCCGGGCCGCTGATGCAGACGCGCCTGCTGTGCGAAGTGGAGGCCGGAGCACGACGCTTTCCGGTGTGGGCCTTCCTGCTCGGCAGTGCGCGCGCAGATGCGCCGGCAGTGGGCTTCTTCGGCGGCGTGCATGGGCTCGAGCGCATCGGCGCGCAGGTCGCGATTGCCTACCTGCGCAGCCTGGTGATGCGGCTGGCCTGGGACGAGACGCTGCACCGGCAACTCGAGACCCTGCGTATCGTGTTCATGCCGCTGGTCAACCCTGGCGGCACGTGGCTGGGCACGCGCGCCAATCCCAACGGCGTGGACCTGATGCGCAACGCGCCGGTCGATTCGCCGGAACCGGTGCCCTACCTGATCGGCGGCCAGCGCATCAGCGCCCGCCTGCCCTGGTACCGCGGCGCGGCCGGGGAGCCGATGGAGCGCGAGAGCGCAGCGCTGTGTGCGCTGGTGCAGGCCGAGCTGCTGGGCCGGCCTCTGGCCGTGGCGGTGGACTGCCACTCGGGCTTCGGCCTGACGGACCGCATCTGGTTTCCCCATGCCCATACGGCACAGCCTTTCGGGAACCTGGCGGAGATGCACGCGCTGTGCGAGATCCTCGACCGGACGCTGCCGCACCACCGCTATCGCCTGGAACCGCAAAGCCGCCAGTACCTGGCGCACGGCGACCTCTGGGACCACGTGTACCTCGGGGCGACGCGGGGCAGCGTGTTCCTGCCGCTGACGCTGGAGATGGGATCGTGGCTGTGGGTGAAGAAGAACCCGCGCCAGCTCTTCTCGCGCCACGGCATCTTCAACCCGGTGATCGAGCACCGGCACCAGCGCGTGCTGCGCCAGCACATCGCCTGGCTGGACTTCGTCACCCGCGCCGCCGGCAGCCATGCGCGCTGGCTGCCCACCGGTGCGCAGCGGGCGTGGCACGAGCAGCAGGCGATGGTGCGCTGGTACGGAAGGAAAGGATGAGCCACCGAGCCCCTCCCAAGACGAACACTGCAGCGCTCCGCGCGAAGGTGACCCCATGCCGACCTGGGTCCTGATGCGCGGACTCACGCGCGAGAGCGCGCACTGGGGCAGCTTTCTCGGCAAGCTGCAGGCGCGCTTTCCCGGCGACCGGATCGTCGCGCTCGATCTGCCCGGCAACGGCCGTCTGCGCGGCATGCCAAGCGCGGGCCGCATCGAAGACACGGTGCACGCCTGCCGAGAACAGCTGGACGCGCTCGGCATCGCGCCGCCCTACCGGGTTTTGGCGATGTCGCTGGGCGCGATGGTGGCGGTGGAGTGGGCGGCGCGGCATCCGCGCGAGCTTGCGGGCTGCGTGCTGATCAACACCAGCTTGCGGCCCTTCAGCCCCTTCTACCGCCGCCTGCGGCCGACCCGATATGCCGCGCTGCTCGGACTGCTGCTGGCGCGCGCGGACGGACGCGAACGCGAGGCGGCGATCCTGCGGCTGACCACACGCCACCCGGAGGGCGGCACCGCCGTGCTGGACGACTGGGCGGCGATTCGCGCCGCGCGGCCGGTGTCGGCCGTCAACGCCCTGCGCCAGGTGCTGGCGGCCGCGCGCTACCGGGCACCGCCGGTCGCGCCACCGGTGCCGCTGCTGGTGTTGGCGGGTGCGCGCGACGGCCTGGTGCATCCCGGCTGCTCACGGCGGCTGGCGCGGCGATGGGGCACCGCGATCGCGGAACATCCCTCGGCCGGGCACGACCTCCCGCTGGACGATGGGGACTGGGTGGTGGATCAGGTGGCGCGTTGGGCGGCGCGGGGGGGCTTCGTCGCGGCATGAGACATCCTGGGGGGCCTTGGTGTTGCTCGCTCTCCCGATCTCTCCGCACTGGGCCTTTGTTTTGGCGTGGGTCTTGTTGTGGCTTGGACTCGTTGTGGCTTGGACTTGTTGTGGCTTGGACTTGTTGTGGCTTGGACTTGCCACGCGGGGCTTTGTTTTTGCCTTGCTTGTTGGGTGGCGCAGGAGCCGGGAATTCGCCCCGGCGGGCGAGTTACTTTCTTTGTCTCGCCAAAGAAAGTAACCAAAGAAAGGCGACCCCA
>NZ_BAABGJ010000049.1:0-1018 GCF_039541515.1 Variovorax defluvii
TCACCACCCGCGTGGAGATTGCGCCGCAGAGCCTGTCGACCGGTACCTTGAGCTTCTCACTGGTGCCCGGCCGCGTCGCAGCCATTCGCACAACGCCCGACGCGTCCGCCACGCCGCTCGGCAGCGCCGCCTTGCTGGCCACGGCCATTCCCGCGCGCCCTGGCGACCTGCTGACGCTGAAGGACATCGAACAAGGCCTCGAGAACCTGAAGCGCGCGCCCACCGCCGAAGCGGACATCCGGGTCGAAGCGCCCACCGCACCCCATGCCCAGCCCGGCGACAGCGAACTCGTCGTCAAGTACGCCCAATCCAGGAAATGGCGCCTCGCCTTGAGCCTGGACGACAGCGGCACCGCAGCCACGGGCCGCTATCAGGCCGGCGCCACCTTGTCCCTCGACAACCCCTTCGGGTTGAACGATCTGTTCTACCTCCACGCCAACCACGACCTCGGCAACCACGCGTTCAATGATCCGGCCAAGGGCACCGAAGGACAGATCGTTCACTATTCGCTGCCGTATGGCGATTGGCTGCTGGGCTTCACGGCCTCCGACAGCCGCTACCACCGCAGCGTGGCCGGGCTCAGCCAGGACTATCTCTACGCCGGCAAGAGCCACAACGCCGGGCTCAGGCTCTCGCGCCTGCTCCATCGCGATCACGACAGCAAGACCGTCATCGCCATCGAGGGCTGGCGCCGGGCATCTCGCAACTTCATCGAAGACGCCGAACTCGACAATCAGCACCGCGTGGTCGGCGGCTGGGAACTGAGCCTGAATCACAAGGCGTACTTGGGCGAGGCGTCAGCAGAAGGCACGCTGGCCTACAAGCGCGGCACGGGCGGTTGGGGATCAAAGGCTTCTCCGGAAGAACGGGCCTACGGCAACGGCGCCAGCGCATTCCTGGAGGGCACCTCGCGCCTGAAGCTCTACACCGCCGACATCAGCCTCAACGCGCCTTTCACGCTCGGCGGCCAGAAGCTGCGCTATTCGGGCCTGGTCCGGGCCCAGCGGAACCGTACGCC
>NZ_BAABGJ010000050.1:0-866 GCF_039541515.1 Variovorax defluvii
TTGCGCATCCCTGGCGCGGCAGCCGCAGGCTGCCTGCAGGGGACTGGCGTCCCCTGAACTTCCATTGATCAGACGTGCCTGCGGCACGTGGTGGCGCTCGCCGCGCGGCGGTTGCGGCACGCGTCGGCCTCTTGCGCCTCACCTCGCTGCCGTTGTCCTGAGTTCCTCGCCTGTCCGGTGACTTTGCGCCCGCGCGGCCGGGCGACCGGCTTCGCCTGCAAGGGGGTGTTCATAACGAATGAAAGGGCCTTCCCCGTCCCGATTAAGCCGCTGCGTGTTGCGGCTGTCGGCAACTGAGTGCCACGATGGGGTTGCGAAGCTCCATCAACTCACTCGGAAAGGGGAAGCCCAATGACCATTCTGTACGTTGGCATCGATCTCGCCAAGTCTGTTTTTGCCGTCCACGGGGTCAACGAAGCGGGCAAACCCGAGCTCGTGTCTCCCAAGGTGGCACGCGCCAAGTTGCTCGAACTGATCGCGTCGCTGCCACCGTGCGTGATCGGAGTAGAAGCGTGCTCCGGCGCACACCATTGGGCGCGCCAGTTCATGGCTCATGGTCATACGGTCCGCCTGATGGCGCCGAAGTTCGTCAGCCCATATCGACTGTCCGGCAAGCGCGGCAAGAATGATGCCGCGGACGCGGCGGCGATCTGCGAAGCCGTGCAACGTCCGAACATGCGTTTCGTCCCGATGAAAAGTCTCGAGCAACAATCGCAACTGAGCGTGCATCGAACGCGCCAAGGTTTCATCGAGCAGCGCACGGCTACTGTCAACCGGATCCGCGGATTGCTCAGCGAGTTCGGTGTCGTGCTGCCGCTGAAGGCATCGACCGTGCGCAGGCAAGCCATGGCGTGCCTGGAAGATCT
>NZ_BAABGJ010000051.1:0-717 GCF_039541515.1 Variovorax defluvii
GTCCTGGATCAGTTCGAGCTCGTGCGGCCCGGCGGCCACCTGCGCGAAGCTGTAGAAGCCTTGCGCGTCGGTGCGCGCGACATAGCGGCGGTCCAGCACCACGGTCACGCCGGGCACGCCGCCTTCGCTGGCCTCGCGGCGGCCGTTGCTGTCCTGGTCGAAGAACACATGGCCCTCGAGCCGGCCCGCGCCGCTGCCCGGGGCGCCGCCGATGGGCGCGCTGGCCAGGCCGGCGCGGCTCTCGTAGCGCAGCGCCAGCATGAAGCTGCGGCTGGAGGAGGTGAACAGCTGCGGCGCCAGCGTGGCGGCGGTGAGCGCGGACACCACCGCGGGGTTGAGCGCCTCCTGCCCGCGCGCGGCGCTGTACTGCGCGATGACGGACCAGCCCAGCCCCAGCGGCCAGCTCAGGCGCGCGTTGGCGTTGAGAAAGCGCGCGTCGCCCTCGCCTGTGCTGCGGCTGCCGCGCAGGCTCAGGTCCAGGCGCGCGCCCCCCGGCAGCGGCGTGGTGCCCAGCACGCCCCACAGCCACGTGCGCCTGGACAGGCCCTGCTCGCGCGCGTCCTCCAGCGCCAGCGAGGTCGACAGCGTCTGCGTCTCGCCCACGCTCCAGGCGTGGTCGATGCCGGTGCGCAGCACGCGCGTGTCGATGCCGTGGGCGGCGTCGGTGCGCCACTGGGTGTAGCCCCAGTCGGACTTGTGCTCCCAGGTGAACTGGGC
>NZ_BAABGJ010000052.1:0-1139 GCF_039541515.1 Variovorax defluvii
CAGGACGACGAGTCCACCGACGCCACCACCGGCTGGCCACGCGGCTGGAGCGTGGAAGCGCAGTCCGCCCACCAGCAAAGCGGCGCGCTGCGGCAGAACACCCAGTCCCTGCTCCTCTCCGGCTATCTCGACACCCCCGACTACGGCACCTTCTCCACCAACGCCAGCCTCACCCGCGACGCCGTCCCCGTCAGCGGCCTGGGCCTGTTCGCCAGCACCGGCCTGCCCACCACCGCGGTGCCCTACAGCTACCGCACCGGCAGCACCTGGCGCATCGACCAGCGCGGCATGCCCTTCGACGGCGGCTGGCTCGGCCACAACAGCGTGGGCCACATCGGCATGGCCAACACCCCGCTGGCACGCGGCGCCGGCCGCATCTACCTGCCCAGCCTGCCCATCGAGGGCGTCAGCGCCACGCTGGAGCAGCCCGGACGCACCAGCTTGCAGGCCTCGGCCGGGCGCGTGGGTTACTTCAACGGCATCGACTACCAGGGCTTCACGAGCGGGCGCGGCAGCGCCGCCGGCATCGGCGCGCAGACGCAGCTGGCCGGCGACCCGGGCCCGATGGCGCCCAACCGGGTGGACGCGGCAGTGCAGATGATCGAGGCACGCGAGCTGAACCAGAACGGCGTGTCCGGCTATGCGCAGAACACGCGCTCGCTGTGGACGGCCGTGTCCTGGCAGGGCCTGGCGCCCTGGGCCGATTCGCTGGGCAGCGGCTTCGGCAACTCCCTGGCCGACAAGGTGGGCGGCATGCGCATCCAGGCCAACCTGGCGCGCAGCGAGGCCCGGCCCGCCAGCGCCGACTCGCTGGCACCGCGCAGCTCCGCCACCGGCGCCTGGGTCGATGCGGCCTGGCGCAGCCAGCTGATGCAGCAGGGCGCCTCGGTCTTCTACTTCGAGCCCTCGCTGCGCTGGGGCGGCGATTCGCTGCCCAGCGACCTGCGCGGCGCCTCCTGGCGCGGCGACATCGCCGCGCGCCAGTGGCAGCTGGGCGCCAACGTGGAGCTCAGCGACAGCGTCAGCGGCCGGCGCGGCAGCTCGGTGTTCGGCAATGTCTTCGGCCGCTGGCGCTTCGATTCGCGCGACGCCGTCTCGGCCACGCTGGCCGCGCGCAGTGGCCGCTTCGCCGCCCAGTC
>NZ_BAABGJ010000053.1:0-4160 GCF_039541515.1 Variovorax defluvii
CGAAGGCCTCGCGGCCGCGAGCGCTACAAGCGCTCTTCCACACGTGCTACGTCTCGACACGCTCGCCTTGCGCCAACAGGTTGGCACCACCGGACATCCCAGGCACCCTATGGATGTACCGCAACAGCACTCGACGCAGCTGCGGAAACCGAAAAGGTGGTGTCACATGCGAGTCCATACCGACGCATTAAGCCAACGCCTCGCCGCCGACATTGCGGCCCAACGCGACCTGCAGGCAGCCGCTCATTTGCTGGAAGAAGCACTCACGCTTCTGCGCGCCGATTCAACGCTGCTGTTGACGCACACCATGAAGCGCGCGCCCGACAGGCTCCTGCGACTTCCCGAAGTCGAGCAGCTCACCGGGCTGCGCCGGTCGGCAATCTACGAGCAAATGCAAAGGGGCGTCTTCCCCCGCTCCGTGAAGGCCGGGCGACGCACCGCGACCTGGCCGGAGAGCGCCATTCAATCATGGATCGCAGATCGCCTGGACGGGCGCCCGGCCTAAGTCGCGCACCTCGGCCAGCGCGGCTGGCGATGACTTCCGGCGACGCCTGCACTTGTGTGCACGGCGTGCATACTGCGCGGGCCAGCGCCGTCGGCGCTCAGGTATCGTTAGGCCCGCGCAGACCCCCAACTCTCGATCACCGCACGCACGCACGTGTCACCGTCAGGGATGAGCGTGCACAGCTCAGCCTGGCCTCAGCGCGGCTCGTCCAGACAACTGAGCATGTCGTGGCTGGTGGCGATCGCGATGGCGCGCAGCTCGAACAGATCGAACTGGAAAGCTTGGCGCGGTCAGGATCCCGGCGAACCGCGCAAGGCCGCCAGGGCTAAGTAGTTTCTTTCGGAAGTTCGTACACATATTCTTCAAGCGGCCAGCGCCAAGGGCTGGCTATGCGCCCAACGATCGCGCATGCACGCGATCAATGCGTTGAGATCGGTGCGGTGAACTTCCACGGGAATGGATGCGCGATGCTTTCTCGCAGATTCTCAAATGCCAATAGTCCGTTACGGACGTTCTATTCACAAGCACGACAATATTTCCCGTATCCCGAATTCCTGCGAAATCGTTTCGCATCCCCGCTGAACTTGAGACTGACCCCGGTTAACTCGTCAGCGCGGTCGCGAGACGCTGGCCGTTGGTTGACGTCAGGCAATCAGCTCAACCAGTTCACGCATGTGCTTCACATCGCGGAAATGGCGCAGTACCTGGGTGCACTTCTCGACGTTCGACGACGAAACGCCAGCGAGAGGGCACAGGGTTTCGAACTTCCCTTCCACATCGGACCATTCGATCCCGTTCACCGCAGAACCGCGTGGGGCATAGACAGTGTTGGTAAAACTACGACCGTCGCGCGTCGTCACTGTCACCGTCGCGCCTTGCTTGTAACGCCCCACGTTCTCCGTCGGCGGCTCACCAACCTCCACCAGGTCGAGTAGCCTGCGGATGGCCGGATCCATGATCTTCGCTGGCGAAGCATGCGCCCAAGTGAACTCCCGATCGGCCGCGCCTGCCGCGGCAAAATAGTAGGGACTGTGCGCCACGCCAATCAGGTCGGTGGGATGGCGCGGGCCTTTGATCTGGTGAGCATCAGGACGCGAACAGACGATGCGCGCGATCTCGCTGGAAGGAATGCCCGCCATGCGCGCCGCGTTCGCAGCAGCCTCCCCGATAGCGTGGTACGGTGGCCGCCTGGAACCAGTTTGATGGCCATGTCGGTCAGGATCTTCCAGTTGTCGCCCAGGCCTCAGGTGACTTCGGCCCCCGACCCGAGGCGTGGGCGTCCTGACCATACGCGAAGAAGTAGCCCCTCGGGTGCTCCAGGACGGATTCCTCCACCGTATAGCCGAAGCCCGCCAGCTGAGCGGCTTCAACGCCCAGCATCGCTGCCAGCCCGGCGTGATGCTCGCGCGCCATGCTGGTGTTGGCCGCCGCGAGCAAGCCGGCGTTGGACGTCGCCGCCAGCCCCACAGCATTTGTCATCTGCTTCGAATTGAGCTTCAGGAGCAGTCCTGCCGCCACCGCGCCACCGAAGATGGCGACCATGCAGCCATGGAATCCCTTTTCCCAGATGAGTCCAGGGATCACGCCTGTGTTGATTCGCCCTGCAGCCTCATAGCCGAGGGCAATCGCGGCAAGGACATCCTTGCCGCTGGCCCCGGTCTTCTCGGCAACGGCCATGGCAGCGACTGCCAGCGTGGTCCCTGGATGGGTGATGTTGCGCAGATCGCTGTCGTCGGAGGCGGCAGCGTCGCTCATGAGCGCGTTGATGCGAGCAGCCGACGCCACTGGCAGCTTTGGCAGCCCTCCAAACCATGGGCTCGCCTCTTCCGTGCCGCCTCGCATAACCAGCATGTCTCGCACAATCCGCAAAGACGCCAGGGTCGACCCCATCGCAGCGCTCGCCACGGTGCTGGAGATCAGCATCGCTGCATAGTCGATGGCTTTGGGCGGTATCTCCTCGTACCGTGTGCGAATTAAGAACTGTGCAAGCTCGCCTGCTACGGTCATGGCCGTTCCTCCGATGTGATGATCCAGTCGCCTGATGATTCCAATCGCGGGGCAACCCGTCCAGTTCCTTTCTCAACCTTGGCGGGTACCGATCGGAATGGCGCTGCACTCGGCGAGCAGCGATGGCAGATTGCCGGCCACCACTCCTTTGGTCGACGTAGCCCATCAGACGATCGCTCTGAGCCCACCGAGCTTCAGGTTCCTGCAACCGTCAGCACGATCTTGCCGAAGAATCTCGATGATTCCATGAGCCGGTGTGCCTCGGCGATCTGCTCCAGCGGAAATGTCGTGTGCACCACCGGCTTCAGCAGACCACGTTCGGCCAACGCGACAAGGCCCTCGATCGACTTTCGCATGCTCGGCTGATCTGCCCGGCCGATTCCGTGCAGTTCGATGCCCTTGAAGAAGAGCTTGCCGAGATGGAGCGATGCCTTGTGACCAGCAGTTACGCCAGTCGAGACGAACCGACCATTCGGGCGCAACGATTCAAACGCTGCATCAAACATCGGTGTTCCCACATGATCCAGGACAGCGTGCACGCCGGAGCCATTGGTGAAACCCTTCACTCGCGCCGCACCATCCTCCGTGTAGTGGTTGATGACCTCGTGCGCACCGGTTTCGAGAGCTTTCGCAAACTTGTCCTCCGAGCCCACTGTCGTTATCACCCGACATCCCGCAGTCCGCGCAATCTGAATGGCGTAGCTCCCAACCCCGCTCGCACCCGCGACGATCAGAACATCTTCTCCTGAACGGATTCGAATGCGATTCAGCGCGTCGAAGGCCGTGCGGCCGGCCATTGGCAATGCTGCGGCAGATTCGAAGCTCCATCCTTTCGGCACCGGAAGGGTCAGGATCGCCGGCGCGGCCGCGACTTCCGCGTGCGCATGGCGACCTAGTGCAAAAACGGCATCCCCGACCTTCAGCTGCGGAAAGCTCTCTCGCGCACCGACGCCAATCTCCGCGATATGTCCGGCGATATCACCCCCACCGACGTGGGGGAGCGGCCATCTCATTCCATGTGACGCCTCACGGCCATAAATGTCAAAACGGTCCAGCGATGTGGCGCGCACGCGGATCAGCACGTCGTTGACGCCGCAGATCGGATCGGGACGTTCACCGAACTCCAGTACCTCCACACCACCCGTCTTCTCGAAGTACGCGGCCTTCATGGCATGGCTCCGACTGACGAATCTGCGATCTCGGTCATCCCGCTTCTGAAATTTAGTCTGGTTCCCATGGTTCTTGCGGCCCTCGCTTCGTGAAGGATCTCGAAGAGGAGGCTCCGTGACAGATGTCAGGAATTGAACTATCCAAAGAACCTGTCAGCAATGCGGCTCCCTGGGAAGGTGTTTGCCGTTTGGTGCAAGTATCCGAAAGCTCCGTCCCGACTTAAAAGAACAGGCAGTGAGCCGACACGGTGAGCGACTGATGAACTAGTTCTTCCCCTGGCCTTGCCGCAATCGACTTTGCCGATCAGCGCAAAGCACCTTGCCGGTCAGGATGGATGTGGGACTCGCTCTCCATTCCTAGTATCCAGGCACTTCGCGACTAAGTAGGCAGCTTCATAAATACGGCCACGTATAGTCTTGATAAGTTTGGCCTCGTATGGCATCTTGTGGCGATCCTTCACCAGGGGTTGCATATGCCA
>NZ_BAABGJ010000054.1:0-8838 GCF_039541515.1 Variovorax defluvii
GGACTCGCGGCCTTGCCAAGCGCTGGGCCGCTGAATGTCACCATTGCCTTGCCGGAAGGCTACGTACGGACCTTCAGTCGCACCTCCATCACCGGAGCCTGGACATCCGACACCAGCGCTGACACGCTGACGCAGTCCGATGGCAGTTGGTCCTGGCATCGCGCAAGCGACGACAAGACGTACAACTTCGATGGCTCCGGAAAACTTCAGACCGTGGTCGCGCGCAACGGTTGGACAACCACCTATGGCTACAACGGCTTGGGGCAGCTCACAAGCGTCACCAACGCATTCGGCCGAACACTGGCACTCTCCTACATAGGCAGCAATATCGCCTCTGCCACGACACCTGACGGACGCGTCATCGCTTATACGTATGACGGCGCCGGGCGCCTCTCTACGATCACCTATCCAAACGGCAGGGCCAGGCGCTTCAAGTATGGAGATTCCGTTTACCCTTTGAGCCTGACCGGCATCGTTGATGAGACCGGAACCAGCTTGGCGACATTCGGCTATGACGCGCAGGGCAGAGCCAGTGTCACCGTGTTGGCCGGGGGCGTGGGGACATACAGCCTCAGCTACCCATCCGCAGGCACAGCCATCGTGACAGACCCGTTAGGCACGAGTCGGCGCTACAGATACGCGACGAACGCGGGCAAACTGGCCGTGATCTCAGGCTCGCTGCCTTCGGGCGAAGGCGAGGCTGACGCCGCCTCCCGCGTGCAGGATGCGAACGGCCTGATCACCAGCGAGACCGACTTCAAGGGCGTGGTCACCACCACGACCTGGGACGTGGCGCGCCGCCTGCCGCTGTCGGTGACCCGTGCCGCCGGAACGCCGCAGGCCCAGACCGTCACCACCCAGTGGCACCCCACGTTCTCGTTGCCCGTGCTGGTCACCGAGACGGGCCGCACGGTGGCCTACACCTACGACGACAACCGCGTCTCCGCCCGCACCGACGGCCCCAACCAGACGAATTCCTTCGGCTACGACGCCAACGGTGAAAGCATCAGCGACACCAACGGCCTGAACCAGAGCACCCGGTACGGCCTGGACCCGCTGCGCCGGGTGATCGCGGAGACGGGCACGGGTGGGGCCAACAGCACGGGCAGCACCAACTACATCTATTTGCCCACCGCCAACGGGCCGATGCCGATTGCGGCGGTGATCAATGGCGAGTTCTTCGCGGTGCATTCGGACCACCTCAACACGCCGAGGCGGATCACGGATGCAAGCGGCCAGGCGGTCTGGCAATGGGCCTACTCGGCCTTTGGGGACGAGAAGCCGGCGATCGCGAAGTACCGGTTTGCGAATCTGGAGGTCAATCCGAATCCGGGGACGACCGGCTTTGCTGAGTTCGTCTTCAACCTGCGCGGAGCAGGCCAATATTTTGATGTGGAGTCAGGGCTGCGGTACAACTACTTCCGCAGCCTGATGGATATAGGCCGATACACGCAGGCCGATCCGATCGGATGGGCCGGAGGCCCCAATCGATTCGGGCATGTGAGTGGCAATCCACTGACGAAGAAAGATCCGTTTGGACTCGCGGAGTACCTGGGGCTTCCTGCCATTGAAGCTCACTTGCGGTGGCTTGCAGGTCTTCAAGGCGCCGACTTTGAGACGGACCCGTTTGATGCGCCAAATCGCGAAATGCTTGCGCGACTGAGGCGAGGGGAAGAAAGCTCATGGGACATTGCCTTCTATCGACACGAGATGGCAGAAGCCGAGCTGTGCAGATCAGCCCGAAGACTCCCGCTCGAGGAGGCGCTAACCGTGCAGAAGCGAAGCCACGAAAAAGTTCTGCGCGACCATCAGAATAGGGAGAGGGATCTGTACCACCCCGATGTTGTGTTTCGGAATCACGGGGTCTTTGGAAAAGACTGGTAGAACACCCATGGCCTTGAGTACTCACATGCTCTTGCGACGAGTAGCCAATGATGACATTGCTGCGGTTTATTCGGTGGTGTCGCTCGACTTCAATCCCGAAGATGATTGGAAGCCAATCGGAACGCTCACGATCCGAAAGCGAGAAAGCCGCTTCGTCTTTGAACCTTTGAACGAATGGGCAGAAATGGGCATCACCGTATCGCAGCAAGACAACCGCTCCTTGGGTGAACTTGCGGATGCAAATGAAATTTGGGTGAGGTGGCGATATCGAATCCGTGCTTGGGCCATGCACCTGATTGAGGAGGAGCACTTCCCAGAGGTTTATCCGTCTTGAGCTCCTCAAACGAGTCTCAGGCGACCCTCGGACCTCATCAGGGTCAGGCCGTGGCCATGGATAGATTTTTCGACCAAACGTCAAAGAGTTCGATACGAACGTCAGTCGAACTCATAACAGAATCGGCCCGCGAAGGCTGAGTTCCCCCCCCCCAGCAGCGTCCGCTCCTGACACTGTCTCCGCATGACCGCAGCCGGCACCCATTCGACAACCACGTACGCTAGGAGATCAAATGCTGGACACCTTCATCACCTGGGCTCAGCGCGTCCAATCCCACACCGCAGGACCCAGCTTGAAAATCCAGCTCACCGGGAACGAAGAGCCCGAGAACCCCTCGGCCCGCCTGGACTTCGATTCGCCGTTCGCCATCGCACGCATCACGTTCTGGAACAGTGGCGACTACGACGCCGAGGTCAGCGCCCGTGAAACGGGGCGAACGATCTACTCGGGCTTCGGACTCATCGACGAAGGGCGAGATCTTTCGCATCTCTTTGCACCGGTATTCAGGGCTCTGCGTGTCGATCTGCCCTAACCCAGATCTCCTCCACATCGAGCGATAACCTCGAAACGCTGCTTCGCCGCCATCCATCGAGGACCGACCGCGTCATTGCGTCCGAACACTGATCCCCCTCGCCGTTACGTTCTGAAACCTTGGCGATGGTCCGCGCTCCGAACAACAAACAACCCGTCAAGGAAGAGGGGGCGACTCATGGGATCGATTCGGCGCAGCACATGCCTCGCGTTTTTCCGTGGCGTATTGAGCTGTCTCGGTATGGCGCTGATATTGATGGGGAGCAAGGCAGGCCACGCCGACTTTCCGCCCGCCCACCTTTACTTCATTCGGACTGGCCCGAGTGCCACTTCTCAACCTAAAAGTCAGCGCACCCATTGCGCCGCTCCGTGTCGATGCAATTGGTGAGGTTCGGCCGTGAGCGCACGCGCGACCACTCGCGCGCCAGCACGTCGCCACCTTGCGCGGCGCGATCACCGTCCAGCGGCCCGGTCGCGAGGCAGATGGGTGCGGGGCCGATGTTGCGGTCGTAGACCCAGGTGGTGGGGTTCTCGCGCACCAGGTCCGGCTTGATCAGCTCCACCATTCCCCCTACGGTGAGGACGCCCGGGACGACGTTCACCGCATAGCCCTCGGCCGAGCTGAAGCTGCCGTTGATCGGGTAGCTGCCCGGCAGGCTGAAGCCCGTGGCGGGGCTGCTCATCGCGCCGGTGAAGCCGGCGCCGGTGTCGCCCAGGATCAGGCCGGTGATGCTGTAGGCGAAGAGCGGATTCGGCGCGCCACCCCGCCGAGAGGCATTGCCGATCACCACGGTGGCGGTGGGCTGCTGCGCATAGATGAAATGATTGTCGGCCGGCGTCACCGTGACCGTGCACAGGCCCAGGTACGCGCAGTGGTAGAGGTTGGGCAGGAGGCCCGAGCCGAAGAGGCCGCCGCGCGTCTCGCCGACCCAGGTGTCGGCCCACACGCGCCAGGGCGCGCCGGCGATGGTGTACGCGCCGAGGTTCTGGAAGCGCGCCGCCGCGACCAGGTCGGCACCGCCGGTGCTGGTGGCGTCGGTGCCCAGCGAAAGGTCGCCGCCGAGCGTGCGCACCAGCATCTGGCCCGCGCTCGCGGTGCCGCCCGAGACGGATTGCGGCAGGTTCGACGCGGCACCGAATCCGGTCACCGTGGGCGAACCCAGCGTCACGGCATCGGCATCGGTGTATTCGAAGCGCCCGGCCGCGCCGCCGCCGACCACGTCGACGGCGTTGCCCGGCTGGCTGAGCAGCACGTTGCCGCCGGTGGAGCGCGCCAGCAGTGAACTGGCCGAGATGGAGGTGCCGACCGCCTGCGTGATGTCGCCCGCGCTCTGAAGGCCCAGCTGTGTCGCCGAGACGGGCGCGGCAAGGCGGATGTTGCCGCCCCCGCCGTTCTGCAGCGTGAGCGCCAATGGCAGCAGCAAGGGCCCCTGCACCGTGATGTTCGCGGCATGGGTGTCGCTGCCGACCACGATGCGGGGCGCGAAGAGGTTGCCGAACTCGGTGGTCGACACTCCGAAGCCCGGCGCCGCGCTGGCCAGGAAGATGGGCACGTCGGTGCGGTCCAGCGCGTTGCCCGCCAGGTCGACACCGCCCGGCCGCAGGTCGAGCACATTGCCCGCGTCCACCGTGCCGCCGATGACCAGCGCATCGGTGCTGCCGTCGTTGACCGCGCGCAGCACCACGTTGCGGTTGCCGTCGATGGCGCCGCCCGGGCCGGAGGTCGCCGAGGCCGGCGGAGCGATCCGCACCCCGGCCCCGTTGCCGTCGGACTGCCCCGTCACCACGATGTCGCCCGTGCCGGTGGTCTGCAGCAGCGCGGCGTTGCGCAGCAGGACACCATCGCCGACCGCCTGGCCGCCGGCCAGCCGGCGCCCGCTCACCGTGATGTTGCCGTCCACGGTGCGGATGGTCTCGCCATTGATGACCACGCCGTGGCCCGGCGCTTCCGTGCTGTTGGGACTGAAGCTGCCGATGCCGGTGATCGAGACGTTGCCGCTGGTGGTGCCGATGGTCTCGGAGAACGCGAAGTTCTCGATGTGGACGCCGCTGCCGGCGCTGTGGCTGCCGAACATGGTGATGTTGCCGGTCGCGGTGCGGATCTCGCTGCCCTGGACGAACACGGCGCCGACGCTGCTGAAGAGGGGGTCGCCCGCCGTGCTGACGCCGCGCAGCAGCACATTGCCGCCGGTGCCGGCATCGCTGCCGCCGGTGTAGCCGCCCGGAATGCCCGGAGAAAGCTGCTGGTTGCCGGTGCGCGTGTCGATCGTGGCGAAGGTCAGGCAGACGCTGCACATGGTGTTGCTTTCATTCGCCCAGGCGCCATTCATCGTGACGCTGCCGCCGTTGGTGTAGAGGGTGCCGCTGTAACTCACCTGGCCGCCGCCGGTCGCCGCGCCGCCGCCGTTGACGTCGGCGTTGAAGATCACGTTGAGCGGATCGCCGATCGAGGCGATCGACGAGGCGGAGTTGCCGCGCACGCTGCGGTGCGCATCGAGCTGCAGGGTCACCGGGCCGTTGTTCGCGCTGTACTCGATCTGCACGTCGTCCATGACGATGTCACCGAGGAACGGGCTTCCGGCCGTCGGCGCGCCGGTGGTGATGCGCACGCTGGTGCCGCTGTTGAGGGCGGCGTTGATGTCGCCGTCCTGGATGGTGGAGGCGGCCAGCGGCACGAAGGGGTTGCCGGTGAGGCTGCCGCTGCCCGCGCCGTTGACGATGGTGACGTCGAAGGGATCGATCATCCATTCGCCGGCCTTCCCCATGGGTGCCGAGGCATCGGTGCGCAGGCCCGCCAGGTCGATGCCGCCGTTGTTGTCGCCGGCCGGCACGGCATAGCCGCCGGAGGTCTCCATGAAGCCGCCGTTGCCACCCGCCGGGCCGCCCTTGGCGCTGAGCGTGCCGTAGGCGCGCAGGGTACGCTCGCCCAGCACGCGGATGTCGCCGCCGTTGCCGGCGGCGGTGGCATCGGCGCTGATGCGGCTGCCGGCGGCGACGGCGATGGCGCCGGTGCCCGGATCACCGCCGACTGCCGCGGCATGCAGCCGGACCTTGCCGCCGCCGGCCGCGCCGCTGGCGTCGATGAGGCCCGCGTCGACCGGCGTCGGCACACCGAAGGCGCCGGAAACCGGCGGCACGTAGGGCTGCAGCAGCACGGTGCGGCCGTCGACGCCGATCGCGCCGCCCGCCTGGCCCGGCGCGTTGCCGGCCGCCGACAGCAGGCCGCCGTTGATGGTGACGCCCGCCGCGGAGCTGCCGCTGTCGAGCACGATCTCGCCACCGCGCGATGCGAGCGTGTCGGCGCGCAGCACGCCGCGCGTGTTGACCACGCCCTGCGCGACCTGGCTGCCGGAGGTGGTCATCAACACCACGCGGCCGCCGTCGGCCTGCACCAGGCCGCTGTTCTCCACGCTGCCGAACAGGCCTGGCGACACCTTGAAGGTGGTAAGGCCGTCGCCCGCGAAGTCGACCGTCACGGTGTCGGCCGACACCAGCCCCGCCGTGCCGCCCTGCGCCACCATGCTGCCGCTGTTGGCGGCCCGGGCGCCGACCAGCGCGATGGTGCCGCCGCCTGCGCCGTTGCCATGCGCGGTGATGCTGCCCCGGTTCTGCACCGTGCCGGCCGTTGCGCCGTCCTGCCGGAACACCAGCCGCTCGCTGCCGCCCATGAAGACGTCGTCGCTGGTGGCCAGCTTCAGGCTGGAGGCGACCAGGCCGCCGACGTGGACGCTGGAGCCGTTCGCGAACAGCACACCGTTCGGATTGACCAGGAACACGCGGCCGTTGGCATTCATGGCGCCGGCGATGGTGGAGAGCTCGTTGCCGGTGACGCGGTTGAGCAGCACGCTGCCGGCGCTGGGCTGGGCGATGTTGACCGCATGGCCGGGCCCGATGGAAAAGCCCTGCCAGTCGATGATGGCGCGCTGCGTGCCCTGCGTGATCGGCAGGATGGTGCCCGCCGCCGAGGGCACGCCGGCCGCGGTCAGCGGCAGGCTGCCGGGGCCGCTGCCCACCGACACGCTGCCGCCGCGCACCACGAAGTTGTTCCAGGTGGGCAGTTGCGCGAGTGCCGGCGAGCCGGCCATGCAGGCCAGCGCCAGCGCCACGGGGCGCATGGGGAAGCGGAGGGGCCGGGGGGTGGAGCGGGTGGTCATCAGAAGCTCTTCTGCGCCTGGACGAAGAGGCGCGGGTTGCGGCCACCGCCGTCGGTCTGCGCCGGGCGAGTGCCGTCGCGCCAGGCCAGGGTCGCGTTGATGGCGAAGTTGCCCGGCCGCGACCACGACACGCCCAGGCCGAAGCCGCGCAGGCTCAGGTGGTTCGAGCCGGTGTCGAAGAAGCCGGGGTCGCGCGCCAGCCGGCCGCGCGCCGCGTCGTAGAACACGAAGGGCGTGAGCTCTTCGTTGTAGGACCAGCGCCACTCGACGGTGCCGATCCAGCCCTGGTCCACCAGCGCCTCGCTGGAAGAATAGGCGCGCACCGCGCGGGCGCCGCCGAGCGACAGTTTCTCGGAGGCGTCGAGGTTCTTGCTGGCCCACTGCCCGCCCACCGACAGGAACAGCGAGTGCCGCGGGATGATCGACTGCAGCCGCGAAGCCAGAAAGGTGAGCTTGGTGAAGTCGCCTTCGGTGAAGCGTCCGCCGACGCCTTGGTCGAAAGCCCGGCTCTGCGCATCGCGAATGTCGAGCTTGCCGCGGTAGAGCGTGCCCGAGCTGGCCCAGTAGCCGCCGCCCCAGAGTTCGTCGCGCCGTTCCCAGGACCAGCCCAGGCCCAGCCCGCGCACCCGCTTGTTCGAGGTGAAGTCGATGGCCCGCATCTCGTCGCGCAGCTTCTTGCTGTCGGCCGTGAGGCGCAGGAACAGGTTCTGCTGCCGCTGGCGGATCACCGGGTAGCTCACCGAAAGGTCGAACACGTCGGCCCGGCCTTGGGCATCCAGGTCGGAGAACTGGCCTCCCAGCTCGTAGCGCACCCGTGCCAGCCCGATACCGGCGCGCAGACCGCTCGCACCGATCGGTGCCTCGTACGCGGCGCGGCCGAACCAGAGACCGTCGTCGGAGACCATGGCGCGCAGGTCCATGTTGTCGCCGATGCCGAAGGGGCTGAGCCAGCGAGCGGTGCCGCCGACGCGGTAGCGGCCCGACTCCTTCGTGCCGTGGTTGTCGGCCTCGGCGGAGAAGACCCAGCGCGACGCGGCCGACACCTCGACCGTGAGGTCCGTGGTGCCGGGCTCGGTGCCTTCCTGCAGGCCGGAAGCCACGCGCACGCCGGGCTGGTCCGACAGCAGCAGCATGGTGCGCTCGTATTGCTGGCTGTTGACCGCCTGGCCCGGCTGCAAGGGCGCGAGGAAGCTGCGCACCCGCGCTTCGCTGATCGGCGCATCGGGCGCGACCAGCACGTCGACCTTGCCGAGCCGGCCTTCGATCACGCTGATCTCGACCACGCCGCCCTGGACGGTCTGCACCGGCACCACCGCCTGCGCGAGGAAATAGCCGCGCTCGCGGTACTTGGCGGTGATGGCCTGCGCCAGCGATTCCAGGTCGGCCAGCGTGACCTCGCGGCCGATGTAGGTGCGCGTGATGGCCTGCAGTTCCTCGTTGCCGAGGGTCTGGGCGCCGTTGAGCCGCAGGTCGTTGAGGCGGAAGCTGGCCTGCGGTGCCGGCACCGCGGGCAGAGCCTGCGGTGGCTGTGCGGCGGCCTGGGCCACCTGGCGGCTGCAGCTGTTGCACGGGTCCCTGGTCGGCGTCAGCGTGACGGCTTCCTCGCCGGCGGCATGCACGCGCTGGACGAAGAGCGCCAGGGCGATCGTCACGATGGAGGATGCGGCCCAGGGGACGGGACGCAACGCGACGGAAGGCTTGCGGAAGGGCACGCTCATCGGAGGGGCATCGTTTGGGGTTGCACCCGTTTCCTACGGGAGAGGGTGGGGGCTCTGGGCCTTTGTTTTGGCGCTGTTTTTGTTGTTGGTCGGGAGGCTGGGGTTGGCCACGCGGGTCTTTGTTTTTGCCTTGTTGGGTGTTTGGCGCAGGAGCCGGGAATTCGCCCCGGCGGGCGAGTTACTTTCTTTGTCTCGCCAAAGAAAGTAACCAAAGAAA
>NZ_BAABGJ010000055.1:0-811 GCF_039541515.1 Variovorax defluvii
CCAACCCCGGCACCATCAGCCTGGGCGGCTCCGACTCCTACGTTCGTACCAGCAACACCATCGGCTACTTCCTGCCGCCCAACCTCGGCGGCATCTACGGCCAGGTGCAGTACGCGTTGCACGAGAACGTCGATCAGAGCAACGTCGCTGGCACGCCGAGCAAGAAGGGCCGCTACTTCGGCGGCCGCCTGGGCTACGCGTCCGGTCCCCTGGACGTCGCCGTCGCCTATGGTGAAAGCACGGTGGGTGACGTGACCACGCTGACGGCCGCGGGCCTGCCCACCGGCGCGGGCTTCGAGAACAAGATCAAGAGCGCCAACCTGGGGGCCTCCTACGACTTCGGCGTGGTCAAGCTGTTCGGCGAGGTGTCGGTGGCGCGTGACGAACTGGAGACGCGCACGGTGCTGGGCGGTGCGCTGCCGCTGACGGTCACGGTCGACGAGAAGGACAAGTACACCGGCGGCTTGATCGGCGCCACCATTCCGGTGGGCCCGGGGCTGATCCGCCTGGCCTACCAGCGCGTGAAGTTCAAGAACGATCCGGGGCTGGTGCTGCCCACGCTGTTCCAGCCCAACCGGGATGCGTCGGCCAACAAGATCGCCATCAGCTACGTGCACAACCTGAGCAAGCGCACGGCGCTGTATGCGACGGCGGCGCGCATCCGCGTGAAGAACGGCGAGAACAACCCCGCGATCATGGGCGCGACGGCGCTGGGCTCGCCGCAGTACCTGTCCACCGGCAACGGCGTGGCAGGCTACCGCCCGCGCAGCGCCACGGGCTTCGACTTCGGCATCCGCCACGCGTTCTGAGC
>NZ_BAABGJ010000056.1:0-144004 GCF_039541515.1 Variovorax defluvii
ACGAGAACAGCGGCTTCAGGTCGATGAAGGCAGCCTTCTTCTCCGACTTGGAGATCACCACGGCGACGCCCGCCTTGGCATAGCGGTTGTAGTTCTGGCCCCCCGGCGCGAAGCTGGCGCGCTTGGCCCCGTCGGTCAGCGGCGAGTAGGTCTGGCCCATGAACTCGCCGTACTTCTCCGGCAGCGCCGTCTGGAACTGGTCGAAGCCGGTGGTCACCGCAATTTCCGTCGGCGCGTTCATGCCCGGCAGGTCCACGTAGCCCAGCACCTTCATGAAGGCGATGTTGCCCATGTTCGGCAGGCCGGGGTAGACACCGAACCACTCGTGCCACCAGTCGTACCAGCGGTCGTAGGTGGTGTTGCGGATGCCGGTCGCGTTGCCGCCGTTGGGGTTGTACGGGTCGCAGTTGTTGCACAGGCCCGCCAGCGAGATGACAGCCACCTGGCCCTTGAGCGCCGTCGTGTCCCACACCGTGACCAGCGCGTATTCGCTGGTGTTGGTGATGGCGATGCCGGTGGGCACCTTGTTGGCCGGCAGCTTGACCGAGGCACGGTTGTTGGCCGTGTTGGAGCCGGCCGTGCCGATCAGGCCGTCGTTGAAGGCCACCAGCGAGGTCGCGCAGAAGCCGGTGCGGCCGCCGCAACGGGCCACCGCCACAGGATTGCCGGTGGTGAGGCCGGCCGCCTTGTAGGTGGTGGTGTTGTAGTTGTTGCGACCGGCGCTGCCGTCCCACGCCGCCGCGTTCTGCCAGGGCAGCTGCGGCTTTTGCGTGAAGGTGTTGTGGTCGATCGCCGTGATCGTCAGATCGCCCACGCCCAGGCGTGCGTTGGGATCGTCCGCGACGAAGCCCACGTGGGCCTGGTTGGTGGAGTACAGACCCGCGTCGGCCAGGACCGGGCCGCCCACTTGCCACGTGCCGTCGTGATAGCTCATGGTCTGGTCCCCACGCTGGTACAGCGTGGGGATGCCGCTGTTGTTCACGGCCGGGGCGTTGCCGTAGCGGTAGGCCAGGCCTTCGACCTTGGCCAGGCGGGGGGCCATGGCGCGGTAGGCGTCGGCCACCACTTTGCCGGTGCTGTCGACGACGTCACCGGAGATGGGAGCCGGAGCCGGAGCCGGAGCCGGAGCCGGAGCTGGAGCTGGAGCTGGAGCTGGAGCTGGAGCCGGAGCTGGAGCTGGAGCTGGAGCAGGAGCCGGAGCAGGGGCCGGGGCAGGGGCCGGAGCAGGGGCCGGAGCGGGCGCGGGAGCCGGAGCAGGTGCCGCCGGTGCCGGAGCGGACGCAGCACCACTGGAATAGCAAGCCTTCACCGTGAAGGGCAAGGGATCCTTGCCGAAATATTCGTTCGTGCACGGTGCGGTGCCGGTCACCGTCTTGGTGATCCAGGAGCTGTTGGCGCCGTAACGCACCTGCGTTGCGGATGCGACCGTGAAGGATGCGCCTTCCGGCGCGAGATAAGTACCGGCGACGGGTGCCGGTGCCGGTGCCGGTGCCGGTGCAGGCGCAGGTGCCGGTGCAGGAGCGGGAGCAGGCGCCGGTGCAGGCGCAGGCGCAGGCGCAGGTGCCGGTGCAGGTGCCGGTGCAGGTGCGGGTGCCGGTGCAGGGAGCGGAGCGGCAGCGCCGGTCTGGACGTAGCAGGCTTTCTCCACATAGGGCAGCGGGTCGCCGAACGTGGCGTTGTTGCAGGTCACTCTGCCCGAGAGCGTCTTGCTCGTGAAGGTGGTCTTCGCGCCGTACTGGACGAGCGTGGCGGAGGCCAGCGTGAACCGTTGATCTTCCCTGGCAATCCGGGTCCAGCTCGAATCCAGCGCCTTCTCGGCCGACACGTCCTCCTTCGATGCGTTGCCGCCAGCAGCCGGGGCGGCCGCTGGTGCCGCGGCGGCCAACGCGGCCGCATCGGCGATCTGTGAGACGCCGAACCCTCCGCTTCCGCCTCCCCCTCCTCCGCTGCCCCCTCCGCAACCCGCCAACGCGCCCGCAGCCGTTACGAGCACAAGCGTGCCCTTCGCCATGACCTTCATCCGATTCCCCTCCAGAAATTTTTGAAATCCGGGGTGAGGCAGTCCCTGGCTACCGTATCCAACGTAAGTTCTAATTACTTACGGTTGTTATTCTTCATCCCCGGTGTGGCCATCCGATATTACGGATCGGGACATTTTTTGAGCGAAGCGTTACACCTACCGCCGGATCGGCGTGACTTATTTCACATACGAATACTTCCATCACAATCCAAAGCATGAAAAACAGAGACTTTCTCCTTACAGTTCTTGCCTCGTCCGCGCTGCTGATCGCCGCGCCCGTCGGTGCCCAACCCGCTAACGCCCCGATCCGCCTGGTCGTGCCCTATGCCGCCGGCGGCCCCATCGACGTCACGGCGCGCGCGCTGGCGGAGCGGGTGAAGGACGAACTCGGCACGGTCATCATCGAGAACAAGCCCGGCGCGGGCGGCAACATCGGTGCCGACGCGGTGGCGAAGGCCGCACCGGACGGGCTCACCATCGGCATCGCGGCAACCGCCACCAACGCGGTCAATCCGTGGCTCTACAGCAAGATGCCCTTCGACGCCGCCACCGCCTTCGCGCCGATCACGCAGATGGTCCGCGTGCCCAACGTCCTGGTGATGAATGCCGAGACCGCCAAGCGCCTGAAGATCGAGAGCCTGCGCGACCTGATCGCGTACGCGAAGGCCAACCCCGGAAAGCTCAACTACGGCAGCGGCGGCAACGGCAGCGCCGGCCACCTCGCGGGCGAGATGTTCAAGAAGGAAGCCGGCATCTTCGCCGTGCACATCCCCTACAACGGCGGCAACCCGGCGCAGCTGGCGCTGCTGTCGGGCCAGGTGGACTTCAACTTCGACAACCTCGCGACCGCCGCGCCCAACATCCGCTCGGGCAAGCTCAAGGCGATCGCCGTGACGACCGCCGAGCGCAGCAACGCGCTGCCCGAGGTGCCGACGGTGGCGGCCACGCTCAAGGGCTTCTCGATCGACACCTGGTGGGGCCTGGTGGCACCGGCCGGCACGCCCGCGCCGGTGGTGGAGAAGCTCAACCGCGCCTTCGTCGCCGCCCTCAACGCGCCGGAAACGAAGACCCGCTTCGCCACCCTGCTGGCCGAGCCCGTGTCGAGCACCCCGGCGCAGTTCGGCGCCTTCATGAAGAGCGAACTGGCGAAGTACGAAAAGGTCGTCAAGGCGACCGGCGCAAAGGTCGATTGAAAAGGACGCTCGGCGGCCTGGCGGCCGCCGCCGTCATTCGCCGAGGTAGGCGGCTCGGACTTTCGGGTCGCTCAGCATCGCCTTGGCATCGCCGCTCATGGTGATGAGCCCGGACTCCATCACGTAGCCGCGATCGGCCAGTTGCAGCGCGCGACTGGCGTTCTGCTCCACCAGCATCACGGTGACGCCCTGGTCATAGACCTGCTTCACCACCTCGAAGATCTTGTCGACCATGATCGGCGACAGGCCCATCGAAGGCTCGTCGAGCAGCAGCACCTTGGGGCGCGCCATCAGCGCCCGGCCCATCGCCAGCATCTGCTGCTCGCCGCCCGACATGGTGCCGGCCAGCTGCGTGGCGCGCTCCTTGAGACGCGGGAAGGTGGCGAACACGCGGTCGACGTCCTTGGCGATCTCGGCCTTGTCCTTGCGGATGTAAGCGCCGATCTGCAGGTTCTCGGTGATGGTCATGCGCGTGAATACGCCGCGGCCCTCGGGCACCATCACCAGGCCGTCGGCGACCAGGTCCCAGGCGCCGCGGCCCTTGATGCTCTTGCCGAGAAACTCGATGTCGCCCGCGGCGAAAGGCAAGGTGCCGGTGATGGCCTTCATGGTGGTGGTCTTGCCGGCGCCGTTGGAGCCGATCAGCGAGACCAGCTCGCCTTCGCGGACCTCGAAGTCCACACCCTTCACCGCCTGGATGCCGCCGTACGCAACCTTGAGGCCGCTTACCTTCAAAAGGGTCTGAGCCATTTCAGTGTCCTCCCGTGCCGAGGTAAGCCTCGATCACCTTGTCGTTGCGCTGTACTTCGGCGGGCGTGCCCTCCGCGATCTGCTTGCCGTAGTCGAGCACGGTCACGCGGTCGCACAGGCCCATCACCAGCTTCACGTCGTGCTCGATCAGCAGGATGGTGCGGTTGTCCTTGCGAATGCGGTCGATCAGTTCGCGCAGCAGCACCTTCTCGGTGGCGTTCATGCCGGCGGCGGGCTCATCGAGCGCGATGAGCTGCGGGTCGGTGGCGAGGGCCCGGGCGATCTCGAGGCGGCGCTGGTCGCCGTAGCTCAGGGTGCGCGCCTTGTAGTCGGCGTACTTGCCGATACCGACGTAGTCGAGCAACTCGTGGGCGCGCGTGGCGATGGCCTCTTCCTCGGCCTTGAAGCTGCCGGTGCGGAAAATCGCGCCCAGCACGCCCGACTGGGTGCGCACGTGGCGGCCCACCATCACGTTCTCGAGCGCGGTCATTTCCGCGAAGAGCCGGATGTTCTGGAAGGTGCGGGCAATGCCGGCCTTGGCGACCTCGTGCACCGCAGTCGGCTGGTAGGGCTTGCCGCCGAGCTCGAAGCTGCCGCTGTCGGGTGTGTAGAGGCCGGTGATGACGTTGAAGAAGGTGGTCTTGCCGGCGCCATTGGGCCCGATCAGGCCATAGACCTGGCCGCGGGTGATCTTGATACCCACGTCGGACAGGGCCTGCAGGCCGCCGAAGCGCTTGGAGATGCCACGGACGTCGAGGATGATGTCAGTCATGCTGCTGCTCCCCTCGTTCACGGATTGATCGACATGGGACGCGAGGCCTCGCCCGGCACCTCGTCGGCCGGCGTGGGCACGCCAGGCGGGTGCGCCTGCGTGGAGCCGGGCACCGGGGCCTTGGGCGCGCCCTTGCGCTGCAGGGACTTGCCGTGCTCCGGCGAGGGCCAGAGGCCGCGCGGACGCACCAGCATGATGATGATCATGGCCAGCGCGATGAAGAGCTGGCGCAGGATGGAAGCATCGAGCCGCCCGTCGGTCATGGCCTGCAGCGGGCCGGCGACGTAGCGAAGCACTTCGGGCAGCGCGGCCAGCAGCACGGCGCCCAGGATCACACCCGGCAGGTGGCCAATGCCGCCCAGCACCACCATGGCGACGATCATGACCGACTCCATCAGGCTGAAGGATTCGGGCGAGACGAAGCCCTGGAAGGCCGCGAACATGGCGCCGGAGACGCCGCCGAAGCTGGCGCCCATGCCGAAGGCCAGCAGCTTCATGTTGCGGGTGTTGATGCCCATGGCCTTGGCGGCGATCTCGTCCTCGCGGATGGCCATCCATGCACGGCCGATGCGGGAGAGCTGCAGGCGGTGCGAGATGACGATCGTGACCAGCACCAGCGCGAGGAACAGGTAGTAGTAGAGCGTGACCGAGGACATCGTGAAGTCGCCGATCTTCAGCGGCTTGCCCAGGTTCAGCCCCCAGAAATGGACGGCATCGATGCCCGTGATGCCCTTGGGCCCGTTCGTGAGGTTGAACGGGTGGTCCAGGTTGTTCAGGAACACGCGGATGATCTCGCCGAAGCCCAGCGTCACGATGGCGAGGTAGTCGCCGCGCAGCTTCAGCGTCGGGGCGCCCAGCAGCACGCCGAACAGCGCCGCGAGCGCAAAGGCGCCCGGAATCACGAGCAGCAGAGAACTGTGAAGGCCGTTGGGGAACATGGCCTTCATCGCAGGGAAGGTGTCCGTCAGGTGCGGCGAGCCGAGCAGCGCGAACAGGTAGGCCCCGATCGCGAAGAAGGCCACGTAGCCCAGGTCCAGCAGGCCGGCATAGCCGACCACGATGTTCAGGCCCAGGGCCAGCAGGACGTAGAGCAGCGCGATGTCGGCGATGCGCACCCAGGCGTTGCCCTGGCTCTGCAGCAGCAGCGGCAGCACCAGCAAGCCGATGGCCGCAACGATGCAGACGAGGACTTTCTTGCCGTTGTCGTTCATGGCACGTGCTCCCTCAGGCCCGGTCCGCCACCCGCTCGCCGAGCAGGCCCGAGGGCCGCAGCGTGAGCATGATGATCAGCACGATGAAGGCGAAGATGTCGCTGTAGTGGCTGCCGAGGATGTCCCCGGTGAGCGCACCGATGTAGCCGGAGCCGATGGCCTCGATCAAGCCCAGCAGGATGCCGCCCACCACCGCGCCCGCGAGGTTGCCGATGCCGCCAAACACCGCCGCGGTGAAGGCCTTGAGGCCGGGAATGAAGCCCATCGCGTGCTGCGCGATGCCATAGTTCGAGGCATACATTACGCCGGCCACGGCCGCCAGGACGGCGCCGATGATGAAGGTGGCGGAGATGACCATGTCGGGGCGGATGCCCATCAGTGCCGCGACGCGCGGGTTCTCGGCGGTGGCGCGCATCGCGCGGCCGAGCTTGGTGTAGTTGACCAGCCACATCAGCACCACCAGGCAGAAGGCGGTGACGCTGAGGATCATGACCTGGGTGGGCGAGATCACCGCGCCGCCCACGTGGATGGGGGTGGTGGGCAGCAGGGTCGGGTAGGCCTTGTTGGTGGGCTTCCAGATGATCATGGCGATCGTCTGCAGCAGGATGGACATGCCGATGGCGGTGATCAGCGGCGCCAGCTTGGGGCTGTTGCGCAACGGGCGGTAGGCCACCTTCTCGATCGTGAAGTTGAGCGTGGCGGCGACCACGCAGGCGATGATGAGGGCGATGATGAGGATGATCCAGCCTGGCGTGCCGGGCATCGCGGACTGCATCCAGCCGATGATGGTCCAACTGGTCAGCGCACCGACCATGAGCACTTCGCCGTGGGCGAAGTTGATGAGGTTGATGATGCCGTACACCATGGTGTAGCCCAAGGCTATCAAGGCGTACATGCTGCCGAGAACCAGACCGTTGATGATCTGCTGCAGCAAGATGTCCATAGAGAATCCCTTATCTGGAGAACGTGCCCTTGTAGGCCCCGACGTACCGGAAGCGCCGGTTCGGCGCCCTGGCTTCGCTTAGCAAAAAACCCGCCAGCATGTGTCGAAGGCGGGTTTGTGGGCGGGATTGTAGTCACGCCGGATCGCCATTTCGGCGCGCGGCGACCGGGGTTTTCCCGCTGGTGCGCCGCGTTCCGATCACGATGCGCGCGCGGGTGTATCGGCGCTGACACACCCCGTATCGGGCCGGCCGCGGGGCGTCAGCGGGCTTGATCGTTGCGCCTGCGCAGCTCGCGCAATTTTTCCGCGATGCGGATCTCGAGGCCGCGCTCGACCGGGCGGTAGAAGGGAGGCGGATCGATGCCCTCGGGCAGGTAGCGCTCGCCGGCGGCGAAACCGCCCTCTTCGTCGTGCGCGTAGCGGTAGCCCTTTCCGTAGTCGAGCTGCTTCATCAGCTTCGTGGGCGCATTGCGCAGGTGCATCGGCACGGGCCGCGTGCCGTCCTGCTTCACGAACGCGCGCACCTCGTTGTAAGCCTGATAGACCGCGTTCGACTTGGGCGCGACGGCCAGGTAGACCACGCATTCGGCCAGCGCCAGTTCACCTTCCGGCGAGCCGAGGCGCTCGTAGACCTCCGCGGCGTCGAGAGCCAGGCGCAGCGCGCGCGGGTCGGCCAGGCCGATGTCCTCGCTGGCCATGCGCACCAGGCGGCGCGCCATGTAGCGCGGGTCGGCGCCGCCGTCGAGCATGCGCACGAACCAGTAGAGCGAGGCGTCAGGATCGCTGCCGCGCACGGATTTGTGCAGCGCGGAGATGGTGTCGTAGAACTGCTCGCCGCCCTTGTCGTAGCGGCGCATGCGCTCGCCGAGCACGCGCAGCAGCCATTCGTCGCCGATGTCCGTGCGCTTCTCGGCGGCAGCGGCGACGGCGAGGGTTTCCAGCGTGTTGAGCAGCCGGCGCGCGTCGCCGTCGGCATAGGCCACGAGGCGGTCTTCCGCCTTGGCCTCGATGGCGGGCACGGCCTGGATGTTCTGCGCGCGCCGGATGATCTGGCGCAGCTCGTCCTCGCCGAGGGATTTCAACACGTACACCGCGGCACGCGACAGCAGCGCCGAGTTCACCTCGAAGGAAGGGTTTTCGGTGGTGGCGCCGATGAAGGTGAAGAGGCCCGATTCGACATGCGGCAGGAAGGCGTCCTGCTGGCTCTTGTTGAAGCGATGCACCTCGTCGACGAAGACGATGGTGCGGCGCTGCTCCAGGCCGTCGCGCGCGGCGGTGGCGCGATCGACGGCATCCCGGATGTCCTTCACGCCGCCCAGCACCGCGCTGATGCTGAGGAACTGGGCATCGAAGGCATCTGCCATCAGCCGTGCGATGGTCGTCTTGCCGGTGCCCGGCGGGCCCCAGAGGATGCAGGAATGCGGCTGGCCCGATTCGAAGGCGATACGCAGCGGCATGCCGGGACCGAGCAGATGCTGCTGGCCGATGACCTCGCCCAGATTCTTGGGGCGCAGGCGCTCGGCCAGGGGCTGATGGGTGGTGGTGGCCATGGAAGCCGTAGTGTCGCGCATGCTCCGGCACCCACCGCCTCGCCGCGCCTCGCGGAAAGGCAGGCAAGCGGGCGGGGAGGCGATTACTGGCGAAGCACGTCGGCGCCGGCCGGCGGCTTGAACTGGAAGGTGCCGGCGGGCAGGGAGGGGTTGAGCTCGACCTTGCTGAACTTGAGCACGGAGCGCTGGCCGAAGCTGTCGAGGATCTCGAGGGCCGCCAGGGCCTCGCCCTGGAAGCCGATCTGCACGCTCTGCAGTTGCCCCTCCTTGCTCTTGGGCGTGGCCTTCACCCACTGCAGGCCGTCGCGCTCGGGCGAGTCCTCCAGAGAGAAGTCTGCCTGCAGTGCGCGCAGGTCGGCCGCGGCGGCGATCAGCGCGGCGGGTGTCGAGCCGAGGGCCTGCGCCTGCTTGCGCTGCGTGACCTGGTTGAGGTCGGCGTCATAGAGCGAGAGCGTCTCGCCGTCGGCCACGATGCTCTGCGCAAAGGGCTTCTTGTAGTCGAACCTGAACTTGCCCGGGCGCTGGAATTCGAAGGTGCCGTTCGACACCTTGGCGCGCGCGGTCTGCCCTTCCCTCGGCGGTGCCGTCACGGTCTGTGTGAACTCGGCACGGCCGGACTTCGCGTTCTTCACGAAGGCTTCGAGGCTCTCCATCCCGCCCGCCCAGGCACTCGCACTCGCGGCGAGCGCCGCCGTGCATGCGATGACAAACAGTTTCTTCAACGGCATCCTTCTTTCATCATTCGGCGCGCGCCGGGACGAGGATCTCTCGCTGGCCGCTCCCGCTCATGGCACTCACGAGCCCGGCGTGTTCCATGTCCTCGACCAGCCGCGCGGCGCGGTTGTAGCCGATCTTGAGGTGGCGCTGCACCAGGGAGATGCTGGCCTTGCGATGCTTGAGCACGACCTCGACCGCCTGGTCGTACATCGGGTCTTTCTCACCCTCGCCGCCGCCACCTTCGCCCAGTAGATCGCCTTCACCGTCGACGGTTCCACCTTCGAGCACCCCTTCGATGTAGTCCGGTTCCCCTTGTGACTTGAGGTAAGCGACGACACGGTGCACCTCGTCGTCGCTGACGAAGGCGCCATGCACGCGCACCGGCAGGCCGGTGCCGCTGGCCATGTAAAGCATGTCGCCCATCCCCAGCAGGGCCTCGGCGCCCATCTGGTCGAGGATGGTGCGCGAGTCGATCTTGCTGGAGACCTGGAAGGCGATGCGGGTCGGAATGTTGGCCTTGATCAGGCCGGTGATGACGTCCACGCTGGGGCGCTGGGTGGCGAGGATCAGGTGGATGCCGGCGGCCCGTGCCTTCTGGGCCAGGCGGGCGATCAGCTCTTCGATCTTCTTGCCGACCACCATCATCAGGTCGGCCAATTCGTCGATGACCACCACGATGTGCGGTTCGCGCTTGAGCGGCTCGGGATCGTCCGGCGTGAGGCTGAAGGGGTTGTAGATGAACTCCTCGCGCGCCTTGGCCTCGTCGATCTTGGTGTTGTAGCCGGCGAGGTTGCGCACGCCCAGCTTGCTCATCAGCTTGTAGCGGCGCTCCATCTCGGCCACGCACCAGTTGAGGCCGTGCGCGGCCTGGCGCATGTCCGTCACCACCGGCGCGAGCAGGTGCGGGATGCCTTCGTAGACCGACATTTCCAGCATCTTGGGGTCGATCATCAGAAGGCGGACGTCGCGGGCCTCGGCCTTGTAGAGCAGGCTCAGGATCATGGCGTTGATCCCGACCGACTTGCCGGAGCCGGTGGTGCCGGCCACCAGCACGTGCGGCATCTTGGCGAGGTCGGCGACCACCGGATTGCCGACGATGTCCTTGCCCAGGCCCATGGTGAGCATGGACTTGCCTTCGTTGTAAACCTGCGAGCCCAGGATTTCGCTGAGACGGATCGACTGGCGCTTGGCGTTGGGAAGCTCCAGTGCCATGTAGTTCTTGCCCGGGATGGTCTCGACCACCCGGATGGAGATCAGGGACAGCGAGCGGGCCAGGTCCTTGGCCAGGTTGACGATCTGGGAGCCCTTGACCCCCGTGGCCGGCTCGATCTCGTAGCGCGTGATCACCGGACCCGGCGAAGCCAGCACCACGCGGACCTCCACGCCGAAGTCCTTGAGCTTCTTCTCGATCAGGCGCGAGGTCATCTCCAGCGTATCGGCCGAGACGGTTTCCTGGCGGCCCTGCGGTGCATCGAGCAGATCGACCTGGGGCAGCTTGCTGTCCGGCAGTTCGCGGAACAAGGGCTTCTGCCGCTCCTTGGCGACACGGTCGCTCTTGGGTACCTCGGTCATGGCCGGCTCGATCTGCACCGGCGGCGGCGGCGGACGGCGCTTGGGCCGGGGGGCGACGCGCAGTTCGTCATCGATCAGTTGCGGCTCGCTGTCCCGCTCCGTCTCGGCGGCCGCCTCGTCGCGCTCGCGCTCGCGCACGGCCTTCTTGCCCATCGCGATGTCCTCGGCGATTTCACGCTTCTCGCGGCGGGATTCAAACAGCGAATACACGCGCGAACCGATGCGTTCGGCAATCTGGCTCCAGGAGAAGCGGAAAACCAGCGCCGAACCGATCACCCCGGCGGCGATGGCGATCAGCGCCGAGCCGGTGAAGCCCATCCATTTGACGCTGGCCGGGCCGACCAGGTAGCCCAGCACGCCGCCGCCATGGCCCGGCAGATGCGCTTCGAGCCGGTACAGGCGCGACCATTCGAGCACCGCGCTGGCGCACAGCAGCAACACCAGCCCGAACCAGAAAGCCAGGCGGCTGCGGTTGAAGCGGCCACGCGGCGGCTGCTCCGCAGCGCCGGCCTCGCCGCCGCGCATCCACCCGGCCAGGGAGGACAGCCAGGCGCGCAAGGCGGCCGCCAGGCACCACCAGACCGAATAGCCTGCCAGGAAATAGCTGGCGTCGGCCAGCCAGGCGCCGATGCGGCCGCCCCAGTTCTTCACCTCGCCGCCGGTGCCCGAGGTCGACCAGGCCGCATCGGAAGGGGTGAAGCTCAGCATGGCGAGCAGCCAGAACAGCAGCGCCACGAAGCCGGCGATCAGCGTGATCTCGTGCGCGAAGCGCATCGCGCGCACCCGCGCCGGCGGCGGATCGCTCGATGCGGACGACTGGAGGGTGTTGAGCGAATAAGTCATGAAAGGCAACACCGCCAGCCAGCAGGAGCAGGCCGGCAGCGCGTGAAAACTACAACGAACACAATGGCGGCCGCGTTGCCGGCGGGCATTGCGATGGGGAGGCCGGCGCGCTCCACGGCGCCGGCTGGGAAATCAGGCCAGCGATGAGAGCCGGTCCTTGACGATCATGGAGCCGTCGGGCTGGGTCTGGACGAAACCTCGCTCTTCGAGGTCCTTCATGACCCGGCTCACCATCTCGCGCGACGCTCCCACCATCTTGGCCAGGTCCTGGCGCGAGATCTTGTCACGCACCTTGAGGTTGCCGGCGCCGTCGTCCACCGCGAACTCGAGCAGCGAACGCGCGACGCGGCCGTAGACGTCCATCAGCGCGAGCGATTCGATCTTGCGGTCCGCATGGCGCAGGCGCCCGACGAGGCCCCGCATGATGTTGTAGGCCATGGAGGAGTTCTCGGGCAGGCAGCGCGAGAAGGCCTCGCGGCCGAGGGTGAGAACGTCAGTCTGGATCTCGGTGCGGACGGTGGCCGAGTGCGGCTCGTCGTCGATCAGGCTCATCTCTCCGATGTAGTCGCCCGGGTGCAGGGTCGCGAGAATGACCTCGCGGCCGCGGCTGTCGGTGCTCATGACTCGGGCGCGGCCCGTGAGGATGATGTAAAGCGCATCCGACTTTTTGCCCTGCTCGACAATGACCTCGGCGCGCTTGAAGCGCTTCTTGACGATCGCGTCGGCAATGCTCGCCGATTGGGCCGGCGTCAGCGCGGCGAACAGCGGCACGCGGCGAAGCAATTCAAGATTGGAAAGCATCGACATTCATCAATCCCCGGATCTACCGCGCGATTGGGCAGCCTATGCATTAATACAATCGCACGCATTGAAAACACCTTCTCGCCCGGTATTGAACCGAACAGTGATACTCCATAGCTATCACCCTTGAAAATGTACACGCTGATGCAGCGTCAAACCTAGGTTTTCTACTCATGTCGTCCCCTACACGCCACGCGAAGGTACTCATTCTGGGCTCCGGGCCAGCCGGTTACACGGCCGCCGTCTATGCCGCACGCGCCAATTTGCAACCCTTGCTGATCACCGGCATGGCCCAGGGTGGCCAGCTCATGACCACCACGGAGGTCGACAACTGGCCGGCGGACGTGCACGGCGTCCAGGGCCCCGACCTGATGCAGCGCTTCCTGGAACACGCCGAGCGCTTCAAGACCGAGATCGTGTTCGACCACATCAACAAGGTGGACCTGAGCAAGCGCCCCTTCACGCTCACCGGCGACAGCGCCATCTACACCTGCGACGCGCTGGTGATCGCCACAGGCGCCTCGGCCATGTACCTGGGCCTCGATTCGGAACAGCAGTTCATGGGCCGAGGCGTTTCCGGGTGCGCGACCTGCGATGGCTTTTTCTATCGAGAGCAAGAAGTCTGCGTGGTCGGCGGCGGCAATACCGCGGTGGAGGAGGCGCTCTACCTGTCGAACATCGCGAGCAAGGTCACGCTGGTGCACCGCCGCGACAAGTTTCGGGCAGAGCCCATCCTGGTGGACAAGCTCTACGAAAAGGTCAAGGAAGGCAAGATTGAACTCAAGTTGCACCGGACGCTGGACGAAGTCCTGGGCGACGACACGGGCGTGACCGGCATCCGCCTGAAAAACACCGAGACCGGCGAAACCGAGCAGATGGACCTCAAAGGTTGTTTCATCGCCATCGGCCACCATCCGAACACCGACATTTTCCAGGGCCAGTTGGAGATGAAGGACGGGTACATCCTCACCCGATCCGGCCTGCAGGGCTTCGCGACCATGACCAGCATTCCCGGCGTGTTCGCGGCCGGCGACGTGCAGGACCACGTGTATCGGCAGGCCATCACCAGTGCAGGCACCGGCTGCATGGCAGCACTGGACGCCCAGCGCTTCCTTGAGCAGGAAGGAACGCTCTGACGCGGCTGCCGGGCCTGAGGCTATAATCCAAGGCTTTGCCGAATTCGGCCCTGTTTCATGCGGGGTCCTAGCCCAGCGGCAAAGCCGGGATACCGCCACCCGCTTCTGGCGAGGTCAAGCTGCAACCCACCCGCCGTGTCTCCTTGCGCCGGGTGCCAGCTGTTCAAGAAAGAGCTTCACATGGCACGCGTATGCGACGTCACGGGCAAAGGCCCGATGGTTGGGAACAATGTTTCCCACGCCAACAACAAAACCAAGCGCCGGTTCCTGCCGAACCTGCAATACCGCCGTTTCTTTGTCGAAAGCGAAAACCGCTGGGTTCGCCTCCGCGTTTCGAGCGCCGCGCTGCGCTTGATCGACAAGAAGGGCATTGACGCCGTGCTCGCCGACCTCCGCGCGCGCGGCCAAGCTTAAGGAGCTGAACCATGGCCACGAGCAAAGGCGGACGTGAAAAGATCAAGCTGGAATCCACCGCGGGTACCGGCCACTTCTATACCACCAGCAAGAACAAGAAGACGATGCCCGAGAAGATGTCGATCATGAAATTCGACCCGAAAGCACGCAAGCATGTCGAATACAAGGAAATCAAGCTGAAGTAATTCAGCCTGGCCTTCACTGAAAACCCGCTGGCACTCCCAGCGGGTTTTTTGTTGCCCCAATCTGGACCAGGCAAACAGGCCGTGTGTACGCGACAAGATCGTAAAGATCAACACTTTGGGACCGGCTGCCCGCGGCGCGTCAAAAAACGTTCGCCGCCCGCATGCCAAGCTGCACGCACATGAAAAAAGCCGACCCTTGGGCCGGCTTTTTTTGCTTCGAGAACCCGTCTCCGCCGTTCAGGCGCGTGCCGCACGCAGACGCGTTGAGAAATCGCGCAGCCCTGCGATGCCGCTGGCCTCCGCACGATGGCACCATGCAGCCAGATCAGCGGCCAACTGCTCGCGCGACTGCGACGTGTTGAGCCACATCTGGCGCAGTTCCTCGCGCATGGTCACCATCTTGTCGAGCACCGGATGGGCAGCACGTGCTTGCACCAGGTTCAAGCGGGCGTTGGCAGGCACCTTGTCGTCGTCGCGGTGCAGCCAGCGCTTGGCCACCTTCAGCGCCGAAAGGTCGGCGCCCTTCTCCCTGAGCAGCGCCAGTTCATGGCGGGTTGCACGACGCATCTCGCGCGCATAGCGGGCCATCACCTCGTAACGGTTGGCGATAAGGGCCTCGAGGGTCTTTTCGTCAGCCACCGGCCGGACATCGCCCATCAGCAGCCGCGGGGGCAGCTTCTTGACCTTGGCCCAGCCGATCTTCTGCATCAGGCTGATATAGGCCCAGCCGATGTCGAACTCGTACTTCTTGACAGAGAACTTGGCAGAGGTCGGATAGGTGTGGTGGTTGTTGTGCAGTTCTTCGCCGCCGATGATGAGGCCCCAGGGCGACAGGTTGGTGCTGGCGTCAGGTGCCTCGAAGTTGCGGTAGCCCCAGTAGTGGCCCAGGCCGTTCACGACGCCGGCAGCCCAGAACGGGATCCATAGCATTTGCACCGCCCACACGGTGGCACCCAGCGCGCCGAACAACGCCAGGTTCAGGATCAGCATGAGACCGACGCCCTGCCAGCCGAAACGGCTGTAGACGTTGTTCTCCATCCAATCGTTCGGCGTGCCGTGGCTGAACTTGGCGATGGTTTCCTTGTTCTTCGCCTCGGCGCGATAGAGCTCGGCGCCACGCCACATGACGGTGTCGATGCCGCGCGTCTGCGGGCTGTGAGGGTCGTCTTCGGTCTCGCACTTGGCGTGATGCTTGCGGTGGATGGCCACCCACTCGCGCGTCACCATGCCGGTGCCGATCCAGAGCCAGAAGCGGAAGAAATGCGAGGGGATCGCGTGCAGGTCCATGGCGCGGTGGGCCTGGGTGCGATGCAGGAACACGGTGACCGCGACGATGGTGATGTGGGTCGTGACCAGTGTGTACAGGACGATCTGCCACCACGTGAGGTCCCACAAACCGTTCGCGAGCCAATCGACGGCCGCGCTCAGGATGGCAGAGTCAGGGAAAAACATTGAGTTTGGTGCTCCATGGCCGCACGAAGGTGCAGCCTTCAAGTAACAAGCGATTTTAAAGGGCAGCCCCATAAAAAGGGGGCTAAATCCTTGATTTAGAACAAGTCATGGCCCCTCTGTGAGGGTTTCGACCTACTTCCGCTGCCAGACGGCGGCGAAAAACCCGTCGGTGGCGTGGCGATGCGGCCAGAGGCGGAGGTAGCGCGTGCCCTCCCCGCCGCCCGCGCCCAGCCGTCTGGCGTCGGCCACCTTCAGTCCTTCGAGGAGGGGGACCACGTCCCGGACTTCGAAATCCGGATGCGCCGCACCGAACGCCTCCGCGATGGCCTCGTTCTCTTCCGGCAGCACGCTGCAAGTGGCATAGACCAGCCGCCCGCCGGACTTCACCAGTCGCGCCGCGCCTTGCAGGATCGCGGTCTGCTTGGCCTTCAGCTCCTCGATCGCGGCGGGCGTCTGCCGCCACTTGAGGTCCGGGTTGCGCCGCAGCGTGCCCAGCCCCGAGCAGGGTGCGTCCACGAGCACCCGGTCGATCTTGCCGGCCAGGCGCTTGATGCGCTCGTCACGCTCGTGCGCGATGGCCGCCGGATGGACGTTCGACAGCTTGCTGCGCGCCAGCCGCGGCTTGAGCGCATCGAGCCGGTGTGCCGAGGTGTCGAAGGCATAGAGCCGGCCGGTGCTTCGCATGGTGGCACCGATGGCCAGCGTCTTGCCGCCGGCACCAGCGCAGAAGTCCACCACCATCTCGCCTCGCTTGGCGTCTAGGAGCAGGGCCAGCAGCTGGGAGCCCTCGTCCTGCACCTCGACGGCGCCGCGAGCGAAGGCATCCAGCTTGGCGAGCGCTGGCTTGCCGTCGATGCGCAACCCCCATGGCGAGAACGGGGCAGGTTCGGCCCGGATGCCGGCAAGGCCCAGTTCCTTCTGGACATCGGCGCGCTTGTCGGTCAGTGCGTTCACCCGCAGATCCAGGGGAGCGGGCTGCTGCAGGCTTTCCGCCAACGCCGGGAACTCGTCGCCCAATTGGGCCTTGAGCGGCGCCACAAGCCATTCCGGCAGGTTGTGGCGATGCCGGTCGAGCAGGTCGTCCGGGCGGACGGCATCGCACTGGTCGAGCCACCGCTTCTCCACGTCGCTCAAGGCGCTTTTCAGGAAGTCGCGCGGGCCATGGAAGCCGAGGATCGCCATGCGCCGCTCCTTCGGGCCGCTGCCGGAGGGCGCGAAGTGGTCGAACAGCAGCTTCCTGCGCAGCACGGTGTAGACGGTCTCGGCCAACGTCGCGCGCTCGCGCGGCCCCAGCGCGCGATGCTCGCGGAAGTAGCGGGAGACAACCTGGTCGGCGGGATGATCGAATTTCAGGGCCAGGCCGACCAGTTCGGCGCAGGCATCGAGGAGGGCTCGGGGATGCATGTCCCCGATTGTCTCCGCGCACGAGGCCGACAAAATCGGCGCCATCCACTCCGATCTTGGACGACCCGAGACCATGACCAGCGCGACCGACGACGACCTCCCGCCCCTGATCGAAACCCCGCCCGGCCGCTACCGCCACTACAAGGGCGGCGAATACAAAGTGCTGGGCCCTGTGCGCCACAGCGAAACCCTCGAACCGATGACGCTGTACCGCGCGCTTTACGGCGCACGCGGCCTCTGGGTGCGACCGGCCGCGATGTTCGGCGAGACCGTGGAGATCGACGGAGAGCCAAGGCCACGCTTCGCCCGGATCGGCTGAGGAAGCGGGGAGCCCTTGCCGCCCCTCGTCCGCAGAGGATGTCAGTGGCAGTCCTCGCAAAAAGAGAATTGCGTCAATCTGTTTCGGAGAGCCATCGGGCAATGGCCTGCGGATAGATCCAATGCTCCTGCGCGAGCACACGCTCGGCCAATGCTTCGGGCGTGTCGTCCGGCAGTACCGGTACCACGGCCTGCGCCAGGATCGGCCCATGGTCGAGTTCGGTCGTGACCTGGTGCACCGTGACCCCGGACACGCGGCAGCCCGCCTCGATCGCCCGGCGGTGGGTATGGAGCCCTGGAAAAGCCGGCAGGAGCGAGGGATGGATGTTGAGCAGCCGCCCCTCATAGCGCATCACGAATCCCGGTGTGAGGATGCGCATGAACCCCGCCAGCACCACCAGCGCCGGCGCATGCACATCGATCGCCTGCGCCAGCGCCGCATCGAAGGCCTCGCGGCTGGGATAGTCCTGGTGCCGCACGACCGCCGTCGCGACGCCCTGCGCCTGCGCCAGCGCCAGGCCTGCGGCGTCCGCCTTGTTGCTGATCACCGCAGCCACCCTGGCGTCGAAGCGCCGGGCCCACTGCTCACGCTCGGCGGCCCGCACGATGGCCATCATGTTGGAGCCGCCGCCGGAAATCAGGATCACGATGTTCTTCATGGGAGGCGGGATTATCGTGCCCGCGTTTCCCCTCAGTGGCTTTGTCGCCGCGCGGACACCGCATACAAGCACGACCGTGCTAAAACCGATCGGTTCGACGAATCCCGGACGCGCCGCCTCCCCACGGCGCCCGGCCAACACAGCGAGGCACGCATGGATTTGAGCTTCACGCCCGAGGAACAGAAGTTCCGCGAAGAGATTCGCGCCTGGGTCAAGGACAACCTCCCCCAGGACATCTCCCACAAGGTCCACAACGCACTGGAACTCACGCGCGACGATCTGCAGCGCTGGGCCAAGATCCTCGGCAAGAAAGGCTGGCTGGGCTACGGCTGGCCGGTCGAGTTCGGCGGCCCCGGCTGGAGCGCCGTGCAGAAACATCTGTTCGAGGAAGAAACCGCCCTGGCCGGCGCCCCGCGCATCGTGCCCTTCGGCCCGGTGATGGTGGCGCCGGTGATCCAGGCCTTCGGCAACGCCGAGCAGCACAAGCGCTTCCTGCCCGGCATCGCCAGTGGGGAGGTGTGGTGGAGCCAGGGCTACAGCGAGCCCGGCTCGGGCTCCGACCTTGCCTCGCTCAAGACCCGGGCCCAACGCGTGACGGACGGCAAGGGCGACCGCTACATCGTGAACGGCCAGAAGACCTGGACCACGCTGGGCCAGTACGGCGACTGGATCTTCTGCCTCGTGCGCACCAGCAACGAAGGCAAGCCGCAGACCGGTATCAGCTTCCTCCTGATCGACATGAAGTCGCCCGGCGTCAGCGTGCGTCCCATCAAGCTGATGGATGGCGGACACGAAGTCAACGAGGTGTTCTTCGACAACGTCGAGGTACCGGCCGAGAACCTCATCGGCGAAGAGAACAAGGGCTGGACCTACGCCAAGCACCTGCTGTCGCACGAACGCACCAACATCGCCGACGTGAACCGCGCCAAGCGCGAGCTGGAGCGCCTCAAGCGCATCGCCAAGCGCGAGGGCGTCTGGGAGGACCAGCGCTTCCGCGACGAGATCGCCAGGCTGGAGGTCGACGTGGTCGCGCTCGAGATGCTCGTGCTGCGCGTGCTGTCCGCCGCCACGTCGGGCAAGAACTCGCTCGACATCGCCGGCCTGCTCAAGATCAAGGGCAGCGAGATCCAGCAGCGCTATACCGAACTCATGATGCTGGCGGGCGGCCCCTTCGCGCTGCCGCTGATCCGCGAGGCCATGGCCGCGGGATGGCAGGGCGACTTCCCGGGCGGCCACCCGGAGCTGGCGCCGCTGGCCACCACCTACTTCAACATGCGCAAGACCACCATCTACGGCGGCAGCAACGAAGTGCAGCGCAACATCGTCGCTCAGACCGTCCTCGGTTGAGCGCCATAGCAGGAAGGAACGAGACCATGGACTTCAATTTCAGCGATGACCAGCAGCAACTGCGTGACGCGGTCGCCAAGTGGGTCGAGAAGGGCTACGGATTCGAGCGGCGCCGCGCCATCGAGACGGCAGGCGGCTTCTCGCGCGAGGCGTGGGACGAACTGGCGGAGCTGGGCCTGGGGGGCCTCTACATCCCCGAGGACGAGGGTGGCCTCGGCATGGGCCCGGTCGAAGGCATGGTGGTCATGGAAGAACTCGGCCGCGGGATCGTTCTGGAGCCGTTGGCCCAGTCCTTCGTCGCCGGTGCCGTGCTCGCCGGCCATGCCGACGAGGACACGCGCGACAGCTGGCTGCCGCGGATCGCCGGCGGCCAGGCCCTGGTAGTGCTGGCGCACCAGGAGCGCAAGGCGCGTTACCGGCTCGACGTCTGCGAGGCCGTCGCCACTCAGGACGGCGACGGCTGGCGGCTGAGCGGCACCAAGAGCCTGGTGCCCGCCGGCGACGAGGCCGACGCCTTCATCGTGCCCGCGCAGTTCGAGGGCCGGATCGCCCTCTTCCTCGTGCCGCGCTCCGAAGATGGCGTGGCCGCGCGGGGCTATGGCACGCAGGACGGCAGCCGCGCTGCCGAAGTCGTGTTCGACCAGGCCGCGGCGACCCTGATCGCGAAGGACGGCCTGCCCGTGCTCGAGCATGCGGTCGACATCGGCATCGCCGCCGTGTGCGCCGAAGGCGTGGGCGCCATGGATCGCACTCTCGCACTCACCGTCGAGTACATGAACACGCGCAAGCAGTTCGGCGTGCCGATCGCCAGCTTCCAGGCGCTGCGCCATCGCGTGGCCGACATGAAGATGCAGCTGGAGCTCGCCCGCTCCATGAGCTACTACGCCACCCTGAAGCTCAACGCACCGGCGGCCGAACGCCGCCAGGCGATCGCGCGTGCCAAGTACCAACTGGGCGTGTCGATGCGCTTCGTCGGCCAGCAGTCGGTGCAGTTGCACGGCGGCATCGGCGTGACGGACGAATACGCCGGCAGCCACTACTTCCGCAAGCTCACCCAGCTGGAGATGGTGTACGGCGACACGCTGCACCACCTTGGCGAGGTATCGGCAAGAATGCAGGACACGGCAGGCGTTTTCGCCTGACGGCACCCACTGCCATATCTTCAGCACGCAGCGCGCCCGCCGGTCTCTGTGCCGGCGGGCGCTTTCCATTGAACTGGAGCCAATTCCTTCATGCACACTCGCCGACACCTGATCGCCCTCGGCCTCGCCACGACCATGCTCGCCGCCTGCAGCTCCGTGCCCTCCTCCGACGAGCGCCCGCCGATCGTCTTCATGCACGGGAACGGCGACTCGGCGGCGCTGTGGCAGACCACGCTCTGGCGCTTCGAGTCCAACGGCTGGCCGCGCGAGCGGCTTTTCGCGTTGGATCAACCCTACCCGCTGGCCCGCGACGACGACGGCGTGGCCCAGCCGGGGCGCAGTTCGACCGCCGAGTCGATGGCTTTCCTCCGCACGGAGGTCGAGCGCGTGCTCAAGGCCACCGGTGCGCGCAAGGTGGTGCTGATCGGCAACTCGCGCGGCGGCAACACCATCCGGAACTACGTGCAGAACGGCGGGGGCGACAAGGTCGTGAGCCACGTGGTGCTGGGCGGCAACCCCGCTCATGGCATCTGGGCCGTCAAGGGCTTGCGCGAAGGCAGCGAGTTCTCCGGCCTGAGTCCCTTCATGGAGCAGCTCAACGCGCCCAAGAATGCTGCCGGCGACGAGGTCACGCCCGGCGTGAAGTGGCTGACGATCCGCTCCGACAACAACGACAAGTACGCCCAGCCAGACGGCGTGTGGATCGGCGCCCGGGGCACCGCGACCAACATCGGCTTTGACGGCCCGGCGCTCAAGGGCGCCACCAACATCGCGCTGCCGCGCATCGACCATCGCGAGACCTCCTTCTCGCCGGCGGCCTTCGATGCGACCTGGCGCTTTCTGACGAACCAGGCGCCCCGTACCCTGTCGCCCGTGCCCGAAGACAAGGTCGTGCTCTCGGGCCGGGTCACCGGCCTGGGGCTCGATCCGCTCAATCCGACCAGCGGTGGTTTCGTCAACAACCTGCCGCTGTCCGGCGCGCGCTTGGCCATCTTCGCCGTCGATCGGTCCACCGGCGCGCGGCGCGGACAGGCGGCCTGGGACCAAACCATCGGCCGGGACGGCCGGTGGGGACCCTTTCAGGCGCAGCCGGCGACGGCCTATGAATTCGTGCTGAGCGCGCCGGGCTATGCCACCACGCACATCTACCGCAGCCCTTTCCCCCGTTCCAGCGCCGTCGTGCACCTGCGGCCCGAGCGCCTGGCGGAGGCGGATCGCGATGCCAAGGCGGTCGTGATCTTCACCCGGCCACGCGGCTACTTCGATGCGCAGCGCGACACCATGCGACTCGACGGGCAAACCACGCTGCCCGGCGTGCCACCGCAGGGCGCCGGCGTCTCGAGCGCAAAGATCAGGTTCGCCAGCGATGCGCAGCGCAGCATCACCGGCGAATTCAACGGCGAACGCATCGCCGGGCAGACCTGGCCGGCCGCGCAGGGCGCGATCAGCGTCCTCGAACTGAGCTACTGACCCGCGCCTTTACCCGTGCAGGCGGGAGTTGTGCGGCAGGTGCGCCATCAAGAACTCCATCTGGTCCGCCAGGATGCGCCGGTTGCGCAGGATGAAGTCCTCCCACAGCGAAGGCACGTAGGGCGCATACAGCAGCGGCATGTTGGCCTGCTCCGGCGTACGGCTGCTCTTGCGGTGATTGCAGGGCTTGCAGGCCGTGACCACGTTCATCCAGCTGTCCACGCCGTTCTGCGCGAAGGGGATGATGTGCTCGCGCGTGAGATCCTCATCCTGGAAGTGGCCACCGCAGTAGGCACAGATGTTGCGGTCGCGCGCGAAGAGCTTGCTGTTGGTCAGCCCCGGCCGCAGGGCGAAGGGATTGATGCGCGGCACGCCCTTGGTGCCGATGATGCTGTTGACCGCGATCTGCGATTGTTCTCCAGTGATCGCGTTGTGCCCGCCACGGAAGAGCGCCACCTGCGCGCCCACCTCCCAGCGCACCTCGTCCGCCGCGTAGTGGATCACCGCCTGTTCCAGCGAAATCCACGACTGGGGCAGCCCCTGGGCCGAGAGCTTCAAGACCTTCACACACGCCTCCTCACAAAAAGGGAAGAAGAACCACGGAAAGACCGGGACATCGGGCGCCGGGCCGGACCGGCGGAGGATGTACTGCGTCACAATATACCGGCTTTGTGACAAAAAGCGCTCCATGTGCCTATTCAACGGGCCGGCGTGCTATCAAAAAGATATCGAACGATGCAGGTTTTCCGGGGTTTCAGGCATCCGGGTGTGGCTCCGGCCTGCGCCCTGACCATCGGCAACTTCGATGGCGTCCACCGTGGCCACCAGGCCATGCTGGGGCTGCTCAATACCGAGGCGCGGCAGCGCGGGCTGCCCAGCTGCGTGCTCACCTTCGAGCCGCACCCGCGCGACTACTTCGCGCAGATCACCAAGCGCCCGGAACTCGCGCCGGCGCGCATCGGCACGCTGCGCGACAAGCTCGGTGCGCTGGCCGCCTGCGGTGTCGACCAGACGATCGTGCTGCCCTTCGATTCGCGCTTGGCCTCGCAGACCCCCGAAGACTTCATCCGACACGTGCTCATCGAAGGCCTGGGCACGCGCTACGTGCTGGTGGGCGACGACTTCCGCTTCGGCGCCAAGCGCGCCGGCGACTACGCCATGCTGGACGCGGCGGGCGATGCGAACGGCTTCGACGTGGCCCGCATGAACAGCTACGAGGTCCACGGCCTGCGGGTGTCCAGTTCCGCGGTCCGCGAGGCCCTCGCCGAGGGCCGGATGGCCGACGTGCAGGCCCTGCTCGGCCGCCCCTACGCGATCTCCGGCCACGTGGTGCATGGCCGCAAGCTGGGGCGCGCCCTCGGCGCCTCGGCTCCCGGGCGCAACGACGGCTTCCGCACCCTCAACCTGCGCTTCAAGCACTGGAAGCCGGCCGCCAGCGGCATCTTCGCAGTCCTGGTGCACGGGCTCGACAACCATCCGCTGCATGGCGTGGCCAACCTGGGTGTTCGGCCTTCGCTGGACGCCAACGACGTCAACGGCGGCCGGGTGCTGCTCGAGACCCACTGCCTCGATTGGCCTGCCCGCCTGGGCGAAGAAGGGGCCTACGGTAAACTCGTCCGCGTGGAACTGCTGCACAAACTGCACGACGAATTGCGCTACACCAGCCTCGAGGCCCTGACGGCGGGCATCGCGAAGGATGGCCGCGACGCACGTGCTTTCTTCGCTTCCACGCACGCCGAGACCCGTCGCCAGACCACGCGCGATCGAATTTAGCCGGGCCCGCCCGAGCCACCGCCCTTCTGCAAGCTCGGGGCGGACGGCCTGATTCCCTCGCACCGACGCATCCGCAAAGGTTCGGGCCGAGCCTGTCCAAGCCTCTCTGTTTCGAACTCCCATCATGTCTGCCGACGCTGCCTCCACCACCACCGACTACCGCGCCACCCTCAACCTGCCCGACACGCCCTTCCCCATGCGAGGCGACCTGCCCAAGCGCGAGCCGGGCTGGGTCGAGGAATGGAACGACGAAGGCCGCTACCACCGCCTGCGACTGGCCCGCCGCGGTGCCCCCAAGTTCATCCTGCACGACGGTCCGCCCTACGCCAACGGCCAGATCCACATGGGCCATGCCGTCAACAAGATCCTCAAGGACATGATCACCAAGGCGCGCCAGCTCGAGGGCTACGACGCGCTCTACGTGCCGGGCTGGGACTGCCACGGCCTGCCGATCGAGAACGCGATCGAGAAGAAGCACGGCCGCAACCTCGGCCGTGACGAGATGCAAGCCAAGAGCCGCGCCTACGCCACCGAGCAGATCGCGCAGCAGATGACCGACTTCCAGCGTCTGGGCGTGCTGGGCGAGTGGGACCATCCCTACAAGACCATGGACTTCGCCAACGAGGCCGGCGAGCTGCGCGCCTTCAAGCGCGTGATCGAGCGCGGCTTCGTCTACCGGGGCCTCAAGCCAGTCTACTGGTGCTTCGACTGCGGCTCCTCGCTGGCCGAGTTCGAGATCGAGTACGCGGACAAGAAGTCGAACACCGTCGACGTGGCCTTCAAGGCCCACGATCCCGCCGGGCTGGCAGCCGCCTTCGGCCTGCCGTCGCTGGCCAAGGACGCCTTCGCCGTCATCTGGACCACGACCGCCTGGACCATCCCCGCCAACCAGGCGCTCAACCTCAACCCCGAGCTGGACTACGCCCTGGTCGACACCGACCGCGGCCTGCTGGTGCTGGCCGCCTCGCTGGTCGAGATGTGCATGAACCGCTATGCGCTGGACGGCCGGGTGCTCGCCACGGTCAAGGGCGAGAAGCTGGGCGGCCTCGAATTCGAGCACCCGCTCTACGACGCCGATCCCGGCTACCGCCGCCTGTCGCCCGTCTACCTGGCCGACTACGCCACGGCGGAGGACGGCACCGGCATCGTGCACTCCTCGCCCGCCTACGGCCTGGACGACTTCAACTCCTGCGTCTCGCACGGGCTGGCCTACGACGACATCCTCAACCCGGTGCAGGGCAACGGCGCCTACGCGGCCGACTTTCCCCTGTTCGGCGGTGAGCACATCTGGAAGGCGGTGCCGCACATCATCCAGGCCCTGCGCGATGCGGACCGGCTCCTGGCCACCGAAACCATCACGCACAGCTACCCGCACTGCTGGCGCCACAAGTCGCCGGTGATCTACCGCGCGGCCGCCCAGTGGTTCGTCCGCATGGACGAGGGCGAGGGCGTGTTCACCAAGGACAAGGCGCCCAAGACCCTGCGCCGGATGGCGCTCGACGCCATCGAGGAAACGAGCTTCTACCCCGAGAACGGCAAGGCGCGACTGCACGACATGATCGCCAACCGGCCCGACTGGTGCATCAGCCGCCAGCGTAGCTGGGGCGTGCCGATCCCCTTTTTCCTGCACAAGGACTCGGGCGAGCTGCATCCGCGCACGATGGAAATCCTCGACCAGGCCGCCGACATCGTCGAGAAGGGTGGCATCGAGGCCTGGAGCCGCGTCACGGCCGAGGAGATCCTCGGGCCCGAGGACGCGCCGCACTACACCAAGAGCACCGATATCCTCGAGGTGTGGTTCGACTCGGGCTCCACCTTCTCCCACGTGCTGCGCGGCACGCACCCCGGCGTGCACCACGACAGCGGCCCCGAGGCCGACCTCTATCTCGAAGGCCATGACCAGCACCGCGGCTGGTTCCACTCCTCGCTGCTGATCGCCTGCGCGCTATACGGCCGCGCGCCCTACAAGGGCCTGCTGACCCACGGTTTCACCGTCGACAGCCAGGGCCGCAAGATGAGCAAGTCGCTCGGCAACGGCATCGAGCCGCAGGAGGTCAACAAGAAGCTGGGAGCCGAGATCATCCGCCTGTGGGTGGCGGCCAGCGACTACTCGGGCGACATCGCCGGCGACGACAAGATCCTCGCCCGCGTGGTCGATGCCTACCGCCGCATCCGCAACACGCTGCGCTTCCTGCTGGCCAACACCAGCGACTTCGACATCGCGAAGGACGCGGTGCCGCACGGCCAGTTGTTCGAGATCGACCGCTACGCACTCTCACGGGCCGCGCAGTTCCAGGCCGAGATCCTGGCCCACTACAAGGTGTACGAGTTCCACCCGGTGGTGGCCAAGCTGCAGGTCTACTGCTCGGAGGACCTGGGTGCGTTCTACCTGGACGTCCTGAAGGACCGCCTCTACACCACGGCGCCCGGCTCGCGCGCGCGCCGCAGCGCCCAGACCGCCCTGTGGCACATCACCCAGGCGATGCTGCGCTGGATGGCGCCCTTCCTGAGCTTCACGGCCGAGGAGGCCTGGAAGTTCTGCGGCAACGGCGAGTCGATCTTCACCCAGGTCTACTGCGACCTGGGCCAGCCCGACGAGGCGCTGCTGGCCAAATGGACCCGCATCCGCGCGGTCCGCGACGCGGTCAACAAGGACATCGAGACCGTGCGAGCCGCCGGCCAGCTCGGCTCCTCGCTGCAGGCGAAGGTGGCGCTCACGGTGCCGGCCGACGACCACCCGCTGCTGGCCTCGCTGGGCGAGGACTTGAAGTTCGTCTTCATCACCTCGGCCATCACGCTGGCGCAGGGCGAGGCGCTGGCGGCGGAAGTGACGCCGAGCACGGCAACCAAGTGCGAGCGCTGCTGGCACTGGCGCGAGGACGTCGGCCACGACCCGGCGCACCCGGCCCTGTGTGGCCGCTGCACCAGCAACCTGTTCGGCGCCGGAGAAGCCAGGAGCGCCGCCTGATGCCCGCCATCCGCTCCATCGCGCCGCCACGGGCCGGCATCTGGCCCTGGCTGGCGCTGGCCGCGTTGATCCTCGTCCTCGACCAGATCACCAAGACGCTGATCCTGGGCGCCTACAAGCTGGGCGACGCGACCTACGTCACCGGCTTCTTCAACATCGTGCGCGCCCACAACACCGGTGCCGCCTTTTCCTTCCTCGCGGATGCGGCGGGCTGGCAGCGCTGGTTCTTCACCGCCATCGGCGTGGCCGCGGCGGTGTTCATCGTCTGGATGCTGCGGTCGCACGCCGGCCAGAAGCTGTTCTCCTTTTCGCTGGCCTGCATCCTGGGCGGGGCCATCGGCAACGTGGTGGACCGCATGATGCACGGCTACGTGGTCGACTTCCTGGACTTCCACCTGGGCGGACGGCACTTCCCCGCCTTCAACCTGGCCGACAGCGCGATCACGCTCGGCGCCATCTGTCTCATCCTCGACGAACTGCTGCGCATGCGCGCCCGTCGCTGACGGCGTTTTGCCGATGACGGCGCGTATAGTCTTCGTCGTCCAATGAAGCATCTGTTGAATCTGCTGGCGGCCATCGCGCTGCTGGTATGGGGTACCCATCTCGTTCGCACGGGCGTGCTGCGCGTCTTCGGCGCCAGTCTGCGCAAGATCCTGGTGCACAGCATGCGCAACCGCTTCACGGCGGCGCTCTCGGGCATCGGGGTCACGGCGCTGGTGCAGTCCAGCACGGCCACCTCGCTGATGACCTCCTCCTTCGTCGGCCAGGGCCTGGTGGCGCTGCCGGCCGCGCTGGCCGTGATGCGCGGCGCCGACATCGGCACGGCGCTGATGTCCGTGCTGTTCTCGGCGGACCTCTCCTGGCTGTCCCCGCTCTTCATCTTCGTGGGCGTGGTGCTCTTCATCTCGCGCGGCTCCACACCGGGCGGCCGCGTCGGGCGGGTGCTGATCGGCCTGGGTTTGATGCTGCTGGCGCTGCAGCTGGTGGTGCAGGCCACCGGGCCTCTCTTCTCCTCCCCGCCGGTGATGGAGCTGCTGGCCTCGCTGGGCAGCGACGTCCTGCTCGAGATCACCATCGGCGCAACGCTAGCCATCGCCGCCTATTCCAGCCTGGCCGTGGTGCTGCTGGTCGCGGCCATGGCCAGTTCCGCCGTGGTGCCGCTGGACGTGGCGCTGGGTCTGGTGCTCGGCGCCAACCTGGGCAGCGGCCTGCTGGCAGTGCTGACCACCGCCAAGTCGGCCATCCCGGTGCGGCAGGTCACCATCGGCAACCTGCTGTTCAAGCTGCTCGGCGTGGCGGTCGTGGCCCCTTTCGTCGGGCTCTACCTGCGCGAGGCCCGGCCCTACATCTCGGACGCGACGCAGCTGGTGGTGCTGTTCCACCTGGCCTTCAACGTGATCATCAGCCTCGGCTTCATCGGCTTCACGGACTGGGTGGCCGCCGCGGTCAAGCGTCTGCTGCCGGTGCCGGCCGAGCCGCTGGCCATGCAGCGGCCGCAGCACCTGGACCCTTCCGCCCTGTCCACCCCCACGCTGGCCATCTCCAACGCCGCCCGCGAGGCGCTGCACCAGGCCGACATCGTCGAGACCATGCTGATCGGCATGCTCAAGGTGATCCGCGACAACGACCTGCGCCTGGCCGCCGAGCTGCGCAAGATGGACGACACGGTGGACGAGCTCTACTCGGCCATCAAGTACTACCTGACCAAGATCTCGCGCGAGGCGCTGGGCGAGGAAGAAAGCCGCCGCTGGACCGACATCATCAGCTTCACCATCAACATGGAGCAGATCGGCGACATCATCGAGCGGGTGATCATCGACATCGAGGACAAGAAGATCAAGAAGCAGCGCAGCTTCTCCGACGCCGGCATGCGCGAGATCGTCGAGATGCACGAGCGGCTGGTCGCCAACCTGCGCCTGTCGATGAGCGTGTTCCTGAACGCCAACGTGCGCGACGCGCAGAAGCTGCTCGAGGAAAAGGCGCGCTTCCGCGACCTGGAGCGCGCCTATGCGACCACGCACCTGGAGCGGCTGTCGGAGCGCACCACCTCCAGCATCGAGACCAGCTCGCTTCACATCGACCTGATCAGCGACCTGAAACGGATCAACTCGCACATCTGCTCGATCGCCTACCCGATCCTGGATTCGGCGGGGGCGCTCGCGCGCACGCGCATGCGCGAGTCACGGCTGAGCCCGATCGAGTAGGGCCTCCGGAGCGGCACGGCGTCGCCCTGGCCCCGGCGGCTACAGCGTCAGGATCGTGCACCCCGTGGTCTTGCGCGCCTCCAGGTCGCGGTGCGCCTGCTGCACGTCGGCCAGCCTGTAGCGCTGGGCGATCGGGATCTTCACTGCGCCGCTCTCCACCACCGCGAACAGGTCGTCCGCCATGGCCTGCGTGCGCTCGCGGGTGGCCATGTGCGAGAACAGCGTGGGCCGGGTCACGTAGAGCGAGCCCTTGGACGCGAGCAGGCCGAGGTTGAAGGCGGGCACCGGCCCGGAGCCGTTGCCGAAGATCGCCAGCAGGCCGAAGGGCCGCAGGCAGTCCAGCGAGCCTTCGAAGGTGTCCTTTCCGACCGAGTCGTAGACCACCTTCACGCCCTGCCCGCCGGTGATCTCCTTCACGCGCTCGGCAAAGTTCTCCTTGCTGTAATTGATCGCATGCGCCGCGCCGTGCTCCAGTGCCAGCTGGCACTTGGCGTCCGTGCCCGCGGTGCCGATCAGCTTCAGGCCCAGGGCCTTGGCCCACTGGCAGGCGATCAGGCCCACGCCGCCGGCGGCCGCATGAAACAGGACGAAGTCGCCCGGCTGCAGCCCCTCGGCCGGCAAGGTCTTCTTCAGCAGGTACTGCACGGTCATGCCCTTGAGCATCATGGCCGCACCGGTCTCGAAGGCGATGGCGTCGGGCAGGCGGCACACGTTCTTCGCCGGCATCACGCGCAGTTCGCTGTAGGCGCCGGGCGGCTGGCTGGCGTAGGCGGCGCGGTCGCCGGCTTTCAGGTGCGTGACGCCCTCGCCTACCGCCTCCACCACGCCGGCCGCTTCCATGCCCAATTGCAGCGGCATCGGGAAGGGGTAGAGGCCGCTGCGCTGATAGGTGTCGATGAAATTGAGGCCGACCGCGTGGTGGCGGATGCGGATCTCGCCCGGCCCGGGCTCACCGACCTCCACCTCGACGATCTTCAGTTCCTCGGGACCGCCGGGGCGGTCGATGCGAACGGCTTGGCTGCGCATGGCTTGTCCTTTGCTGTGTGTTGTGATGGCGAAAAGACGCACATCGTAGACACAGCCGCGATCCCGCGCTCAAGGCATCGCCAGAAGGTCCACGTGCCCCACTTGCATGCGGGTGCGCGGCACCGCTGCCAGCCGCCGCGTACGCCATGCCTGGACCCGCGTTCGCGCGCCTCCATCCTCCGCCTGCTCCAGCGCCGCATCGGCCATGCCCTCGGCCAAGGCCTGCAGCATGGCGCCCTCTTGGATTTGCCAATCGCTGCGCGACTGCGCGACAGCGTAGCCCAAGGCTTCCAGGCGGTCGGCCGCCACCGACGGGGCTTCGCCCCCCAGCGCCGGGCCGAAGCCCTTGTCCCGCCGCTGGTGCGCGGCGAACAGCCGATGCACGGCATCGTCTTCCTCGAAGGGGGGCTCCCAACCCACACGCCCATCGACACTGAGGGCGAAGAACATCGCCGCGCCCGCCTGTCGCGTTCGCCCGAAGAGTGCATCCAGCCAGGGGGCGGACACCAGGTCCAGCAGCGCGGCCGCGGTGACGAGCTGTGCATGACCGAAGGGCACCGCATCCAGCGCGCCGGCCAGATCGATGCGGCGCCATCCGATCTCGGCCTGCCAGTCGGGCCCCTCGATGTGAAGACGCCCGCCGTCCTCGCGCAGCACCAGGCCCTGTTCGCGCGACCACGCGGCGAAGACGCGAGGCAGTTCGGCCAGCAGCCGCGGATCATGGTCGACCAGGCACCAGCGCTGCGCGCCGCCCAGGCGCGGCGCGAGCGCGCGCAGGTTCGCGCCGGTGCCGCAGGCCAGGTCCAGCACCTCCAGCGGCTGCGCGCCGCGGCGCATTCCGGCCGCCACGGCGGGCAGGTCCAGTGCGACGGCGGCCGCGGCACGCGCGGCGAGATCGTGGGGCTCGCGCAGCGCCAGCCACTCGGCGCTGAAGCCGCTCATGGCCGTGCCTTCGGCTGCCGCGCGAAGGCGCTCAGCGCCGCGCCGAAGCGCTCGCTGCTGCGTGCCCAGTCCGGCAGGCGAGCACGTGCGGTGCGCGCGCCGGCGGCCAGGCGCGCCCGGGACGCGCCGTCGTCCATCAGGAGCCGCAGCGCCTCGCGCAACGCGGGCACCTCCCCCGGCGCGACCAGCAGGCCCGCCTCCGCCGGCACCGTGTCGGGGATGGCGCCGGCCCGCGTGCTGACCACCGGAAGCCCATGCGCCAAGGCCTCGGCCAAGGCCATGCCGTAGCCCTCGTGGAAGGAAGGCAGCACGAAAGCATCGGCCTTCGCATAGAGCGCGCGCAGCCCGGCCTCGTCCTGTTCGCCGTGCAGGAGCACGCGCGCCTGCAGGCCATGGTGCTCGATGGCCTTGCGCAAGGCCGACGCGCAGGCGCCGTCCATCGACAGGCTGCCGGCGCAATGCAGGACCCAGGGCCGGTCCTTCAGCCCGGCCAGTGCCTCGACCAGCAGGGCATGCCCCTTGCGCGGCGTGACGGTGGCGACGCAGAGCAGCGACAACCCCTCGCCGCCCGATCCCGCCGAGAGCGGCGCGGGCGCGGTGCCGGGTTCGACCACCGCGATGCGGCCGGCCTCGACCCCGAAGGCCGCCAGCGCGCGCGCGGTGGACGGGCTGGTGACGATCACGCCGCGCGCATGGGCCAGCGCCCGCCGCTCGCTGTCGAAGAGCAGGCGCTGTGCGTCCGCGTGAAGCCCCGTTTCCAGCGCCAGCGGATGGTGGACCAGCGCGACCCAGCAAAGCCGCTGCGCGTGCTGCCCTGCCAGATCGGGCAACACGCCGAAAGCAAGACCGTCGACGACCGCCAGCGCGCCGTCGGGCAAGGCTTCCACCACGCGCGCGGCCCGCGCCAGCGCGGTCGCATCGGGCGACGGATAACCCGCACCCAGGCTCTGCAGCTCGACCTCCCATCCCAGCGCGCGCAGGCCTGCGACGATGTGGCGGTCATAGGTGTAGCCGCCGGTGCGGGTCTCCGGGTCGCCCGGCAGCAGGAAGGCGCAGCGCCCCGGCTGCATCAACGTCAAAGCGTGCCCTCGTAGGCCGCCCAGGCCACGTGCGATTCGTTGAGCCGCACGCGCATGCCCGACAGACCGCCCGCATGCGGCCCCATCTCGCCCGCCGCGATGCGTGCCGCGACGCGATCGAAGATCACGCGGGCCATGAATTCGGTGGTGGTGTTGCGGCCCGCGAAGGCCGGGTCGTCATCGAGGTTGCGCAGATTGAATTCGGCCAGCACCTGCTTGAGGACCTCGGCCGCCAGCGCGATGTCGACCACCACGCCATCGGCATCGAGTTCGGCGCGCCGCATCTCCAGGTCCACCACGTAGGTGGCGCCGTGCAGGCGCTGGGCCGGCCCGAAGGCCTCGCCGCGAAAGCTGTGGGCGATCATGAAATGATCGCGGACGTTGACGGTGTACATGGCTTGGCTCCGATCGGGTCAGGGATAGTCGATGCGATGGCACAGGGTGTGGGACGCGCCGCCCGCGGCCAGCCGCGCCAGCACCGCCGGCAGTTCCTCGAAGTCGGCGGCATCGGTCACCAGCACATCCAGCACCGGGTCGCACAGCAGCCCGAGCGCCAGCGCCATGCGCCGCCCGCGGTTCCAGCGGGCCCGCTGGGCGGTCGCCACCTGCCCCACCTGCGAGCTGCGCAGCGTGAGCCGGCGCGCGTGGAAAGCCTCACCCAGCGGCAGGGTGACGGCACGCTGCCCGTACCAGCTCAGCTCCAGCACCGTGGCTTCGAAGGCCGCCAGCCTCAAGGCAGTGGCCAGGCCCTCGCCGCTTCCGCTGGCATGCACGACCGCATCGGCATCGGGCGCCGCGGCGTCAGGCGTTGCGAAGCCGAGGCCCAATTGCCGGGCGACGGCCCTGCGCCCAGGGTTCGTGTCGACCATCTGCACCGAACACCCCGGCAACCGCCCCGCCAGCCAGCCCACCAGCAGCCCCACGACGCCCGCACCGACCACCGCGATGCGATCGCCCAGGCGAGGCGCCGCATCCCATAGCGCGTTGACCGCCGTCTCCATGTTGGCCGCCAGCACCGCCCGTGCGGGCGGCAGGCTGTCGGGCAGGACGTGAACCGCCGCGGCCGGTACCACGTAATGGCTTTGATGCGGATGAAGGCAGAAGACCGTTCGACCGAGGAGCTCCGGCGCGCCCTGCTCGACCACGCCCACGCTGGCATAACCATACTTGAGCGGCGCCGGGAAGCTGCCCTCCTGGAAGGGCGCACGCATGCGCTCGTATTCGCTTTCCGGCACTTCGCCGCGAAAGACCAGCGCTTCGGTGCCGCGGCTGATGCCGCTGTGCAGCGCGCGCACCCGGACCTCGTGCGGTCCCGGCGCGGCGAGCGTGACCGGCCGCAGGCCGGCGCGCCCGGCCGCCTCGATCCAGCAGGCACGGGGCTCGCCCGAGGGGACGCGGGGATGAAATGCTGGCATGCTCTTCTTCAGTCGCCCGCGCGCAGCGGGCGAGATGTGTTCGGCCACCGATCTTAATGAAGACGATGCTCACGCGATCACCTTCCGGCGAGGCATCCGCCGCGGACGCATGGCAGCTCGCCTCACTGCGGCGTGATGCATGGCGCGCGGCCCTGCCCTGCTTCCTGCTGCTGGCCGCGATCGCCGTCCTGCTGGCCCTGCTGGGCGCGCTCGGCCCCTGGTTCCATTTCAAGACACTGCTGGCCTTCGCCGCCGCCTTCGCCCTGGTGCTGTGGAGCCTGGGTGCGCATGCGCCCAACGGACGCTTCGGCGCAGCCAATCGCGTGACGCTGGCACGGCTGGCCATGATCTGCGTGCTCGCCGCGGCGATCGGCGAGAGGGCGGACGAACGCTTGGCCTGGACATGCGTGGCGCTGGCTGCCATCGCCGCACTGCTCGACGCCCTCGACGGCCCGCTGGCGCGGCGCGGCGGCCTCACCAGCGCTTTCGGGGCGCGCTTCGACATGGAAACCGACGCCTTGCTGGTGCTCGTTCTGTCGCTGCTGGTGCTCCATTTCGGCAAAGCCGGCGCGTGGATCGTCGCCGCCGGCCTGATGCGCTACGTCTTCCTGCTGGCGGCCCGGCCCTGGCCCTGGCTGGCGCGCACCCTGCCGCCCAGCCTGCGGCGCAAGACGGCGTGCGTGGTGCAGATCTGCGCGCTGATCGCCTGCCTCGCCCCCGCCGTCGCGCCGCCCTGGAGCCACGCCCTGGCGGCCGCCAGCCTGGCGTTGCTCGCCGCCTCCTTCGCCATCGACATCGCCTGGCTGATGCGCCGGCGCCACCTGCACCTGGAGACCCTTCGATGAAAGCTGCACGCGACCTGTCCGCCGCCCTGCTCGCCCTGTTCGCGGCCGCCGCGCCGGTCCGTGCCGAGCCGGCCCGTTACGAGCTCGATCCGGACCACATCACGATCGCCTTCCTGGTCGAGCACATCGGCTACGCCAAAGTGCTGGGCATGTTCCGCGCGGCGCGCGGCAGCTACACCTTCGACGAGGCCACCGCCACGCTCGGCGCGCTGCGCATCGAGGTCGACACGCAGAGCGTGTTCACCAACGTCGGCAGTCGCGACCGTCACTTGCGCAGCGCGGACTTCCTCAATTCCAGCGAGTTCCCGCGCATGGTGTTCACCGCCAACGGCGCCAGGCGCACGGGCGACCGAAGCTTCGAGATCGCGGGCCAGCTCGAACTGCTGGGCCGCTCGCAGCCGCTCACCATTCAGGCGACCTGGAACAAGAGCGGGCCCTCGCCCATCGACAAGAGCTACGTGATGGGCGTGTCGGCCCGGGGCAGCTTCAAGCGCAGTGCCTACGGCATGAACTACGGGGTCGCCAACGGCTGGGTGGGTGACGAGGTGCCGTTGATCATCGAGTTCGAGGCGCAGCGCAAATGACATCGCAGCGTCGGCCCGGCTGGGCGGCGCGCTTCGCGCTGCCTTTCGCCGTGCTCAACGCGCTGTTGACGATGGAGAACCACGGCCCCGGGTTGTGGCCCAGCCCCGCCCTGCGCTTGTCCTTCGAGTTGTCGATGGCGCTGGTGGCGCTCACCGCATGGATCGCCTGGCGCGGCCGGGCCGGCGCGCACGTCCTGCGCCTGCTGGCCGCCGCGACGGCCGTCTGGACCGTCGCGCGCTACCTGGACGTGACGACGTCCGCCGTGTTCGGCCGGCAGATCAACCTGTACTGGGACGGCCGCCATGCGCTGGAGGTACTGCGCATGGGCGACTTCGCCGCCTGGCAGCTCGCGCTCGGCATGCTGGCGCTCCTGGCGCTGCCTCTGCTGCTGTACCGGATCGCGCTGGCCTGCTGGTGCGCCCTCGCACAGGCGCTGGCATGGACGCCGCCACGCCGCGCGATCGGGTTGGCAGGCGTGGTGCTCGCGGCCTGCTTCGCGGCGCATGGCATAGGCGGACGCGACACGCGCTGGTTCTTCTCGATGCCCGTGGCGCCGATCCTCGCGCATCAGGCCGAAGTCCTGGCAGGCCAGTTGCTGCCGGGCCGCTCGGCGGCCCAGCTCCCCCCCAGCCCGGACTTCGCGCAGGAGGGACTGGCGGGACTGCACGGCGCCGACGTGCTGCTGCTCTTTGCCGAGTCCTACGGCGCCACCACGCTCGACAACCCGCAGCAGGCCGCGGCCCTCGCACCCGCGCGCGAACGCCTTGCGCAAGCCATCGCCGCGGGCGGGCTGCAGGTGGTGTCGGCCCGGGTGCGTTCGCCCACCTACGGCGGCGCCTCCTGGCTGGCCCATGCCGCCCTGCTGACCGGTGTGGACACACACGACCCCGGCGCCTACGAGTTGCTGCTGGCCACCGAACGGCCGTCGCTGGCAGGCCATTTCCGGTCTCACGGCTGGCGCACGGTGAACTGGATGCCCGGCCTGCACCGGCCCTGGCCCGAAGGCCGCTTCTACGGCTTCGACCGCTATGTCGACGCCGACGGCACCGGCTACCGCGGCCCGGCTTTCGGCTATTGGCGCGTACCGGACCAGGCCTCGATGGCGCTGCTGCATGCGCAGGAACTGGCGCAGCCGCCCGGCACGCGCCCACCGCGCTTCGTCGTCTTTCCCACGCTCGCCAGCCACGCGCCCTTCCGGCCGCTGCCACCGTATGTGCCCGACTGGACCCGGCTCACGGGCGATCGGGCCTACACGCCCTCCGACCTCGCGCAGGCGCTGGCCCAGCCGGTGTCCTGGCAGGCACCGGTGACGCCCTACCTCGAATCCCTCGCCTACACCTTCGAGTGGCTGGGCGACTACCTTGCGCATCGCGCGCCGCGCGGCATGCTCACCATCGTCATCGGCGACCACCAGCCGCTGGCCAGCGTCAGCGGCGCGGGCGCTTCCTGGGACGTGCCCGTGCACGCCATCAGCGCCGATGCCGCGTTGCTCAAGCGCCTGGAGGCGCATGGCTTCCGGCCGGGTCTGCTGCCGCCTCCCGGCCCTGCGGCCGTGGACATGCATGCCCTCACGCCGATGCTGCTCGCCGTCTTCGGCGCCCCCGCGGCCGGACTGCCCGGCACCGCCGAATGAAGCAGCACGCAAAAGGGAAGGCGCGGGCCGATTCCGAGAAGTAGTTCACGCAGTCTGCGTCCCGCCTCTGCTACGGTGTCACCCATGCGCGCCCTACTTCTTCTCGCCAGCATCGCCGTCCCCCTCGCCGCCTGGTGGCTCGGTTCCTTCACCGGATTTCTGATTGCAGTCGGTGCCTGCCTCGCCGCGGTGACCGCCAGCTTCGTCTTCTCCCGGGCCCGCGAGGAAGCCCGCGAATCCAAGCAGCTGCAGCGCGCCTTCGGCCGCAGCACCACCTTCCTCGCCGGGCTGCGCAAGCACTGACCCTGGCCGCGTGCCTTCGCGCGCGCACCCAGCGGACGGCGCTTCCCATCCCTCCCCCCGCCGCGCCTTTTCGGCGCGGCGTCTTTTCGCTTTCTGCATTCCCATGGAGTTTCAGACATTGACTTCGAGAATCCCCCTGCCCGCACTGGCCGCGGCCGCCGCGGCCTCCGTCCTGATCGCGGGCTGCTCGACCGCCTCCCGCACGCCGACCCCTGATGCGGCACCGGCGCCCGCGCCGCAGGCCGCACCGGCACCGGTTGCACCGCCCGCGCCGCCAGCGGCGCCCGCCGGCCTCGATTACCAGGCCTTGACCGGCTTGCTCGCCACCGGCAGCGTGAAGCAGGTGAAGCAGGAACTGGTCGGCCAGACCGTCTCGCTCACCCTCGCACGGACCCAGGGCCGCCAGGCACCGGCCGGCCTGTACGTGGTCGAGGAGGCGGACCGGATCTACTTCCGCTGCAGGACCGTGGGCGGCGGCTTCGCGGGCGGTGAGGTCACGACGACGGTGCGGGACTACCGCGTCGTCGCCAAGCCCCGGCAGAGGATCGTCGATCTCGAACGCTGCGCGCCCGCCGTGGCCGAGCCCGTCACGACCGCCGCGGCGCCCGCGCCCGCCACGGCATCCGCCGCGCTTGCACCGGCGCCCCAGCCCGCGCCTGCCGCCCGGCCGGGCGGCCCCGTGAAGCCCGGCATGGACGCCCAGGGCAACGTGGTCGACTCATCCAAGGTCGAGGCCGGCAGCGGGCGCACCGTCAAGGGCCTCAACGACTACGAGGGCGAGATCACGGGCAACCCCGCGCCGAACAGCAAGTTCACCAAGCTGCAGATCGGCATGCCGGTGCGCCAGGTGACCGACCTGGCCGGCCCGCCGACCGACCAGGGCGCCTACGTCACGGGCAAGGCCTGGATTCCCTTCTATTTCGGTGCCGACCGGCATCGCTTCGAGATGACCTACAAGGGCCAGGGCCGCCTGATCTTCGCGGGCGGCGGCATGGGTGACTTCACGAACGGCTACCTGATCTGGATCATCCACAACGCCAACGAGCCCGGGTACCGCTGATCGGCGGCGTCAACGGCTGCGGCGCTCAACCCATGGCGGCGGCCTTGGCCACCGCCACCTCCATCTCGCGCGGCAGCGTCACGCCGTTCTTCACCGCCAGGATCTCCGCCATCACGCTGACGGCGATCTCGGGCGGCGTCTTGCTGCCGACGTAGATGCCGATGGGGCCGCGCAGCCGCGCCAGCGACTGCTCGGTCTGGTCGAAGTGCTCGATCATCCGTTCGCGCCGGGCTTGGGCATTGCGGCGCGAGCCGATCGCGCCGACGTAGAAGGCCTCGCTCTGCAGGGCTTCGAGCAGCGCCAGGTCGTCGAGCTTGGGATCGTGCGTCAGCGCGACCACGCAGCTGCGGCGGTCGGGCTTGAAGGCCTGCACCGCGTCGTCGGGCATCTCGGTGCTGATGGTCACGCCCGGCGTGGTCCAGCCGGTGCGGTACTCGGCCCGCGGGTCGCACAGGGTGACGGCGAAGCCGCTGAACTTGGCCATGGTCGACAGGTACTCGGCCAGCTGGCCGGCACCGATCAACAGCATGCGGTACTCGGGACCGAAGGTGTTGACCAGCGTCTTGTCGTCCACCGTCAGCTCCGCCGGCGCCGTGGCCTCGGCCAGTTGCACCGCGCCATCGGCCAGCATCACCGTGCGCCGCATCAGCCGCCCCTGCTCCAGCGACTCCACCAGCGCGGCCAGCGAAGCGGCATCGGGGTCGTATTCGAGCAGCAGCTCCAGCGTGCCGCCGCAGGGCAGGCCGAAGCGGTGTGCCTCGTCGGCAGTGATGCCGTACTTGATCAGCGTGGGCGGGCCGGAGGGCATGCCTTCCTGCGCGCCGTGGGCCCGGGTGTAGCGAGCGATCAGGTCGTCCTCGATGCAACCGCCCGAGACCGACCCGACCACCGCGCCGCTTTCGGCCAGCGCCATGATGGAGCCGACCGGTCGCGGCGAGGAGCCCCAGGTGCGCACCACCGTCGTCAGCAGCGCGCGCTCGCCCGCCAGCCGCCAGTCGCGCAGGGTGCGAAGAACCATGACGTCGAGGTTTTCCATCGTCGTGTGCCGCGTGGTGTGTGGTCTATTCCGCCGGCTTTTCGCCCGCGCCCGCTTCCGGCTTGTCGCTCTTCTTGCCGAAACCCATCTTGCGCATCAGGCCGGCCATCGCGCCGGTTTTCTCCTCAGCCTCCTCGGGGGCGCTCTCGGCCGCAGCCGGCGGCGGCCCGTAGCGCGCCTGCATCTCGGCCTCGAAGCGCTTGAAGAAATCGTCCGCCGTCGACTTGGCGGCGCCGTCGATCAGGCGCTGCCCGAGCTGCGCGATCTTGCCGCCCACCTGGGCCTGCACCGTGTAGTCCAGATCGCAGGCCGGCCCTTCGCCGTCGGTCACGGGCCTGAGCGTGACGCTCGAAGCGCCCTTGGCGAAACCCGCCACCCCGCCCTGCCCCTCGAAAGACAGCTTGTAGCTGTCGGGCGGCAGGATGTCGGCCAGCGCCACCTTGCCGTTGAACTTGGCCGAGACCGGGCCGATCTTGACGGCCAGCGCCACGCTGTACTGGTTGTCGCCGACGGGCTCGAACTTGTCGCAGCCGGGGATGCATTTCTTCAAGGTCTCGGGATCGTTGAGCGCCTCCCAGGCCTGTTGCTGCGTGATGCCGAGGCGGCGGTTGCCGAGCATTTCCATGGTGTGGGGTCCTTCCGGGGTGTCTGGTGTCAGCGGCCGCAGCGCATCAGCGCGGCCAGGCTCGAGGCCAATTGTTCCAATGCGCTGAGATTGTGGACCGCGAGCATCGCGTCCGCATGGCGGTGCAGCACGGCAGCCCCGCGCGCCAGCGGGGCATAGCCCTCGAAGCGCAGCAGCGGATTGAGCCACAGCACGCACCGCGCATGGCGCTTGAGCCATTGCAGTTCCTGCTCGAGCACCTCGGGCTCGCCGGTGTCCAGGCCATCGCTGATCACCAGTACCAGCGTGCGGCGGCCGCTCAGGCGGCGCGCGTGCCCTTTGCGCAGCTCGGCCAGCGATCCGCCCAGGCGGGTGCCGCCGGCGAAATCGGCGATCGCCGCGCCGGCCGCGGCCAGCATGGCGTCGGTGTCGGCGATGCGGAAGGCCGGCGTCAGGTCGGTCAGCTGGGTACCGAAGGCGAACACGTCGCGGCGGCCGGCGCGGCGCGTCGCCGCATGCAGGAAGGCCAGCAGCAGGCGCGCGTAGCGTTCCATCGAGCCCGAGACGTCGATCAGCACCAGCAGCGGCAGGGGCTGCCGGCGCCGCGCCAGCCGGGGCAGCCTGAACATCTCGCCGCCGGTGCGGCCGGCCTCGTGCCAGACGCCCGGCCAGTTCATGCGCGAGTGCGCGCCTGCATTGCCCGCCGGGTGCAGCCGGCGCGCCGCCACGGTGGGCACCGGCAGTGCCACGTCGCGCGCCAGCCGCTCCACCAGCCGGTACTCGGCGGCACCCAGGGCGTTGAAGTCGGCATGGTGCAGGCGGGTGCGGTCGCTGGCCGTCATCGCGGCATCGAACTCCACCTCGCGCTCGTTCTGCGCGGGCTGCGCGGCATCGCGCGGGGCGGCCAGCGCCTCGCGCACACGCGGCCGGCGCTTGGGCGGCTCCGCCCGACCTTCGGCGCTGGGCAGCATCTGGGCCAGCAGCTTGTTGGCCAGCTCCGGGTCGCGGAACCAGGCGTCGAAGAGTTCCCGGAACACACCGCGGTCCTGCTCGCGGCTGATCATCACCGCCTCCATCGCCGCCGCGAGATCGTGACGGCTGTCGACGCCGACCAGCAGCGCCGCCTCGGCCGCCAGCGCGATGCGCGCCGAGTCCGTGCGCACCCCGGCGCGCCGCAGCGCCCGGCCGAAGCCGGTCATGTTGTCGGCCAGCTTGCCGCGCCGCGCGTCGCCCAGCTGGCTCACCGCGCGGCGGGCGGGTGTGCCTTCGCCTTCGGCGGGGGTCGTCGCCTGCGCAGCGGCCATGCTCACGGCGCGGCCTCCTCGGTCCGCAGCAGCTCGGCCGCCAGTTCCTGCGTGAGGGCGGCCACGTCGTCGCGCTGCTTGAAGAGAATGCCGGCGGTGTCGACGACGATCTCCGGGTCGAGTTCCAGCGTGTCGAGCGCGACCAGCGCACGGGCCCACTCCACGCTCTCCGCGATGCCGGGCGCGCGCTGGAAGGCGTCGGCGTAAGGCGCACCGCGCAGCCGGGCCACGAAGCTGGCGACCTGGTCGGACAGGCGCTGGCTCGCCCCCGGCACCTGCGCCCGGACGATCGCCAGCTCGCGATCGCGCTCGGGGTAGTCCAGCCAGTGGTAGAGGCAGCGGCGCTTGACCGCGTCGTTGAGTTCCCGCGTGCGGTTGCTGGTGAGCAGCGTGACGGGCGGCACCAGTGCCCGCACCGTGCCCAGCTCGGGGATGCTGACCTGGTACTCGCCCAGGTACTCGAGCAGGAAGGCCTCGAAAGGCTCGTCGGCGCGGTCCACCTCGTCGATCAGCAGCACCGCGCCCGGCGCCGGTGCCTGCAGGGCCTGCAGCAGCGGACGGCGGATCAGGTAGTGCGGCTGGTAGACCTCGGCCTCCACGTCGCGCGCCGCGCCGTGCGCCTCGGCCGCGCGCATGTGCAGCAGCTGCGCGGCGTAGTTCCATTCGTAGAGCGCCTCGCGCTGCTCCAGCCCGTCGTAGCACTGCAGGCGCAGCAGCTCGCGTTTCAGCGCGGTGGACAGCGCCTTGGCCAGCTCCGTCTTGCCCACGCCCGGCTCGCCTTCCAGCAGCAGCGGGCGCTGCAGCCGCAGCGCGAGGAAGACCGCCGTCGCCAGCCGCCGGTCGGCGAAGTAGCCGGCGCCCTGCAGCGCCTGCACGACCGCGTCGATGGTGGGGAACGGGGTGGTCGTTGCAGGCGTTGGATCGGTCATCCTAGCCCAAGGCCTTTCTGACCGCCCGCTGCGTGAGTACGCTGATGAGGTTGGCTCGGTAGGCGGCGCTGGCGTGCAGGTCGCTGTTGAGCCCCTCGGCATCGATCTTGACGCCGGCCGCGGCCTCGGGGGTGAAGCTCTTCGCCAGCGCATCCTCCAGCCCCTTGTGCCGGAACACGCCGTTGCCCGCGCCGGTGACGGCCACGCGCACCCCGGCATCGCCCTGCGTCACGAAGATGCCGACCAGCGGGAAGTTCGAGGCCTTCTGGCGCAGCTTCTCGTAGGCCGCGCGCTTCGGGATCGTAAAGCGCACCGCGGTGATCAGCTCGCCGTCCTGCAGCGCCGTGGTGAACAGGCCCTGGAAGAAATCGTCCGCCGCGATCTCGCGCTGGTTGGTGACCACCGTGGCGCCCGAGCCCAGCACCGCGCTGGGGTAGCAGGCCGAGGGGTCGTTGTTGGCCAGCGAGCCGCCGATGGTGCCCATGGCACGCACCTGCCGGTCGCCGATGTGGTCGGCCAGCCAGGCCAGGGCCGGGAAGGCGGACTTGACCTCGGCGCTGGCGCCCACGTCGAGGTGGCGCGTCATGGCGCCGATCACGAGGGCGTTGCCCTCCTTCTTGATGCCGGACAGCTCCTGGATGCCGCTGAGGTCGACGAGTTGCTCCGGAGCCGCCAGGCGCAGCTTCATCGAGGCGAGCAGCGTCTGCCCGCCGGCCAGCGGCTTGCCGCCGGCAGCCGCCAGCTTGGCCGCATCGGCCACGGTGGCGGGACGTTCGAGGGTGAATGCGTACATGGCTTGTTTCCTCCGTGGTCAGGGCGCCGGACGGCCTTGCGTGCTCGCGGTCAGGGCGGGCGCCTGGGGTTCCTGGTCCGCGCTGGGGCGCCCGTTGCGGATGGCTTCCCACACGCGGTGAGGCGAAGCCGGCATGTCGAAATCCTTGACGCCCAACGGCGCCAGGGCATCCAGCACCGCGTTGATCAGCGCCGGCGGCGAGCCGATGGCACCGGCCTCCCCGCAGCCCTTGGTGCCCAGCGGGTTGTGGGTGCAGGGCGTGCAGGTGGTGTCCAGCCTGAAGGTGGGGAAGTCGTCGGCGCGCGGCATGGCGTAGTCCATGAAGCTGCCGGTCAGCAGCTGGCCGCTCTCCTTGTCGTAAACGCAGTTCTCCATCAGCGCCTGGCCCAGGCCCTGCACGATGCCGCCGTGCACCTGGCCCTCGACGATCAGCGGGTTGATGATGGTGCCGAAGTCGTCCACCGCGGTGAAGCGGTCGATCTTCACCTCGCCCGTCTCCCTGTCGACCTCCACCTCGCAGATGTACGTGCCGCCGGGGAAGGTGAAGTTGGTCGGGTCGTAGAACGCGGTTTCGTCCAGGCCCGGCTCCAGCTTGTCCAGGGGGAAGTTGTGCGGCACGTAGGCCGTGAGCGCCACCTGGCCGAAGGGGATCTTCTTGTCGGTGCCCTTCACGGTGAACTCGCCATTGGCGAACTCCACGTCGGCATCGCTGGCCTCCATCAGGTGGGCGGCGATCTTCTTGGCCTTGGTCTCGATCTTGTCCAGCGCCTTCATGATGGCCGCGCCGCCGACCGAGATGGAGCGCGAGCCGTAGGTGCCCATGCCGAAGGGCACGCGGCCGGTGTCGCCATGCACCACGTCCACGTTCTCCACCGGAATGCCCAGGCGCGCCGCCACCACCTGCGCGAAGGTGGTCTCGTGGCCCTGGCCGTGGCTGTGCGAGCCGGTGAACACGGTCACGCTGCCGGTCGGATGCACGCGGATCTCGCCGCATTCGAACAGGCCCGCGCGCGCGCCCAGGGCGCCCGCGATGTTCGAGGGCGCGATGCCGCAGGCCTCGATGTAGCTGGAATAGCCGATGCCGCGCAGCCTGCCCTTGGCCTCGGACGCCTTCCTGCGCTCGGCGAAGCCCGCCACCTCGGCCAGTTCCTTCGCCTTGTCCATGGAGGCATGGAAGTCGCCCGTGTCGTACTGCAGTGCCACCGGCGTCTGGTAGGGGAACTGGGTGATGAAGTTGCGCTTGCGGATCTCGTCCTGGCCCAGGTTCATCTCCCAGGCGCAGCGCGAGACCAGGCGCTCCAGGAGATAGGTCGCCTCGGGCCGGCCGGCCCCGCGGTAGGCATCCACCGGCGCGGTGTTGGTGAACCAGGCATCCACCTCCACGTAGATCTGCGGCGTGGTGTACTGGCCCGCCAGCAGCGTGGCGTAGAGGATGGTCGGCACCGCGGTCGAGAAGGTCGACAGGTACGCGCCCAGGTTGGCGTCGGTGTGCACGCGCAGGGCGAGGAACTTGCCATCCTTGTCCATCGCCATCTCGGCGTGGCTCACATGGTCGCGGCCATGGGCATCGGACAGGAAGCACTCGGAACGCTCGCCGGTCCACTTGATGCTGCGGTTGAGCTGCCTGGCGGCCCAGGTCAGCGCCACATCCTCCGCGTAGAGGAAGATCTTCGAGCCGAAGCCGCCCCCGACGTCCGGCGCGATCACGCGCACCTTGTGCTCGGGCAGGCCCAGCACGAAGGCCGTCATCAGCAGGCGCTCGACATGCGGGTTCTGGTTGGCCACGTAGAGCGTGTACTCGTCGTTGGCGCGGTTGTAGCTGCCGATGGCCACGCGGGGCTCCATCGGGTTGGGCACCAGCCGGTTGTTGACCAGGTCCAGCTTGGTCACGTGCGCGGCCTTGGCGAAGGTGGCATCCACCGCCGCCTTGTCGCCGATCGCCCACTTGTAGCACTGGTTGTCGGGCGCGGCGTCGTGCAGGGTGACGCCGCTGCTCTTCTTCGCGGCATCCGCCACGCTCACCAGCGCCGGCAGTTCCTCGTAGTCGACCACCACCGCCTCGGCGGCGTTCTTGGCCTGCTCCACCGTCTCGGCCACGACGATGGCGACGTGGTCGCCCACGTAGCGCACCTTGCCGATGGCCAGGACGGGATGCGGCGGCTCCTTCATCGGCGTGCCGTCGGGGTTGTTGATCAGCCAGCCGCAGGGCAGGCCGCCCATCTTCCCGTCGATGTCCTTGCCGCTGAAGATGCCGACCACGCCGGGCATCTTCAGCGCGGCCGAGGTGTCGATGGACTTGATCGCCGCATGCGCGTGCGGCGACCTCAGGAACACGGCGTGGCACTGGTTGGCCAGTTCCACGTCGTCGGTGTACTGGCCCGCGCCGGTGAGGAAGCGGTAATCTTCCTTGCGCTTGAGAGCCTCGCCGATGTGCGGCAGCTTCGCGAAGTCGGGTGCGCCCATGGCTGTTCTCCTCAGGCAGCGGCCGTGGTCTTGGCGGACTCGGCGGCCATCGCCTCGCCGCCCATCATCACGGCCTTGACGATGTTCTGGTAGCCGGTGCAACGGCACAGGTTGCCGTCCAGCAGTTCGCGCACCTCGGTCTCGCTGGCCTTGGGATGGTGGGTGCACAGGTCGATCGCGCTCATCACCATGCCGGGGGTGCAGAAGCCGCATTGCAGGCCATGGCACTCCTTGAAGGCCGCCTGCATCGGGTGCATGGTGCCGTCGGGCTGGGCGATGCCCTCGATGGTGGTGATCTTCGCGCCGGCCATCTGCCCCACCAGCACGTTGCAGGACTTCACCGCGCGGCCGTTCACGTGGATCGTGCAGGCACCGCATTGCGCGGTGTCGCAGCCCACGTGCGTGCCGGTCAGGCGGAGGTGCTCGCGGATCGCTTGCACGAGGAAAGTGTTGGGCGGCGCGTCGACCGTGACCTCGCGGCCGTTGACGGTGAATGAAACCTGCATGTGGCTTTCTCCGTTTGAAGTTGGCTTGTTCTAGTCCACTGAAACATTGAAATGACGGGTGAGGGCCGCCCGAGACGGGATGCGATGCAAGGCGCAAAGCGCAGCGATACCCGCCGGAATCGCGAGCATTTGCAACGCCGCAGCGCGCCCGTATCGGGCGGACTGCACCAGTCGAATTCAGTGTTTCAGTGGACTATGCACCTGGAATGGTGGACGCCGCCCCGGGGCGCCACCCTAGGCAAAACCCTAGGCGCTTGCCGCTCGCGCCTGAAATTCTCAAAATGAAACAATGCCCGGCCTGCAACGGCCCCCCGCACGGCGTCGACGACCCCCAGCCCCACGATGAGCGTCCCTTCCAAGCCCCTGCCCGAGCGTTCCATTGCCATCGCCCAGACCCGGCGCGAATGGATCGAGGGCGAGCCCTCTGCGCACGGCAGCCGGATCGAGCCCTGGCTGCTGCGCTCCTGGCAGCGCTGCCTGGCGGCCGGTCACCGGCCGCAGCAACGCGTGGGCTTCGACCCGGTGTCGCGCCAGGCCGCGCAGCGCGTCGCGGAACGCAACCGTGAGCTGCTCGCCGCGGCGCGGCCCGTGCTGGACCGGCTCTCGCGCGCGATCGCCGACACGCGCTACTTCGCGATCCTGACCGACGCCGACGGCATCGTGATCGAGACCGGCGCCCTGCCCGGCGGCAGCGACAGCGCGGCCCGCCACGCGCGCAGCATCGCGCGCATCGGCGTCGACCTGTCCGAGCGCGCGGTCGGCACCACCGCCATCGGCGCCGCGCTGGCCGAGCGCGAATCGGTGTGGCTGCACCGTGGCGAGCATTTCTTCGAGGACACCAGCGTCTACAGCTGCGCCGGCGCCCCGCTGTTCGGCCCCCGGGGCGACTGCATCGGCATGCTGGACCTGACCGGCGTGCAGGCCATGGAACGACCCGAGCTGCGCCACCTGGCGACTCTGTCGGCACGCAGCATCGAGAACGCGCTGGTGCTGGCCCAGCCATGCGCCCTGCTGCTGCGCCTGGACTGGCCTGGTGCCGGCGCGGGCCCGGTCAGCGAAGGACTGCTGTGCATGGACGAGGACGGCCGCGTGACCGGCGCCAACATGCCCGCACGCCAGATGCTGAACCAGCCCGGCAGCATGCAGCCGGCACCGCAATGCCACGAGCTTTTCGCACTGCCGCCGCAGATGCTGTTCGATGCCGCGCGGCGTGGCGATGCGGTGCTCGAGGTGCCACTGTGGTCCGGCCTGCGCGTGCAGGCCAGGCCGCAGCTTCCCGCCGGCCAGGCGGCGCCGGCGGCAGGCCCGGGCCGCCCGCGCCTGCGCGACGTCGAGGCCGCGCTGATCCGCCGCGCCGTGGACGACGCGCGCGGCAATGTGGCGGAGGCGGCGCGCGCCCTGGGCATCAGCCGCGCCACGGTCTACCGCACGCTCAACCGGGCCCGCAACGGCACCTGAGCGAAACCGGCACAGTGGGCCAGTCGGACCCGGCCGACAACAGTCCCGGAAATCCCCGCGCCTGCACGCGCCGGTCGGCGCGGCCAGAATCCGGCCATGAACTCCCACTACGCCAGCGTCGAGCCCTCGCGCGAAGAAGTCGACGCCCTTCCCGGCCCCACGGTGCTCGAATTCGGCGCCCCCTGGTGCGGCATCTGCAAGGGTGCGCAACCGCTCATCGAGCAGGCGCTGTCCGCCGCCCCGCCGCTGCGCCACCTGAAGATCGAGGACGGCAGCGGCCGCCCGCTGGGCCGCTCCTTCGGCATCAAGCTCTGGCCCACGCTGGTCTTCCTGCGCGACGGCCGCGAGCTGGGGCGCGTGGTGCGCCCGACCAGCGCGGCGGCGATCTCGGACGAGCTCGCCCGCCTCGTGCAGCCGGCCTGATCAGCCCTTGTTCGCGCGCTCGTAGGCGCGCGGCTGCGTCAGCACCTCGTGACGCAGTGCCTCCTCCAGCTCGGCCTCGGTCATCAGCCCGCGCTGGAGGACCACCTCGCGCACGTTGGTTCCGTTCGCATACGCTTCGGCCGCGACCTCGGTCGCCTGCTTGTAGCCGATGATCGGATTGAGCGCGGTGACCAGCGCGATGGAGCGCTCGATGCTCTCGCGCAGCCGGTCCGGATTGGCGGTGATGCCCTTGACGCACAGGTTGGCCAGCGTCATGCAGCCGTTGGTCAGATGCTTGAAGCTGCGGAACAGCGCGCTGGCGATGATCGGCTCGAAGGCATTGAGCTGGAGCTGGCCCGCTTCGGCCGCGAAGGTCACGGTCAGGTCGTTGCCGAAGACCTCGAAGCAGACCTGGTTCATCACCTCCGGGATCACCGGGTTGACCTTGCCCGGCATGATCGAGGAGCCGGCCTGCATCGGCGGCAGGTTGATCTCGCCCAGGCCCGAGCGGGGACCGCTCGACAACAGCCGCAGGTCGTTGCAGGTTTTCGAGAGCTTGACCGCGATGCGCTTGAGCACACCGGACAGCTGCACGAAAGCGCCGCAGTCCTGCGTGGCCTCGATCAGGTTGGGCGCGGTGGACAGGTCCAGCCCGGTGATGCGACGCAGCGCCGTCAGCGCCTTCCCGGCGTATTCCGGATGCGCGGTGATGCCGGTGCCGATCGCCGTGGCGCCGAGGTTGATCTCGCGGATCAGGGCCGAGGCCTCGGTCAGCCGCGCGATGTCCTCCTCGATCATCACCGCGTAGGTCGAGAACTCCTGGCCCAGGGTCATCGGCACCGCGTCCTGCAACTGGGTGCGGCCGATCTTGAGCAGGTGCGCGAATTCGGTGGCCTTCTGCGCGAAGGCCGCGCGCAGGTGCTCCATGGCCCTCAGCAGCCGCTCGATGGCGAAGCAGGTGGCGATGCGGATCGCGGTGGGATACACGTCGTTGGTGCTCTGCGCCATGTTGACGTGCTCGTTGGGGTGCAGGTACTGGTACTCGCCGCGCTGGTGGCCGAGGATCTCCAGCGCGCGGTTGCACACCACCTCGTTCGCATTCATGTTGGTGGACGTGCCGGCGCCGCCCTGGATCACGTCGACCACGAACTGGTCGTGCAGCGCGCCGTGGCGGATCTCTTCGCAGGCGGCCACGATGGCATCGCGCAACTCCGGCGCCAGCAGGCCCAGCTCGGTGTTCGCCTGCGCCGCTGCTTCCTTCACCGAGGCCAGCGCCACCACCAGTTCGGAGAAGGCCGAGATGGTGGTGCCCGAGATCTGGAAGTTCTCCTTCGCCCGCAGCGTGTGGACGCCGTAGTAGGCCTCGTCGGGCACCTCGCGGTCACCCAGGAGGTCGTGTTCGATGCGCGTCTTTCCCATGCTTGTCTCCTCTGCGTCGTTGGCTTGGATGCCGGAGTGTGCTCCCGGGCCACCGGCCCCGCCACAACGCATTGCGCAATTGGCGATGTCACAAACGCATGGCGAGCTGCGTCTTGATGACATGGAAGCCGCATGGGGCGGCGTTCCTCATCCCGACTCGAAGGATTTCAGATGTCTCACGCTCCCCGCATCCCCTTTCATCAACTCGCCCCGAAGGCCTTCCAGGCCCTCTACACCCTCTCGGGCGCGGTCCGCAAGGACCTGCTGGGCAAGCGCCTCCATGAGATCGTGGTGCTGCGCGTGTCGCAGATCAACGGTTGCGCCTTCTGCATCGACATGCACTGGCGCGACCTGGTCGCGCAGGACATGGACGTGCGCCACATCAACGCGGTGGCCGGCTGGCGCGAGGCGCCTTTCTTCACCGAGCGCGAGCGCGCCGCCCTGCGCTGGGCGGAAGTCGTGACCGCCATTCCGCAGCAGAACCCGAGCGACGAGGAATTCGCCCGCTTGAAGGCGCATTTCTCCGACGAGGAGATCGCCGAACTCGGTTTCGCCATCTCGGTGATCACGGCCTGGAATTTGCTGAACATCAGCTTCAGAAACCCTGTGCAGTAGGATCAGCGGCGCGGCGCCGGCGCCGCCTAACATCGGCGCCATGCCCGCCCCTCCCGCCGCCAAGGCGACGTCAGCCCAGCCAGCCAGGCTCCTGCACCTGGACGCACTGCGCGGCTTCGCGCTCATGGGCATCCTGATGGTCAACATCGCCACCTTCGCGTCCGCCTACTACGGCGCGGCGGTGCCCGATCCGATTTTCAGCCGGCCGGCAGATCAGGCCGTGCGCTGGCTGGTGGCTCTGCTGTTCGAGACCAAGTTCTACCTGCTCTTTTCCTTCCTGTTCGGCTACAGCTTCACGCTGCAGATGCACTCGGCCGAGCACAGCGGCGCCGCCTTCGTGCCCCGCATGCTGCGCCGGCTGCTCGGGCTGGGGCTGCTGGGCGCCGCACATGCGGTGTGGCTGTACCACGGAGACATCCTCGCGACCTACGCCATGATCGGGCTGGTCCTGCTCGCCCTGCGGCGGCAGAGCGACACGCAGGCGCTGCGGCGGGCCTGTGTGCTCACGCTGATGCCCGCCGTCGTGCTGGTGCTGATGGGGCTGGCGCAGTTGCTCTTCGGCGGGCCGACCGACCTCACCGGCGCCACCTTGCGCGCCAGCGCTGCCCAGCAAGCCTGGCTGGGTTCGCCCGCCAGCGTGGTGGCCCAGCGCCTGCGAGAGCTGGACAACACCTGGTGGATCGTCGTGCTCGTGCAGGGGCCGTGCGCACTGGCCATGTTCATGGCCGGCTTCGTCGCCGGCCGTCGCCGCATGTTCGCGCACACCGACCGCTACGGGGGCCTGCGGCAGCGCCTTGGCACCTGGGCGCTCGCGGCGGGCGTGCCGGGTGCGGTGTTCTACGCGACCGCCACGCTCGGGGGCCCGGGCACGGGCTGGGAACTCGTCGGACTGGGGTTGAGCCTGATGACCGCCCCCGCGCTGACCTTCGCCTACGTCGCGCTCGCGCTGACGCTGTTCCACCGCGAAGCCGGCTCGAAGCTCGCGTCCGCGCTGGCGCCGGCGGGGCGCATGGCACTGTCCAACTACCTGCTGCAGTCGCTGGTCTGCGCGATGCTGTTCAGCGGCTACGGGCTGGGGCTGATGGGGCGCGTGTCGCCGGCGGGCTGCGTGCTGATCACCTTGGCGCTGTTCGGATGCCAGATGGCGGTGAGCGCCTGGTGGCTGGGGCGCTTTCGCTATGGGCCGGTGGAATGGGGCCTGCGGGCGCTGACGATGTGTGAATGGCCCACGATGAAAAGGGCGGGGGATCGGCCGGTGCGCTGAGCAAGTCCGGCTCCACACCTGCATCCGCGGCCGTCGTCGACGAACTCGCCGCGCGCCGGCCCCTCGCATCGCGCATCCCGCCGGCCCGCCTTCAAGCGCCGACCGGCACCTTGTCCAGAAAACCGGTGACCGCGCGCAGCTTCCCGCCTTCGAGTGCCACGAAGTCCGTCCCCTCCACCAGGTCCTCGGCCCCGCTCGGTCCCAGGGTCCACGAGAAGCGCAGGTGGTCGCCGTGCGCATCGGCCGCGCCCTTCAGCTTGAAGCGAAAGCCCGGGTAGCGCTGGTGCACGCCGGCGATCAACGCGCTGATCTGGTCGCGGCCGGACCCCTGCATGACAGGGTCCACGTAGCGGGCATCGTCGGTCCAATGGGCTTCCAGCAGCGCGAGGCGGCGCGCGGCGTCGGTCTCGTTCCAGGCATCGATGTAGCGCTCGGCGATGTGGTTGGCGTTCGGTGCGGCGGTGTTCATGGCAATGGCTCCTCTGGGTTGACAACCCGCAACGGCGCGGGTCGGGGAGATGGTCGCCGCAGTGGCGCCGCCGGTCGATGACGTGGGAGGTCATGGGCCCGCGCGAGGCAGCGAAGCATGGGGTGTCCTACCATGCGGGCCGAACGCAAGGAGCATGGCATGAAGATCGCGGTGATGGGCGCAGGCGCGGTGGGTTGCTATTACGGAGGCATGCTGGCGCGCGCCGGGCATGCGGTGGTGCTGGTCGGCCGGCCGGCCCACGTGGCGGCCGTTCGGCGCGACGGCTTGCGGCTGGAGACGCTCCACTTCGACGAGCATGTGCGGCTCGAGGCCAGCACCGAGACCGCCGCCGTCGAGGGTGCGGAGCTGGTGCTCTTCTGCGTGAAGTCCACCGACACCGAAAGCGCCGGCGAAACGATGCGCCCTCACCTGCCGGCCGGCGCGCTGGTGCTCACGCTGCAGAACGGCGTCGACAACGCCACGCGCCTGCAGGCCGTGCTGCCGCAGGAGGTCGCGGCGACGGTGGTCTACGTGGCCACCGAGATGGCCGGCCCCGGCCACGTGAAGCACCATGGCCGCGGCGAGCTGGTGATCGCGCCCTCGTCGCGCAGCGAGGAGATGGCAGCGCTGCTGGCCGCCGCCGGCGTGCCGACGCAGGTTTCCGACAACGTGGTCGGCGCGCTGTGGGCCAAGCTGATCCTCAACTGCGCCTACAACGCGCTGTCGGCCATCACGCAGTTGCCCTACGGCCGCCTCAGCCAGGGCGAAGGCGTGCAGGCCACCATGCGCGATGTGGTGCACGAATGCCTGGCGGTCGCGGCCGCCGCCGGCGTGACGGTGCCGGGCGACACATGGCAGGCGGTGCAACGCATCGCCGAGACCATGCCGACGCAGTACTCCTCCACTGCGCAGGACCTGGCGCGGGGCAAGCGCAGCGAGATCGACCACCTCAACGGCTACGTGCTGCGGCAGGGCGCGGCGCTGGGCGTCGCGACGCCGGCCAACCGCGTGCTGCACACGCTTGTCAAGCTGCTAGAGGGCAAGCAGGCCGCCGCCTGATGGCAAGGGGGCAAGGGCAACTGGCTCAGGTCACCGGCGCCGGGTTGAACAGCACCAGCGCGTTGTGCAGCTTCCAGCGCTCGGCCCAGGTCTTCCTGCGGCCGCTGGCCACGTCGAGCATCAGCCTGAACAGCTCCCAGCCCACGTCCTCGATGCTGGCCTCGCCGTCGGCGATGCGGCCGGCATTGACGTCCATCAGGTCATGCCAGCGCCGCGCCAGTTCGCTGCGCGTGGCGACCTTGATCACCGGCACCTGCGCCAGGCCATAGGGCGTGCCGCGGCCGGTGGTGAAGACGTGCAGGTTCATGCCGGCGGCCAGTTGCAGCGTGCCGCAGATGAAATCCGAGGCCGGCGTCGCGGCGTAGAGCAGGCCCTTCTGCCGCGCTTTCTCGCCGGGCGCGACCACGCCCGCGATCGGGGAGGAGCCCGACTTCACGATCGAGCCCATGGCCTTCTCCACGATGTTGGAGAGCCCGCCCTTCTTGTTGCCCGGCGTGGTATTGGCGCTGCGGTCCACGCGGCCGCGGTCCAGGTAGGCGTCGTACCAGGCCATCTCGCGGACCATGGCCTCGGCCACCTCGGGCGTCGCGGCGCGCGAGGTGAGCTGGTCGATGCCGTCGCGCACCTCGGTGACTTCCGAGAACATCACGGTGGCGCCGGCACGCACCAGCAGGTCGGTGCAGAAGCCCACCGCCGGGTTGGCGGTGACGCCCGAGAAGGCGTCGCTGCCGCCGCACTGCACGCCCACCACCAGTTCGCTGGCCGGCACGGTCTCGCGCCGGCGGGCGTTCAGGCGCTCCAGGTGCTCTTCGGCCTGGCGCAGGATCGCGTCGACCATCGACATGAAGCCGACGTGGGCCTCGTCCTGCAGGCAGACCACGTCGAGCTCGCCGTCCGCGCTGTCGCCCACGTCGGCGACGTTGCGCTCGTCCACCAGCGGAATGGTGCCCGGCGGCAGCAGGCGCTCGGGCTGCAGCTTCTCGCAGCCCAGGCTCACCACCATCAGCTCGCCGCCGAAGTTGGGGTTCAGGCTGATGTTGCGCAGGGTGCGGATCGGGACCACCGCATCCGGCGCGTCGATGGCCACGCCGCAGCCGTAGCCATGCTCCAGCGCCACCACGTCGTCCACGTTCGGAAAGCGCGGCAGCAGCTCGGCCTTGATGCGCTGCACCGCGAAGGCGGTGACGCCGGCCACGCACTGCACGGTCTGCGTGATGGCGAGGATGTTGCGCGTGCCCACCGATCCGTCCGGATTGCGGTAGCCCTCGAAGGTGTAGCCCTCCAGGGGCGGCGCAGCCGGCGGCCGGACGGTGGCGATGGGCAGGCCGTCGAGCGAGCGCGCCTCGGGCAACTTCAGCAGGCGCTCGTGCACCCAGCTGCCGGCGGCGATGGGCCTGAGCGCATAGCCGATCACCACGTCGTAGCGGCGCACTTCGCCGCCCTCCGGGATGTCGGCCAGCGCCACCTTGTGCGCTTGCGGCACCTTCTCCACCAGGGTCAGGCCGGAGGGGAAGACGGTGCCCGCGGGCAGGCCGCCCTCGTTGGCCACGATCGCGACGTTGTCGCGCTCGTGCATGGCGATGTACAGCGGCGCTGCGGCAACGGTGTCGTTCATCGGGGAATCTCCTGCGTCAAACGCGCCGACCGATCTCGGCGCTCTCGCGCGTCCAGGCGCGGGCCTGCTCGCTCAGGCTGAGGCCCAGGCCCGGCCGCGTCGGCACGAGCATACGGCCCTCCTTGATCTCGAGGCGCTCGTTGAACAGGGGCTCCAGCCAGTCGAAGTGCTCGACCCAGGGCTCGGAGGCGTACACCGCGCCCAGGTGCACGTGCAATTCCATCGCGAAATGCGGGCCCAGGCCCAGCCCTGCCTGCTCGGCCTGGGCGGCGATCTTGAGGAAGGGCGTGATGCCGCCGACGCGCGGCGCGTCGGGCATCAGGTAATCGGCGGCACGGTGGCGGATCAGCTCGCCGTGCTCGATGCCGCTGGTGAGCATCTCGCCGGTGGCGATGGGCGTGTCGAAGGTCGCGGCCAGCGCGGCGTGGCCCTCGAAGTCGTAGGCGTCCAGCGGCTCCTCGATCCACACCAGGCCCAGGGGCTCGAAGACACGGCACATGCGCTGGGCGGTCGGTCGGTCCCACTGCTGGTTGGCGTCGATCATCAGCGGCACCTGGTCGCCAAGCTGCCTGCGCACCGCCTCGACGCGCCGGATGTCGAGCGCGCCGTCGGGCTGGCCCACCTTGAGCTTGATGCCGCCGATGCCCCGCTCGACCGAGGCCGCGGCGTTGACGACGAGCTGCTCGATCGGCGTGTGCAGGAAACCGCCCGAGGTGTTGTAGCAACGCACCGAGTCGCGCTGCGAACCCAGCAACTTCGACAGCGACAGGCCCGCGCGGCGCGCCTTCAGGTCGTAGAGCGCCACGTCGAAGGCGCCGATGGCCTGCACCGCCATGCCGCTGCGGCCGACCGAGGCACCGGCCCAGCACAGCTGCGTCCACAGCTTCGAGATGTCGCTCGGGTCCGCGCCGATCAGCACCGGCGCGATCTCCTTCGCATGCGCGAACTGGCCGGGGCCGCCCGCGCGCTTCGAATAGCTGAAGCCCAGGCCGCGGTGGCCGTCCTTCGTCTCGATCTCGGCGAACAGCATGGCGATCTCGGTCATCGGCTTCTGACGGCCGGTGAGGACCTTGGCATCGCTGATGGGGCTGGCCAGCGGCAGATAGCACGACGACAGGCGGATCCAGGCGATGCTGTCGGCGGCGGGGGACGTGGGAGGCGTGGAGGCGGTCATGGGGAAGCGGTGGAAAGAGGCAACGGGCGGCGGCTCAGTCGATCGAGATCTTTCCGGTCTCGATCACCTTCTTCCAGCGCGCGTACTCGGCCTGCTGGAAGGTGGCGAACTGCTCGGGCGTGTTGGCGACGATCTCGAAGCCGATCGAGGTGAATTGCTCCTTCACCCTCGGGTCGTTGATCGCCTGGACGAAGGCCTCGTGCGCCTTCTGGCGGACGGCGGGCGGCAGGCCCTTGGGCGCGACGATGGCCTGCCAGGAGGCCACTTCCACGTTCTTCACGCCCGCCTCGGCCAGGGTGGGCACATCGGGCAACACCGGGGAGCGCTTCGGACTCGTGATGGCCAGCGGGCGCATCTTGCCCGCCTTGATGTATTGCAGCACCGAGTTGACGTTCTGGAACGAGGCATCGACCTGGCCGCCCATCAGGTCGGTATGGGCCGGCGCGCCGCCCTTGTAGGGCACGTGGACACCCTGCGTGCCGGTCTGCTGCCAGAACAGCTCGGCGGTCAGGTGGTCGCTGGAGCCGTTGCCTGCCGAGGCGAAGCTCATCTTGCCGGGGTTGGCCTTCTGCCAGGCGATGACGTCGGCCAGGCTCTTGTGCGGCGAGTTCGCCGGCACGACCAGCACGTTGGGCGACTGCACGACCACGGTGATCAGGTCGAAGTCCTTCAGCGCGTCGTACTGCAGGCTCTTGACGAGGTGCGGCACGATCACCAGCGGGCCCAGCGAGGTCACGAGGAAGGTCGCGCCGTCGGGTGCGGCACGCTTGACGAAGGTGGCGCCGATGGTGCCGGTCGCGCCTGCCTTGTTGTCGACGAGGAAGCTCTGCTTGAGTTGTTCGCCCAGCCGCGGCGCCATCGCGCGGGCCACCTGGTCGGTCGAGCCGCCGGGCGGGAACGGGACGACGAAGCTCACCGTCTTGTCGGGCCAGGCCTGCGCATTCGAGGCGAGGGCAGCCATGCCGAAAGAAAGGGCCGTCAAAAGTCGCTTCAAGGGTGTCTCCTGCATAAGATTGATAACGTTGTCATTTCAGAACAACAGAGGGCGCACCCGGGAATGCACACCCTCCTTCATCAATTCGGCGGCGGCGGTGGCGACGGTGCGGTCCGCGCCGATGATAACGTTGTCATCACTCAAGTCAAGCCTGGGCCGCTGGGGTATTCTCCAGGCCTGATGAACGCCCCGATTTCCCTCAAGACGGTCACCCTGCACGACGTCGCCAAGGCGGCCGGCGTGTCGCTCATCACCGCGTCGCGGGCGCTGAGCAACCCGGGCGTGGTGTCGGAGAAGACCCGGGCGCGGGTCCAGCAGGCGGTGGAGGCGACCGGCTACATCCCCAACCTGCTCGCCGGCGGCCTCAAGTCGAAGCGCAGCCTGATGGTGGCGGGCATCGTCCCTGCCCTGTCGGTGTCGCAGTTCCTGCCCACCTTGGAGGCCCTCAGCACCGCGCTGGCCGCCGAGGGCTACCAGCTCATCCTCGGGCAGACCGCGTATGACCCGGACCGCGAGGAGGCGGTGCTCAACACCATGATCAGCCGCCAGCCGGACGGCATCGTCATGACCGGCCTGGTGCAGTCCCCGCGGGCCCAGGAGCGCCTGCGCCGCTCCGGCATTCCCGTCGTCGAAACCTGGGACCTGAGCGATCGTCCGGTCGACATGGTCGTGGGCTTCTCGCACCTGAAGGTCGGCGGCGCGGTGGCGGGCTACTTCCTGTCGAAGGGCTGGCAGAAGGTCGGTGTCGCCACCGGCGGCGACTCTCGCGCCATGCAGCGGCGTGAAGGCTTCGTCGCCACGATGGGGCGCGAGGTGCCGACGGCGGTGGTCCCGGCACCGAGCAGCCTGGCGCTGGGCCGCCGTGCGCTCGCGGAGCTGCTCGAAAAGGAGCCGGGGCTGAAGGCGGTCTGCTGCAGCTCGGACACGCTGGCCAGCGGCGTCCTGGTGGAGGCGTTGGCGCGCGGGCTGCGCATCCCGCAGGACCTGGCCGTCTGCGGCTTCGGCGACGCCGACTTCAGCGCCCACACGGTCCCCTCGATCACCACCGTCCACGTCGACGGACCGGGCATCGGCACGCTGGCGGCCCGGATGATCCTCGCGCGCTGCCGGGGCGAGCGCCCGGCGCAGCCGATCGTCGACCTCGGCTTCCGGCTGGTCGAGCGGGCGTCGACCGCCTGAAGGACCAGGGCCACGGCCTCCACCTCTCCAGCAGCCCGTGGTGCAGCAGCCCTGTCGGCACCACCGCCGACTTGCCGCACGCGGCCCACCAGCACGGTGCGCATCGCGGCGCCCTTCGGTGACGGGCGGCAGCGCATCGCGCCGATGCCGGCGCGCTTCTCGCGGCTGCACCCGGGCCTGCGCCTGCAGCTGGACCTGCGCGAGACGCCCTGGCCCGACCGGCACGATTCCGACGTCGTGATCCCCATCGGGCGCGCTGGTGCGTGCAATGGCCGGCTGGCTCGACAGCGCGCCGGTGCTGGCGCTGGTGCCCACGCGCCGCGGCCGCAGCGCGCGCGTGCAGGCGCTGCCGGCTTCCTCGAGGACTCGATGGGAAAGCCGGCGCTCAGCGCCCCGGCGCCGGCCGCACCTGCCGCACCTGCGCCCCCGAGCGCGCGGACAGCTCGTGCACGATGACGCCCTGCATCGGATCGACCGGATCGTTCCACGGCGCCCGCTGCAGGATGCGGCTCGCATCCCGGTGCCCGGCCTCCCAGCGCATGCGGATGCCGGCGGCGCTGAAGTCGATGTCCTTGTAGAAGTCCTCGCTGTCCAGCGAAGGCGCCAGCAGGCGCACCACGTGCATGGTCGTGCCGCAGCCGTAGGCCAGCAGCTCGCGCACGACGGGCGTGTCGCGCTTGCCGGCCGGCAGTTGCTGCGACAGCTCGCGGATCACGTGGCGCAGGTGGTGCAACTGCTGCTGCCGCGCGATGTGGCTGTCGGCCCGGCTCGCGTACTGGATGTCCTTCTGCCGTCCCAGCGCCTCCCAGATCGAGCGCGGCTCGTCGCCGCTGGGCTGCCAGACGTTGACCGAGAAGATGACGCCGCTCCTGCGCGGCATGTCGTCGAACACGGCCTCGATCGGCGTGTTGGAGTAGACGCCGCCATCCCAGTAGGCCTCGCCGTCGATGCGCACCGCCGGAAAGGCCGGCGGCAGTGCGCCGGAGGCCATCAGATGGTCCACGCCCAGCGCGCAGCGATTGCTGTCGAAGTAAGTCATGCGGCCGCTGCGCACCGCAACGGCGCCGACCGTGAGCCGGGTCTTCGCTTCGCGCAGCAGGTCGATGTCGATCAGCCGGCCCAGCGTGCCGCGCAGCGGCTCGGTCGTGTAGAAGGAGGCCTCGTCGAGCCCCACCGAGGCGCCCAGTGCGCCCCAGCCGGGAATGCGCGGCCGGAAGAAGGAGGGCAGCCCCTGGAAGATGGTGCTCCAGCTGCCCGCGGGGAACGGCGGCTGCTGCACGCTCTGCCAGAACTCGCGCAGGCGCTCCAGGCGCGCGGCCGGCGCGTTGCCGGCGATGAGGCCGCCGTTGAGGGCGCCGATGGAGGTGCCGATGATCCAGTCGGGCTCGATGCCCGCGTCCTTGAGCGCTTCGTACACGCCGGCCTGGTAGGCGCCGAGCGCACCGCCGCCCTGGAGCACGAGTACCACCTGCCCGGGAAGTCCGGTTCGTTTTCCTGTTGCTGTCATGCGCCGAGTGTCCGCCGCGGGCGTGACGCCTGGCAAGAAAAGGCCCGCGCCGGGGTGGCGCGGTGCGGCTCGGATCAGGCCGGAACGCCCGCCGGCTGTGTGCCCGTCGCGCGGCGGCCGGGCTGCGGCTGGTAGCGCTCCATACCCAAGCCATCGGTACGGATGTCGGGGCGGCGCCCCATCACCTGGTCCGAGATCAGCTTGCCCGAGCCGCAGGCCATGGTCCAGCCCAGCGTGCCGTGGCCGGTGTTGAGGTAGAGGTTGGCATAGGGCGTGGGGCCGACGATGGGCGTGCTGTCGGGCGTCATCGGGCGCAGGCCGGTCCAGAAGCTGGCGCGCGCGAGGTCGCCGCCGGGGAACAGTTCGCTCACCACGCGCTCCAGCGTCGCGCGCCGGTGCGGGTTCAGCCGCAGGTCGAAGCCCGATAGCTCGGCCATGCCGCCGACGCGGATGCGGTCGTCGAAGCGGGTGACGGCGACCTTGAAGCTCTCGTCGAGCACGGTCGATTGCGGCGCGAGCGCGGGGTCGACCAGCGGGACGGTGAGCGAGTAGCCCTTGACCGGGTAGACCGGAATCCGCAGACCCAGCGGCGCGAGGAAGTCGCGCGAATAGCTGCCGAAGGCCAGCACGTAGCGATCGGCCTGGAGCAGCTCGCCGCCCACGCGCACGCCCGCGACACGCCCGCCTTCGGTGACGAGGCCCTCGACGGACTGGCCGAAGCGGAAATCCACGCCCAGCCCGCGCGCCACCTCGGCCAGGCCGCGGGTGAACAGGTGGCAGTCGCCGGTCTCGTCGTTGGGCAGGCGCAGGCCGCCGGCCAGCAGGTCGCCCGTGCGGGCCAGGGCCGGCTCGAAGGCGGCCAGTTCGCGGCGGTCCAGCAGTTGGTAAGGGACGCCGCATTCCTCCAGCACCGCCACGTCGCGCGCCACGGCATCGAGCTGCGCCTGGGTGCGGAAGAGCTGCAGGGTGCCCTGGGTGCGGTGCTCGTAATTCACGCCGGTCTCGGCGCGCAGCGCGCGCAGGCAGTCGCGGCTGTATTCGGCCACGCGCATCATGCGTTCCTTGTTGACCGCGTAGCGCTCGGGCGAGCAATTCTTGAGCATGGCGGCCATCCACTGCAGCTGGAACAGGCTGCCGTCAGGTCGGATCGAGAGCGGCGCGTGCTTCTGGAACATCCACTTGAGCGCCTTCAGCGGAATGCCGGGCGCGGCCCACGGCGTCGAGTAGCCGGGCGAGACCTGGCCGGCATTGGCGAAGCTGGTCTCTTCGGCGGGGCCCTGCTGGCGATCGAGCAAAGTGACCTCGGCGCCCGAGCGGGCCAGGTAGTAGGCCGAGGTGACGCCGATCACGCCGCCGCCCAGAACGATCACTTTCATTGCAAGACCCCTTGGAAGCCGAGAAAGATGCCAAGGTTATTCAGCTTCCTGCCATAAACTCCACTGAAATAAATCCGAACGACAGTGACATTCACTTCCAATGCAGCCTCGTATGACCCTCCAGGAGTGAAATGACCGAGCTCGACCGAACCGACCGCAAGATCCTCGACATCCTGCAGCGCGAGGGCCGCATGCCCATGACCGAGCTGGCCCAGCAGATCGGCCTGTCCACCTCCCCCTGCACCGAGCGCGTGCGGCGCATGGAGCGCGAAGGCGTGATCACCGGCTACCACGCCCGCCTCGACCCGCAGGCGCTGGGCAAGACGCTGCTGGTGTTCGTGGAAATCACGCTGTCGTCCAAGTCGGCCGATGTCTTCGACAAGGTGCGCAAGGAACTGCTGCACGTGCCCGAGGTGATGGAATGCCACCTGGTCTCGGGCGGCTTCGACTACCTGGTCAAGGCGCGTCTGCGCGCGATGAGCGACTACCGTCGGCTCCTGGGCGACCTGCTCAAGAAATTGCCGGTGCCGGCGGAGTCGAACAGCTATGTGGTGATGGAGGAGGTGAAGGAAAGCCTCTATCTGCCGCTGGACCGGTGAAACGCCTGTCTCTTCCTTCAAGGCACGAGGTATCGAACATGCGTGCCTGACCCAGGAACGCTCAGTTCATGAAGCTGCTTCAGCCCGAGGAGGGGGAAATCCGACGTGGTCGTCGGCACGCCATCGACGCACGCACACTTCGAGTGGGTCGACCGCGAAGTCGCAGGCCTACTGCGCCGCCGCGTTGGGGAAGAACAGCTGCTCGCCGCCGATCTTGTAGCTCGCGATGGTCGACTGCCCGGCCGGCGAGATCACCCAGTCCACGAACTTCTGCGCGCCGGCACCGTCGAGCTGCGGGAAGCGGGTGGGGCTCACCACCATCACGCCGTACTGGTTGAAGAGGCGCTTGTCGCCCTCCACCAGCACCGCCAGCTCGGCCCGGTTTTTGAAGCTCAGCCAAGTGCCGCGGTCGGCCAGCACGTAGGCGCCGCTGGAGGCCGCGATGTTGAGCGCCGGCCCCATGCCGCAGCCGCATTCCCTGTAGCCGCTGCCCTTCTTGTCGTTGGGCACCGGCCGGCCCGCCTCGGCCAGGCCGGTCTGCGTCCACAGCCGGCGCTCGGCCGCATCGGTGCCGCTCTTGTCGCCGCGCGAGACGAAGGGGGCGTTGGCCGCGGCCACCTTCTTCAGCGCGGCCGCGATGTCCTGGCCCTTCGTTCCTGCCGGATCGTTCTTCGGGCCGACCAGCACGAAGTCGTTGTACATGACCGGGAAGCGCTTCGCCGCGAAGCCTTCGGCCACGAACTTCTCTTCCGCCGCGGTGTCGTGCACGAACAGCACGTCTGCATCGCCGCGCTTGGCCATGTCGATCGCCTGGCCGGTGCCCACCGCCACCACCTTGACGTCGATGCCGCTGGCCTGCTTGAAGGCCGGCAGCAGGTGCGCGAACAGGCCCGATTGCTCGGTCGAGGTGGTGGACGCCATGGTGATCGTCTCCGCCTGCGCGACGCCTGCAAGCAACCCGAGCGCACTCACGGCGAGCAAAGCGAGGCCCGTTCGGGAAACACCGCGGAACCGGCTTTGCCGGGCCGCTGGTGTTGCCCCCGGTGAGGGGGTTGGCGCACCACACGAAGTGGGGGAGCCTGGGGGAGAGCAACATCCTTCGCGGAACCGGCTTTGCCGGGCCGCAGGTGTTGCCCCCGGAAGGGGGTTGGCGGACCCCACGAAGTGGGAGAGCCTGGGGGTGGTCATGATTCTCCTTTGACGAACAGACGGGCCTCCTCGGGAAGCGGCCCATGAAAGAAATCGTGTGCCGGCAGGTCCGCCAGCACGCGGCCCTGCTCCAGGTAGACGACGCGGCTCGCGAGCCGTTTGACCTGCCCGAGGTTGTGGCTGGCGAACACCAGGGTGCGGCCATGCGCGGCCTCTGCGATGAGCGCTTCGACCTCGCGCTTGGCGGTCGGGTCCAGGCTGGCGGTGGGCTCGTCCAGCAGCAGCACCGCTGGCTTGAGCGCCCAGGCACGCGCCAGCGCCATGCGCTGCTGCTGCCCGCCCGAAAGCGTGCGCGCATTGCGGCCCGCCACGCCTTCCAGGCCCACGCGCCGCAGCGCCTCCAACGTCTCCTCCTGCGCGTCGCGCCAGCGCACGCCGCGCAGCCAGAGCGCCAGCGCCACGTTGTTGCGCACGCTCATGCGCAGCATGTGCGGTCGCTGGAACAGCATGGCCTGCGCGCGGGCCGGCACGCGGCCGACGAAGCTGCCCGAGGCGTGCGGCACCAGCCCGTGCAGCACCCGCAGCAGCGTGCTCTTGCCACTGCCGTTGGCACCGATCAGGGCCACACGCTCGCCGGCGTGGATGGACAGCGTCGCCGCCGCCAGTGCCGGCACGCGGCCGTAGCGCACCTCGATTTCGCGCAGGGAGAAGAGCGCGGCCTGCGTCAAGGCGCCGCCTCCAGTCCGCGCACCCCGGCGGCATCGGCGGCGCCGCCATCCACGCGCTCGCGCCAGCCGCGCAGCGCGCTGATCGCCAGGTTGAGCAGCAGCACCACGCCCAGCAGCACCAGCCCCAGGGCCAGGGCCAGCGGCAGGTCGCCCTTGCTCGTTTCCAGCGCGATGGCGGTGGTCATCACGCGCGTGAAGCCGTCGATGTTGCCGCCCACGATCATCACGGCGCCGACCTCCGACACCGCGCGGCCGAAGGCGGCGATCAGCACGGTCACCAGGGCATAGCGTTCGTCCCACACCAGCAGCAGCGCCCGCGCCAGCCCGCCGGCGCCCAGCGAGCGCAGCTGCTCGCCATGGGCGCGGTCCGCGTCCTCGATCGCCTGCCGGGTCAGCGCCGTGACCACCGGCAGCACGAGCAGCGACTGGGCCAGCACCATGGCCTTGAAGGAGAACAGCCACCCCAGGAATCCCAGCGGCCCGGAACGGGAGAGCAGCAGGTAGACGACCAGTCCCACCACCACCGAGGGCAGCGCCAGCAGCGTGTTGAGCAGCGTCAGCAGCAGACCGCGCCCGGCGAAGCGCGCCACCGCCAGCCACGCCCCCAGCAGCAGGCCGAGCCCGCAGGCCACGGCGCAGGCGGTGACGCTGACCGCCAGCGAGCGGCCGACGATGGATAGCAGCACGGGGTCGAAGGTGACGAGCAGATGCCAGGCGGCGACGGCGCTGTCGGTAAAGGTATTCATGGGTGGGCGAGACGCAGTATCGGCAGCACGCGCGGCCAGCTTATGAAATGTCATGCATATGTCGGAAGGCGCTCTGCATAATCCCTCGTCCCGCCCCCAGGCTCAGCGCCCCTTTCGTGCAACAGATCGAACTGTCCTACGCCATCGCCCCGCGCCGCAGCGGCCGCCGCCTGATCCGCAATCCGCTGATGGAGCTGCTGCACGCGGTGCGCGAACACGGCTCGATCTCCGCCGCGGCGCGGACGCTGGGCCTGTCGTACCGCCATGTGTGGGGCGAGCTCAAGCGCTGGGAAGAGGCGCTGGGCCACCCGCTGGTCACGGGCGAGCAGGGCCGCCGCGCCCAGCTGTCCGAGTTCGGCGACAAGCTGCTGTGGGCGGAGCGCCAGGCCCAGGCCCGGCTGGCGCCGCAGATCGAAGCCCTGCATGCCGACCTGGAGCGCGCTTTCGCGCTGGCCTTCGACGACGGCCTGCACGTGCTGAGCCTGCATGCGAGCCACGACGAGGCGCTGGTGCTGCTGCGCGCGCATGCGGCCGAGCGCGCGCGGCTGCAGCTGGACATCCGCTTCACCGGCAGCGTGGATGCGATCACCGCGCTCAACCAGGGGCGCTGCGTGATGGCGGGCTTCCACACGCTGGAGCGGCCGCCGGCCGGCTCGCTGGCCCAGCGCACCTACAAGCCGCTGCTCAAGCCGGGGCTGCACAAGATCATCGGCTTCGCGCGGCGCACGCAAGGCCTGATCGTCGCGCCCGGCAATCCGCTGGGCCTGCGCAGCATCGTCGATGTGGCGCGGCTGCGCGCGCGCTACGTGAACCGCTCGATCGGCACCGGCACGCGGGTGCTGCTCGACGAGCTGCTGGCGCAGGCGGACGTGCAGGCGCGCGCGCTCGAGGGCTACGGCGACGACGAGCCTTCGCACACCGCGCTCGCGCACGCGATCGCCAGCGGCCGGGCCGATGCGGGACTGGGCATCGAATCGGCGGCGCGCAGCGCGGGCCTGGGCTTCGTGCCCCTGGTGCGCGAGCGATACCACCTGGTCTGCCTCAAATCCGCGCTGGAACAGCCCGCCGTGCAGGCCTTGCGCATGCTGCTGCGCGGCGCCGCGTGGCAGCACCAGCTGGGCACGCTGGCAGGCTACGAGAGCGCGGACAGCGGCGAAGTGCAATCGCTGAACGCGCTGCTGCCCTGGTGGAGCTTCAAGAGTCCGAAACCCCGGGTGTGATAGCCGCGGCGCTGTGGCGCAAGGACTAGCGCAAGCGCTGCGCCAGCCGCCGCAGGGTGTCCGCGCTGCGGTTCCTGCTGTCCTCCCTCCACAGCTGCGCCAGTTCCGAAACGCAGGGATCGCCCACGCGGGCCAGCGCCTGCCTGGCACGCGGCGCGAGCGCGCGGAGCTCCGACGCCGGCAGGGTCACCAGGCAGGGCGCAACGGATGCGCGCCGGGATGCGCCGCCGCGCTCGAGTGCATGGGCGACGAGCTCGGCCGCGGCCACCGCCACCGCGCCGTCGTCGGCCTCGACGTAGCTGGCCACGAGGGCCATGTCGAGGGCCTGCGGCACCAGCTCGGCGTCCGCCGTCTCGGCGCACAGCGCCAGCCAGTCCTGCGCGGCGTCGTTGTCCAGCGCGCCGTCGCCCCAGGCGCCGGCATGGGCCGCGAGGACCACCGACAGCAACAGGGCGCCGAGGCATGGCTCCTTCAACTGGGCGTTCATCGATGTCATTTCTTCTTCGTCGGGAGCGGCGCGAGTTCGGGCGGCGGCACGAATTCTCCGTCAGGGCCGAGCCCGGCCGGCAACCCCAACCGGGCCGCGAGCGCAGCGGCATCGTAAGGCGCCTGCACCTTCACGTCGTTGTCGAAATAGCAGAAGACCTCGCGCCGGACGCGGTGGGGTGGCGCTCGTAGCGCATGTTGGGCGGAAACTGCCACAGCGTCTCGTCGTGCCAGGCTTGGTACGACTGCGGTCGCTGCAGCGAATAGAAGGAACCGTTGAGTTCGATCACAGCATGGCGCCCGCAATGCAGCAGGCCGTGCCACAGGCAATGGTCGAATACTGAGAAGGCTCAAGCAAGCTGAAGCTTAGCCAGCACTTGATCGCCAAACTCGTCAGGCCACCCCGCGACCCTGGCTTTGATCTGACCGGCGTAGCGGAAGAAGCACGCCGGCAACCCCTTCGGCAGCAAGGAAAGCAGCGCTTGCGGGTTCTTATTGGGATAGCTTCCGTACAGAACGTACAGCGTCGCCAGATGTTCCGATTGTGGCTTGTCGGTGTCTTTCAGATCGCCTGCCTTCGTGATCAAACCACGGAACGCGTTGGCCCCGAGCCGCTGACGCAGGCCCGCGACAGCCTCCTCGAAGCCGAGGTGCTTGACCTCCCTTACTGCCGCATTCATGAGGGAGCTGTCCTTGCCGAACCGGTTTGTTTTCAAGGCTGTCATCAGGAGCTGTTCTGATTCCCGGATGGCTTCGGACGTTGGCGCAGCACCCGGCACATTTTCCACCGACCGTACAGGCCGCCCCGGCTGAACAGCGCTTCGCGCCGGGCGAGCTTGCGAGGACTCCGCGGCACCAAGCGGCTGCAAAATCAGTGCTTCGACGAGTCCCCCGATTTCCGGCCATCGATCCGGTGGGAACGCCCGTAGCCGGCCTTGCTGCTCCTGCAAGACCTCGAGCAGGGGACGATGCACCGCACGTTTCGCCTCGTCGACCACATGCGCGAGCCAGGTGCCATCGTTGGCGCGTGTCACTGCCATGACCAGTGGATCGGTGCCCGTCCAAAGAATGGCTTCCTTTCCTCCGAGGGTATCGAGCCATTGCACGATGGCCTGACTTCGGCCGTCAGCGTAGGGAACGACGTGGGCGTAGGCCTCGGCATTTGGAAAGCCATTGGCGACGCCGTATTCCTTCGCGAACGCCTTGTCGAAGAGTCGGGGTTCGCGGCCCTCCGCCGAATCATCGGCCAAGAGTTCCATGATGGGCTGCCTGCCCAGGATGAAGCCGAAGGCTTCGCAGAGGCGCCGGAAAGGTTCGATCGACAACGCATTCACGTATTTCGACAGCGGATGGTCTGGATTGCCCCGAACGGCCATCCAAACGCCGCCTGGCAAACGGCCGAAAAACTCCGAGAGGTCCTGAACCCAGCGAATGCCCGATGCGTCGTCCGCGGGCAGCGAATCGAGTTCGTAATGCACGCGGGTCCCGTCCTCGTTCTCTACCAGGATCAAGCTCGTAAAGTGCCCCAAACGCTCCTGGTCTCCGTACTCCACCATGGTGTCGCCGTTGTAGACGATCGCGAGATCCAGACACTTCACCAGGAGCGGCATGAGCGCGATGAGTTGCGCGCGTGTCCACCTCACCACTTTCATGCGATGCCCGTCCGGTGCCGCATGCGCGGCAACGTGAAGCAGTTCCATTCCTCGATCAACCGGCTCGGCCGGCATGTTGAAAGGGACCGCTTGAGCCTCCTGGTAGCGCAACCACAGGAATTGATGCCAGCCGTTGCGATAGGCATGCTGCAAGCAGAGCAGGTCTTGCTGCAACTCTCGCCACCGACTCAGCCGCGCACGCGCGTTGGTGGCTGCCTGCACAGCCCGAGAGAGAGTCTGCCCCCTGGAATGTTCGATGGGGCACAAATGCAGCCCAGGGGCCGCGCCTCCCTCCATTTCGCTCACGCTTCTCTTCTTCGACGAAGAGGCAGCGTCCGCTGTGAACGGCACGGGATCCGTCCTTTGCGGCCGCGGCCTCCCCTTCGAGTCCCCGGGCTGTCGGGCGATGAACCCGATGTCCTTCAACTTCTCAAGGGTCGGTGTGTTCACAGGGGGACGACTTCCGTGACCCAACCAGCGCAAACCGGCGCTCACCACAGGCGCGAAAGTGCCATAGAGGTCTTGCGGTGCGTTCGCGCCCAAGGCGAAGGATTGGCCCAGAAGTCGTTCGAATGCATCCTGAATGGCAGTCGCCAGGAACTGCCGCTCCTCGGGCGAGTCAGTCCTCATCGCAAGCAGCTCATCCAGGCAGCGCGCCGACGCGGCCAGCATCAGTGGCACCGCATGTCGCTCGAGTGCCATGCTGCTGCGGATCTGGGCGACGACTTGAGCTTCGACGAACCCGGGCGTCCTGTTGCCATCCCAACGTTCTGGCGCCCAACGCCGAACGTTGTGGTTCCCGGCATTCGCCACCCTTCGAAACAGCTCTTCCCGCACCAGGGACTCGGTCGTCGCAGGGGCTCTTCGCACGATTTCGGCGGCGGCAGACTGAATCAGTGCCCCCACTTCCCGGCTGGACAGGTAGTCGCGGTAGCCGAGCACCTCGCCGACCAACGCATCGATGGAAGCGTCTTGGAAACTTGGAGGGGTCGTGTTGTCGCAGATCAGGCGGCGCAGGGGGCTGGCTCGGAAGCCGTCGCGCAACACCGCCATTTGTTCCGGGCTCAGCCGATTCACGTCGGAGTCGTGCTGCCCCGCCACGAAGCCGATCGACTGCAAAAGCTCCGCGTCCGGTGTTCCCACCGGGTGGGCGTGCGCGAATCCCAGGTGGTCCAGCGCTGCACACACCTCGTGCTGAAAAGCCTCGTACAGTTCCTGCGGCCCGTCCTCCCCCAGCGTGAAGGACTGGTTGAGCAGTTGTTCGAACGCATTCTTGAGGGTATTGCCGAGCTCCACCTTCTGTTGAGATGAGCGCCCTTCCCCAGTCCGAGCTTGTTCCAGGCAATCCTGCAGCCAGCGCGCGGGCGCCATCAGCAAGGCTGGCAAGGCTGCGTTCGAAAGCCATTCTTCGCCCTGCAGCGCTGCAAGCAGGTAGGCTTCCAACGGGCCCGGCGGCCGGCTCAGCCATGGATCGGTCTCCCGCGTCAGACTTCCCAAGCGAAGTTCCGCCATGCAGACGTTATGAAGCCTTTCCGCCTGGGCGTTCAGGTCCGCCTGAGCCAGCCCTCCGGGAATCCGTCGCGATATCTCGATGGCGGCAGCCGTGGCGAGCGACCACACATCGTCGATCGACAGGTATCTGCTGTGGTCGGCCACTTCGCGCCAGAAGGCCATCACCACCGCCTGCGGGTCCTGGCAGCGCGGCGGCTGCTCCAGGGCCAGGGCGCGCAATGGCCTGGCCATGTACTCGGCGCGCAGCACAGCCATTTGCGGCTTGCTCAGCTGAAGCGCCGCGAGCATCGCGTCGTAGTTGATATCGCTGTTGAGATCTGCTTCGACGGCCCTGAGGATGGAGTCACGTTCCTGAGGCGCTGCGAGGCGCAACGCCCACACCGCACCTTGCTGCGCCTGCGCCTCGACGTCCGGCAGTTCAGGATTGACCTGCACAAGCACCAGGCCGTGCGACATGAGCAAGTGTGGCTGGCGACTTCTCGGCGTGAGAGCTTGCTCAGGTGATGGGTACTGACTTTGCCTGCGGCTGGTGGGATGCATGGGACTCTGCTGATTGGTGGCCTCTGCTAGGTACCCCAAAAGGCTGAACCGTTCCCACCCAAGGATCGGCACGCCGAACACAAAACTAGCAAATTCTGAGCACTCGACCGCTTGCCCATGAGGGCGCGCGCCGCCGCGCATGCTTGCATGCATGCATGCGCAATCGCAAGGTACGCCACGCGGCGTGGCGGCTCAGGAAGTGGCCGCTTCGCCGGCGCGCCCGCCCAGCCCCAGGTAGGTGTCGATGATGCGGCGGTCGTGCAGCAACTCGGACGCCGCGCCCTGCAGTGCCACCGCCCCCATCTCCAGCACGTAGGCACGGTCCGCCACCTGCAGCGCGGCGCGCGCGTTCTGCTCCACCAGCAGCACCGACACGCCATGCTGGCGCAGCGAAGACACCACCTGCAGCACCTCGCGCACGATCAGCGGCGCCAGGCCCAGCGAGGGCTCGTCGAGCATCAGCAGGCGCGGCCGCGCCATCAGCGCGCGGCCGATGGCCAGCATCTGGCGCTCGCCGCCCGAGAGCGTGGAGGCGAGCTGCGCGCGGCGCTCGGCCAGGCGCGGGAAGATGGCGAAGACCTCGTCCATGCGCTTTCGCTGGTCGCGCTCGCCGCGCCACCAGCGCGAGAAGCCGCCCAGCAGCAGGTTGTCCTCCACCGGCATCTCGCCGAAGAGCTCGCGCTTCTCGGGCACCAGGCCGACGCCACGCGCCACCATGGCTTCGACGCTGATGCGCGCCATCGGCTCGCCGCCCAGCAGCAGGCGGCCGCGCGAAGGCAGCAGGCCCATGGCCGCGCTCAGCAGCGTGGTCTTGCCGGCGCCGTTGGGGCCGATCACGGTGACGATCTCACCGGCGTCCACGCGCAGGTCGACGTGGTGCACGGCTTCGACGGGGCCGTAGGAGACGCAGAAGCCCTCGAGTTGGAGCAGTGCCGAACTCATGCCGCCTGCTCCACCACCGCCTTGGGCGCCGGTTCGTCGACGCCGCCCAGGTACGCATCCAGCACCTTCGGGTCGGCCTGCACCTCGGCCGGCGTGCCGCGTGCGATCACGGCACCGAACTCCAGCACGGTGATGCGGTCGGCCAGGTTCATCACGAATTCCATGTCATGTTCCACCACGAGAATGCCCAGGCCCTCGGCGCGCAGTTGATCGAGCAGCATGGCCAGCGCGCGCTTTTCCAGGTGGCGCAGCCCGGCCGCCGGCTCGTCGAGCAGCAGCACCGCGGGGTGGCCGGCCAGGGCGCGGGCGATCTCCACCACGCGCTGCTGGCCCAGTGCCAGCGAGCCGGCCGGCACTTCGGCGAATTCGGCCAGGCCGCAGCGTTCGATCTGCCGGCGCGCCTCCGCCAGCAAGGCCGCTTCTTCGGCGCGGTCCAGGCGCAGCATGGAGGCGATCCAGCCGCGCCGGCCGCGCCGGTGCGCCCCCAGCGCCACGTTTTCGATCACCCGGCGCTGGCCCAGCAGGCGCACGTGCTGGAAGGTGCGGCCCAGACCCAGCGCGGCGAACTCGCGCGAGGGCTTGCCGGTCATGGCCTTGTCCATCAGCCGCACCTCGCCCTCGGTGGGATCGTCCACGCCGGAGATCATGTTGAAGAAGGTGCTCTTGCCGGCGCCGTTGGGCCCGATCAACGCGTGGATCTCGCCGGCCTTGACGTCGAGGCTCACCGCGTCGTTGGCCACCAGGCCGCCGAAGCGCTTGGTCACGGCCTTGGCTTCCAGCACGGTGCGGCCGCGCGCGGGCAGGGCCGCTTCGGGGAGTGCCAGCACCCGGCCCGGCGGACGCGGCGCGACCGGCTTGAGGAAACGGCCGCCCAGGCGCGCCAGCGTGGGCCACAGGCCGTCCGCAAAGCGCTGCAGCACCACCAGCATCAGCAGGCCGAACACGATCACCTCGAAGTTGCCGCTGGAGCCCAGCAGGCTGGGCAGGACGTCCTGCAGCTGCTCCTTCAGCAGCGTGATCAGCGCCGCGCCCAGCACCGCGCCCCACAGGTGGCCGGCACCGCCCACCACCGCCATGAAGAGGTACTCGATGCCGATGTTGAGGTTGAAGGGCGTGGGATTGATGAAGCGCTGCATGTGCGCATAGAGCCAGCCCGACAGCGCCGCCATCAGCGCCGCCAGCACGAAGACCTTGATGCGGTAGCGGCCGGTGTCCACGCCCATGGACTCGGCCATCACCCGCCCCGTCTTGAGCGCGCGGATGGCGCGGCCTTCGCGCGAATCCAGCAGGTTGTGCAGCGCCCACAGCGCCAGCAGCAGCACGCCCCAGATCACCACGCCCAGGGAGCGCGGCGAGGCGAGCGAGAGGCCACCGACCACGATCGCCGGCACGCCGGCCACGCCGGTGTGGCCGCCCAGGAACTCGAGGTTGCCGAACAGGAAGTAGAAGCTCAGGCCCCAGGCGATGGTGCACAGCGGCAGGTAGTGGCCCGACAGGCGCAGCGTGATCGCGCCCAGGCCCCAGGCGATGATGAAGGTGACGACGATGCCGAACAGCAGGCCGAGCCAGGGCAGCAGTGCGGGGCTGATGCCGCCCAGCGCGCCGGCCACCAAGGGCGAGGTGCAGATCCAGGCGGTGGCATAGGCGCCGGTGCCGACGAAGGCCGCCTGTCCGAAAGAGGTCATGCCGCCCACGCCGGTCAACATGACCAGCCCCGCGGCCACCAGCGCATAGAGGCCGATGTAGCTGAGCACCGTGACCGAGAAGTCCGGCAGGAAGCCCCACACCGCGGCCAGCGCGACGATGAAGGCGAGCGTGAGATGCCGCCGGGTCATTCCTCGTCCTCCACATGGCGACTCGAGAGCGAACGCCACCACAGCACCGGGATGATCAGCGTGAAGACGAACACCTCCTTGAAGGCACTGGCCCAGAAGGAGGAGAAGGCTTCGAGCTGACCCACGATCAACGCGCCCACCAGCGCCAGCGGATAGCTCGCCAGCCCGCCGACGATGGCGGCGACGAAGCCCTTCAGGCCGATCAGGAAGCCGGTGTCGTAGTAGATGGTGGTGATGGGCGCGATCAGCAGGCCCGAGATCGCACCGATCAAGGCCGCGAGCGCGAAGCTCAGGTCGCCCGAGAGCCCCGTCGGGATGCCCATCAGCCGTGCACCCACGCGGTTGATGGCGGTGGCGCGCAGCGCCTTGCCCACGATGGAGCGCTCGAAGAAGAGGAACATCAGGACCACCAGCACCGCGGTGACCGCGACCACCACCAGGGCCTGGCCGGTGATGGCGACGCCGCCCAGGTCCAGCCGCATCTCGGAGAAGGCCGGCGTGCGCGAACCCTCGGCGCCGAAGAACAGCAGCCCGAGCCCGACCAGCACCCCGTGCAGCGCCACCGAGACGATCAGCAGCGTGAGCACGGTCGCGTCAGCCAGCGGCCGGTACGCGAGGCGATAGAGCAGCGGGCCCAGCGGCACGATCACCGCGACCGCGGTCAGCGTCTGCGCGAACAGGGACTCGGGGCGCAGCAGCAGCACCAGCGCGCAGCTCACCAGCGGCAGCGCCACGCACCAGGCCAGCGTGGAGGCCCAGTCCACCGGCGCGCCACGCTGCCAGCGCCACAGCTCCACCACCAGCGCGGCCACCGCCAGCACCAGCAGCAGCCACAGCGTGGCCGGCACCTTGCCCGCTTGCAGCGCCACCATCGACAGCGCGCTGAAGGCCACGAATTCCCCCTGGGGGATGAAGATGACGCGGGTCACGGAGAACACCAGCACCAGGGCCAGTGCCATGAGTCCGTAGATCGCGCCGTTGACGATGCCGTCCTGCCCCAGGATCAGGGCGATTTGCGAGTCCATGCAGCTCCTCCGGCGCGGCGCGCGCCAGCCCGGCGCGCCGTTCGCGCCGAGCCCGCATGCGCCGTCGCCCGCACGCTTGGCAGTTGCGGATGCTCAGCTCAATCTTGAGGCTGGTACTTCCAGGTGCCGTTTTCGATCTTGACCATCACGCGGGCGCGCTGGTCCAGGCCCAGATGGTCGGTGGGCGACATGGTGAAGATGCCATGGGCGCCGGCCACGTTCTTCACGCCTTCCAGCGCGTCGCGCAAGGCGCTGCGGAAAGCCGGCGTGCCGGGCTGCGCGGACTTGAGCGCGACGGGAATCGCGGCGCTCATGATCAGGCCGGCGTCCCAGGCATGGCCGCCGAAGGTGGACACGCTCCCTTTGCCGTTGGCGGCCTCGTAGGCCTCCACGTAGGCCTTGGCGGACTTCTTCACCGGGTGCGAATCCGGCAGCTGCGAAGCGACCAGCATCGGACCCGACGGCAGCAGCGTGCCCTCGACGTCCTTGCCACCCACGCGCAGGAAGTCGGCGTTGGCCACGCCGTGCGTCTGGTAGATCTTGCCGGTGTAGCCGCGCTCCTTGAGCGTCTTCTGCGGCAGCGCGGCGGGCGTTCCGGAGCCGGCGATCAGGATCGCGTCGGGCCTGGCGGAGATCAGCTTGAGCGTCTGGCCGGTGACCGAAGTGTCGCTGCGGCCGTAGCGCTCGTTGGCCACGATCTTGACCTTCTTCAGATCGGCGGCCTTGGTGAATTCCTGGAACCAGCCCTCGCCGTAGGCATCGGAGAAGCCGATGAAGCCGACCGACTTCACGCCGTTGGCGGCCATGTGCTCGGCGATCGCCAGCGACATCATGATGTCGTTCTGCGGGGTCTTGAACACCCACTTGCGCTTGGCATCCATGGGCTCGACGATGCGCGCCGAGGCCGCCATCGAGATCATCGGCACCTTCTCCTCGGCGACCACGTCGATCATGGCCAGCGAGTTGGGCGTGACGGTGGAGCCCAGGACGATGTCGACCTTGTTCTCGCTGATCAGCTTGCGTGTGTTCGACACCGCGGCGGTGGTGTCGGAGGCGTCGTCCAGCACGATGTAGTTGATCTTCTGCCCGCCGATGGTCTTGGGCATCAGCGCGATGGTGTTCTTCTCGGGAATGCCCAGGGAAGCAGCCGGCCCGGTGGCCGACAGGGTGACGCCGACGTTGACGTCGGCCTGCGCGCCGAAGGCCATGGCGCACAGCAGCGCGACGCCGAGGCGGGTGAAAGATTTCATGTGGATGTCTCCTCAGTTGAAAAAATGGGGTGGGGTGCCGTGCGTTCAGCGCTCGTCGAAGGACAGCACCACGCGCTCGGTCAGGGGATGCGCCTGGCAGGTGAGTATGAAGCCGTTCGCGACCTCATTCTTTTCCAGCGCGAAGTTGCGCTCCATCCGAACTTCCCCTTCCAGGAGTTTCGCACGGCAGGTGCCGCACACGCCCGAGGTGCAGGAGTACGGCACCTCCAGCCCGGCGGAGGACGCCGCGTCCAGGATGCTGGGCTGGCCCTTGGTGAAAGGGATCTCGCGGCTGAGGCCGTCGCGCACAATGGTGATGCGCGCCGTCTCCGCATCGCCGGGCTGGGGCTCGTGCACCACCGCGCCGACCGTGCCGGCGGGCGACTGCGCCAGGCCGAAGCGCTCGATGTGGATGCGCTCCTCGGGCACGCCGGCCGCCAGCAGCGCCGCCTCGGCCTCGTCGTTCATCTGGAAGGGGCCGCACACGTAGACATGGTCGATGCTCTCGGGAGGGACCAGTCCCTGCAGGAACTCCGCGATCTTCTCGCGGTTCATCAGGCCGGCGTTGATCGGCACGTCGGTGTGCTCGTCGGAGAACACGTGCTGCAGCACCAGGCGCGACATGTAGCGGTTCTTCAGGTCCTCGATCTCCTCCTTGAACATCGTGGACTTGAGCTGCCGGTTGCCGTAGATCAGGGTGAAGCGCGAGTGCGGCTCGCGCGCCAGCACCGTCTTCATGATCGAGAGGATGGGCGTGATGCCGCTGCCGCCCGCGATGCCCACGTGGTGGCGCCGCGCCTCGCGATCGAGGGGCACGAAGAAGCGGCCCTGCGGCGCCATGACCTGGAGGGTGTCGCCCGGCTTGAGGTTGGTGTTGATCCAGTTCGAGAACACGCCCTGCTGCACCTTGCGCACGCCCACGCGCAGTTCGCCGTCGTCGACGCCGGCGCAGATGGAGTAGGAGCGGCGCAGGTCCTGCCCGTCGATCTCCTTGCGCAGCGTGAGGTACTGGCCCTGGGTGAAGCCGAACACGCCGCGCAGTTCCTCCGGCACGTCGAAGGAGACGATCACCGCCTCGGCGGTGTCGGGCTCGATGCTGCGCACGCGCAGCGGGTGGAAGATGACGCTCATGTGACGCTCGTGGCTCAGAGGGGTTTGAAGTGCTCGAAGGGCTCGCGGCAATCGAGGCAGCGGTAGAGCGACTTGCAGGCGGTGGCACCGAAGGCCGAGAGCTGCTCGGTGCGGGCGCTGCCGCAATGCGGGCAGGGCACGGGCTGGGCGGCCTGGCGGCGCACCAGTCGGATCGGGACCGCGCCGCCGGGCAAGGCGGGCGCGCCCGGCGGCGCGATGCCGTAGTCACGCAGCTTGCGCTTGCCATCTGCGCTGATCCAGTCGGTGGTCCAGGCCGGGGCGCGGCGCAGGGTCACGTGCGCGGGGCCGAGGCCCGCGGCCTCGACGGCATCGAGCACGCTGCGCTCGATGACCTCGGTGGCCGGGCAGCCCGAGTAGGTGGGCGTGAGCACGATCTCCAATCCCTCGGGCTGCGGCACGACCTCGCGCACGATGCCGAGGTCGCACACCGACAGCGCCGGCACCTCGGGATCGAGCACGGTGCCCAGCACCTCCCAGGCGCGCGCGATGCGGGCCTCGTCGGTCGAAGGCGGGCGCATCGGGGTCATCACCAGGCTCCGCCCGGGTAGGCGCGCTGCAGGTGCTGCATCTCGGCCAGGATGTAGCCCATGTGCTCGCTGTGCACGCCGCGCTTGCCGGTGCTCATGAAGGCCGTATCCGCGGGTATCGCCAGGGTGGCTTCGTCGAGCACGGCGCCCATCTCGCCGAACCAGGCTTCGCGCAGATCGGACCAGGCCGGGCCCAGGCCGCTGGCGCGCGCGGCCTCGTCCACCGCATCGGCCGTGAAGAGTTCGGGCACGTAGCGCCACAGCTGGGCCAGCGCGGCCTCCATGCGCGAGCGCGATTCCTCGGTGCCGTCGCCCAGGCGCACCACCCAGTCGGCCGCGTGCTGCTGGTGGTAGCGCGCTTCCTTGATCGCCTTGCCGGCAATGGCGGCCACCTCGGCGTCGCTGGAGCTCTCCAGCCTCTCCCACATCAGCTTGAGCAAGGTCGCGACCATCGCGTTGCGCAGCACGCTGAAGGCGAAGTCGCCGCGGGGCAGTTCGACCAGTGTCGGGTTGAAATAATCGCGCTCTTCGCGCAGGAAGGCGAGCTGGTCCTCGTCGTGTGCACGGCCTTCGATTTCGCCGGCACGGGTCAGCAATGCGCGCGCCTGCCCCAGCAGATCCAGCGCCATGTTGCTCATGGCGATGTCCTCTTCGAGGATGGGCGCGTGGCCACACCATTCGCCCAGGCGCTGGGCGAGGATCAGGCAGGTGTCGCCCAGGCGCAGGAGGTACTGCACCTCGGGGCGGCGGTCGAGTTCGATCGATGCTTGCATGATGCGGTCACATATGGTCGACGGACTTCGGAAGCTCGTAGAAGGTCGGGTGGCGGTACACCTTGTCCTCGGCGGGATCGAAGTACATGTCCTTGTCGGCCGGGTCGCTGGCCACGATCTGGTCGGAGCGCACCACCCACACGCTCACGCCTTCCTGGCGCCGCGTATAGACGTCGCGCGCCATCTGCACGGCCATCTGCGGATCGGCGGCGTGCAGGCTTCCGCAATGCTTGTGGTCGAGCCCCGCCTTGCTCCGGACGAAAACTTCCCACAGAGGCCACTCGCGTCCCGCGGCCGCGGTGGCCTTTGGCTGGACCGTACTCGACCCCACCCCAACCCTCCCCTCACCAGGGGAGGGCAACGTGCTGCTTTGATCGCTGCTCATGCTGCCAACCTTTCTGTGTGCTCATGCTTTGCGGCATGGGCCAGCGCGGCCTCGCGCACCCACGCGCCCTCTTCCCAGGCCTTGACGCGCGCGCCAAGGCGCTCTCGGTTGCAGGGTCCGTCGCCGCCGATCACGCGCCAGAACTCGGCCCAGTCGATCGGGCCATGGTCGTGCGCCTGGCGTTCCTCGTTCCACTTCAGGTCCGGGTCGGGCAGGGTCACGCCCAGCACCTTGGCCTGCTCCACGGCGGCATCGATGAACTTCTGCCGCAGCTCGTCGTTGGAGAAGCGCTTGATGCCCCAGCGCATGGACTGCGCGCTGTTGGGCGACTGGTCGTCGGGCGGGCCGAACATCATGACCGAGGGCCACCACCAGCGGTTGACCGCGTCCTGCACCATGGCCTTCTGCGCCTCGGTGCCGTGCTGCATCATGGTCAGCAGGGCCTCGTAGCCCTGGCGCTGGTGGAAGCTCTCCTCGCGGCAGATGCGGATCATGGCGCGCGCATAGGGCGCGTAGGAGCAGCGGCAGATCGGCACCTGGTTCATGATGGCCGCGCCGTCGACCAGCCAGCCGATGGTGCCCATGTCGGCCCAGGTCAGCGTGGGGTAGTTGAAGATCGAGCTGTACTTGGCCTTGCCGGTGTGCAGGGCCTCGAGCATCTGGTCGCGGCTGATGCCCAGGGTCTCGGCGGCGGCATAGAGGTAGAGGCCGTGGCCGCCCTCGTCCTGCACCTTGGCCAGCAAAATGGACTTGCGCTTGAGCGTGGGCGCGCGCGTGATCCAGTTGCCCTCGGGCAGCATGCCGACGATCTCGGAATGCGCGTGCTGGCTGATCTGCCGCACCAGGGTCTTGCGGTAGTGCTCGGGCATCCAGTCCTTGGCCTCGATGAAGCCGCCGGCGTCGATGCGTTCGTCGAAGCGCTCTTCCAGCCGCATCTCCTCCGCCGAGCGGACGGCCTTCGGGCCGTCCTTGTCCTTGCCCATGGTGTCCATGGCTTGGGTGTACATGGCTTTTCCTTTCAGGATTTGGAACGTTCGTCGACCACGCGCCGGGCCTTGCCGGTCAGCGTGCGCTCGAGCGTGGCGGGCGGCTGCACCAGCACCGTGGTCGAGATGCCGACCAGGGTCTTCACGCGCTGCTGCACCCACCGGGCGATCTCGTCGCACTCGGCGTCGGTCAATCCGGCCGCGGCCTGCTGCAGCTCGCAGCGCACTTCCACGCTGTCGAGATGGCCCTCGCGGCCGACCTTGATGAGGTACTGGCCCGAGAGCTTGTCGTGCGCCAGCACGATCTCCTCGATCTGCGTCGGGAAGACGTTGACGCCGCGGATGATCAGCATGTCGTCGCTGCGCCCGACGATCTTGCCCATGCGCCGGAAGCTGCGCGAGGTGGGCGGCAGCAGGCGCGTGAGGTCGCGGGTGCGGTAGCGGATGATGGGCAGCGCCTCCTTGGTGAGCGAGGTGAAGACCAGCTCGCCCTCCTCGCCGTCGGGCAGCACCTCGCCGGTCTCGGGATCGATGATCTCGGGGTAGAAATGGTCTTCCCAGACCACCGGGCCGTCCTTGCTTTCGATGCACTCGCTGGCCACGCCCGGACCCATCACTTCCGACAGGCCGTAGATGTCGACCGCGTCCATGCCGCCCTTGTGCTCGATCTCGCGGCGCATCGCCTCGGTCCAGGGCTCGGCGCCGAAGATGCCGATCTTCAGCGAGTTCTCGCGCGCATCCAGGCCCTGGCGCTGGAACTCCTCGATGATCACCTGCATGTAGCTGGGCGTGACCATGATGATGTCGGGGCGGAAGTCGCGGATCAGCTGCACCTGCTTCTCGGTCTGGCCGCCGGACATCGGAATGACGGTGCAGCCGGCCCGCTCGGCGCCGTAGTGCGCGCCCAGGCCGCCGGTGAAGAGACCGTAGCCGTAGGCCACGTGCACGATGTCGCCGGCGCGCCCGCCGGCCGCGCGGATCGAGCGCGCCACGAGGTCGGCCCAGTGCTCGATGTCCTGCTTCGTGTAGCCGACCACGGTCGGCTTGCCGGTGGTGCCGGACGACGCGTGGATGCGCGCCACCTGCTCGCGCGGCACGGCGAACATGCCGAAGGGGTAGTTGTCGCGCAGGTCCTTCTTGACGGTGAAGGGGAACTTCGCGAGGTCGCCGAGCTGCTGCAGGTCGTCGGGATGCACGCCGCGCGCGTCGAAGGCCTGGCGGTAGTGCGGCACCTTGTCGTAGGCGCGCTGCAGCGTGGCCTTCAGGCGCTGCAGCTGCAGGGCGGTGATCTCGTCGCGGCTGGCGGTTTCGATCGCCTCGAGGTCGCCGGGCGCGGGGCGCAGGACGGGCATGGTGTCGTGTCTCCAGTTTCTTGGTTGCTGCGGATCAGGCCGGCGCGACCGGCTTGCCCTTGAGTGTGTAGGAGCGCCCGCGGAACACGGCGACGCGTTCGCCGCGCTGGTTCAGCACCTCCGTGTCGTACACGCCCGTGCGGCCGGCCTTGGACACTTCGACGCAGCGCGCGACCAGCCGGTCACCCTGCCGCGCCGGCGCGATGAAGTCGATGCCGAAGCCGGAGGCCACGGTGACTTCGTTGTAGGAATTGCAGGCATAGGCGAAGGCCGAATCGGCCAGCGCCGAGATGAAGCCGCCATGGCAGATGTCGTGGCCGTTGAGCATGTCTTCGCGCACGGTCATGGCGATGTCCGCGCGGCCGGGCGCGATGGCCTCGATCTCCATCCCGAGGCCGCGCACGGCGCGGTCGTTGGCGAACATGGCGTCGCGCACGCGCTCGGCGGTGCGTTGGGCTTGGGTGTCGTGGCTCATTCGTCGCAGTGGCTGTTCATCGGTCGGTGAATCGGGGCAGGCGCTTGGCGCGGAAGGCCTCGACGCCTTCGCGATAGTCCGCGGCGGCGCCCAGCTCGCGCTGGAGCGCAGCCTCGTGGGCCAGCGCGGTGGGCAGATCGGTCTGCTGCGCGGCGGCCAATGCCTGGCGGGTGGCCACCAGCGCCCGGGTGGGCATGGCGGCGAGGCGCTGCGCCAACTCTTCCACCGTGAGGCTGAGCGCATCGTCGTCCACGCACTTCCAGATCAGCCCCATCTGCGCGGCCTCTTCAGCCGGCAGCTTGTCGCCCAGCATCGCCAGGCCCAGCGCGCGCGCCGGGCCGACCAGGCGCGGCAGCAACCACGTGCCCCCGGTGTCGGGCACAAGCCCGATCTTGGCGAAGGCCTGGATGAAGCTGGCAGAGCGCCCGGCCACCACCAGGTCGCAGGCGAGCGCCAGATTGGCGCCCGCGCCCGCCGCCACGCCATGCACCGCGGCCACCACCGGCACGGGCATGGAACGCAGGCGCATCACCAACGGGGCGTAGAGCGATTCGATCACCTGGCCCAGGTCTTTGGGCGCGGCGCCGGGCGAGAAGTCGGGCGCGACCATCGGGTCGGACAGGTCCTGCCCGGAGCAGAAGGCACGGCCGGAGCCGCCGAGGACCACGCAGCGCACTTCCGCATCCGCAGCGGCCGCGTCGAGCGCGGCCATCAAAGCCGCATGGAGCTGGGAGTTGAAACTGTTGAGCGCTTCGGGCCGATTCAGCCGCAGCGTGCGCACGGCGCCGGACTGGGCGATGAGAACCAGGTCTTCATTCATCGTAAACGGGCATCGAAAGGGTTGAAGATCGGGCTTGGCGGGGCGCTGGCCATGTTCAAATAATTGACCGACCGTTCGGTTGATTATAGGATTTGAGCTCTTCGCTGCAAGCCTTCGTATTGGGTAGTAACCCTGAGCCGAGGGCAAGCCTACCCCTCTTTTCGTACAAACCGCCCAAGGAAATCCCGATGCCTTGTTATGCGCTCGAAGGCGTGGTCCCGGTGGTGGACCCCGGCGCCTATGTTCATCCCACGGCCGTGCTGATCGGCGACGTGATCGTCGGCCCCGGCTGCTACGTGGGGCCCTGCGCGAGCCTGCGGGGCGACTTCGGCCGCATCGTGCTCGAGCGCGGTTCGAACGTGCAGGACAACTGCACGGTCCACGGCTTTCCGGACCAGGACACGGTGATCGAGGAAGACGGCCACATCGGCCACGGCGCCGTGCTGCACGGCTGCGTGGTGCGGCGCGACGCGCTGGTGGGCATGAACGCGGTGGTGATGGACGAGGCCGAGATCGGCGCCGGCGCCATCGTCGCGGCCTGCGCCTTCGTGCCGGCCGGCATGAAAGTGCCGGCGCGCAGCCTGGTGGCCGGCCTGCCGGCCCGGGTACGGCGCATGCTCGGCGACGAGGAACTCGCCTGGAAGCAGGAAGGTACGCAGACTTACCAGGAACTCACACGCCGCTGCCTGGCGGGCATGGCCGAGGTGCAGCCGCTGGCGACGCCGCAGCCGCACCGCCCGCGCATGCAGTGGCCCGACGTTCGCTCGCTCATCGCCACCCGGCGCGGCTGATTCAGCCTGCCTCGCGCGCCGGGGTGGGCCGGTCCGGCAGCTCGACCGTCGCCAGCGCAGGCGGCACCTGCACTGCGCGCACGCCGCCGAAAAAAAGCTCGGCCACCATCTCGCCGATGGCCTCGTGGTCGAGTTCGCGGCCGGGCTTCATCCAGGTGAACATCCAGTTGATCATGCCGAAGAGCAGCATCGCCATCGGCTTGCCCAGCTTGCTGTCGGCGTCTTCGCCGCGCACCTCGGCGATGGTGCGCGCGAAGGCGGCCACCACGCGCCGCTCGACGCCGATGATGCGTTGCTGATCTTCCTCGCGCAGGAAGCGCACGTCTTCGGTCAGCACGCGCTGCGCGTTCTGCGCCATCGCGTACTCGGCGACGAAGCTGCGGATCAGCGCCGCCATCCGCGCCTGCGGCGTCGCGTGCTCGCGCAGCACCTGCTCGACCACGGCCTCGAGGCGCCGCACGTGCTCTTCGGCGATGCGCACCGCGAGGTCGTGCTTGTCGCGCACGTAGTGGTAGAGCGTGGCCTTGGAAACGCCGCAAGCCGCGGCCACCTCGTTCATCGAGGTGCCGGCATAGCCGCGCTGCGCGAACAGCTGCGCCGCATTCGAAAGAATCATTTCGCGCTGGCCGTCGTAGCCAGCCGGGTCACGCACGCGGGCCATCCGGCAGCGTCCTTTCCAGGGGGAGGGTTGTCGTCGTCGACAAGGATGCCCGATGATGGCACGGGCTCTGCACACAGGACAAACCGGGACGGCCGCGGATCAGCGACCGTCGTCGATGCCGTCGTAAACGAAGTGCCAGCCCTGGTAGCTCGGTACCTCTCCCCGTTGCACGGTCGCCTCGCGCGGGGGCGCCGTGCGTATCGGCGATCGGGACGAACTGCTCGCCACGCCCCAGATGCCACCCTGCGGCGCCAGGAGCGGCGTGAAGGGCTGCCCGGTCATGGGGTCGGCATGGAGCCGGCGCAGGTAGCGGCGCGTCACGAGGTGGCGGGAGTCCTTCAGCAGTTCCTCCAAGCGCGCCGGATAGCGATGCTGGCCACCGGGTGCGCTCAGGTAGTAGTCCTTGATGGCCTGGCGGTAGAGCGCACCCACGCGCACGAGCTCGGCTTCTTTCTCGCGCTGCGCCGAGACCGTGTAGACCTCGACGGCCTTGCCGATGCCCAGGGACAGCAGCGCCACCGCGAGCAGCATGAACAGGTAGCCCACGCCTCGCTGCGCCTGGCGCTGGTGTTCGCCTTGCATGCCGGCTACCACGACGCGAAGAGCGTGCCGTCGGTGGCCTTGCCGGGCGCGCCGCTGCGCACGTCGCGCACCACCTTGCGGCCGCCCTCTTCCTCCCGGACCACCGGCACCCAGGTGTCGCGGCGCTCGGTCACCGGGTCCACCGGCATGGCCCGCAGATAGCGCCGCTCGACCAGTTCGCCGAGCGCCTCGGGGTACGTGCCCCTGTCGCTGTAGAACTGGTCGAGCCCGATGCGCAGCGCCGAGAGGTTTTCCTTCAGCGCGGCCTCCTTCGCGACGGCGATCCTGTTCATGTAGCGCGGTGCCACGATGGCCAGGAGCGCCGCGACGATGGCCATCACCACCAGCAGCTCGATGAGCGTGAATCCCAGCTTGCGCTTCATTCGCCTCACCACTGGGCGTACGGCACGCCGTCGAGGCCCACGCGGCCGCTGAGCGACCGGACGTCGTAGACATCGTCCCCCTCCATCGGCCGATCGGCCTCGCTCGCGTACGCGCGCTTGCCCCAGGTGGCGCCCGGCGCCAGCGACATGTCGGGGTTCATGGGATCGCGCGGCACGCGGCGCAGGAAGAAGATCTTGCGGCGGCCCGGGTCCTGGAGGTCCGGCGCGCCCTCGACCAGCGCTTCGAGCGTCGGCGGATAGCCCGTGGCCGTCGCCGAACGGTGCACACGCCCTTCGTCGCCCGCGCGCTTGTAGGCGTCGATGGCGCCGCGGATCTCGCGCAGCGCGGCCCGCAGTGCCTGCTCCTTCTGCCGCTGGATGGACATCTCGGTCAAGGGCACCGCGACCGATGCGAGGATGCCGACCAGCGCCACCGTCACCATCATCTCGATCAAAGTGAAGCCGCGTCTTCGAATCCTCATGGCCCCGCCTCCGAGGGTCGGGTGTCTGCCTCACCGAGGCGGGCAAGCGGCGCGACGCGCAGGGGCCGCACGCCCGTGCTGTCGGCCGTGCCGGAGGCGAACTCGACCACGTGGGCCGGCGGCGTCGCCATCGCCCGGACGATGCGCGGCGTGATGAGCAGCACGATCTCCGAACGGCCGTTGGTCGAGGTCTGGTTGGAGAACAGCCGCCCCACCCCCGGCACCTGGCCCAGGCCGGGAATGCCCGCGGCGTTGCGGTTCTGCTCGTCCTTCAACAAGCCCGCCAGGACCTGCGTCTCGCCGTCGTGCAGGCGCAGCACCGTGTTCGCGTTGCGCGTGCCGATCTGGTAGGCCAGCAGGCCCGTGGTCGACCGGATCTCCTTGACGACGTTGCTGACCTCCAGGTCGACCGCCATCGTCACCTCGCCGTCGACGTGGATCTCGGGCAGGACCTCGAGCTTGAGCCCCACGTCCAGGTAGCTGATCGATTCCGTCGACGCGCTGGAATTCTGGTTGACGGTGGTGGTGATCACCGGCACCTTGTCGCCGATCAGGACCTTGGCCTTCTGCCGGTTGCTGACGCGGATGCGCGGGTTGGCCAGGGTCTTCGCGTCGCTGCTGGTCTGCTTCAGGTTGAGTACCAGCAAAGGGTCCGGCAGGAAGAGCTGGAAGTTGCCCTGGCCCAGGTGCTTCAGCTCGTCGACCGTCAACTGGCCCGGCACGCCGGCCCGGCCGTAGACGCTGGCGGCCAGGCGGTCGGGATACTGGATGCCGGCGTTGAGCAGGCCGTTCTCGTTGACCTCGAGGATCTCGACTTCGAGCAGCACCTCCGGATCGGGCATGTCATAGGTGGCGATCAGGCGCTCGACGGCGGCGATGACCGCCAGCTTGTCGCGCACGATCAGCATCTTGAACCTGTCGTCGACGAACATCGACTGCGGCGCCAGCAGCGTGCGCAGCATTTCCTGGACCTTCTTCGGATCGGCATTCTTCAGGTAGAAGGTCCGCATCACCAGGTCTTCGTAGCGCTTGCGCTTGTCTTCGGTGTCCGCGTAGATCAGCAGGGTCGATTCGTTGAGCACCTTCTTGTTGAGCTGGCTGGTCCGCAGCAGCAGGTTCAACGCATCCTCGACCGAGGTGTTCTTCGCGAAGATGGTGGTCCGGATATCGCCCTTGATGTCCTTGTCGAGCACGAAGTTGACGTTCGAGGTGCGGGAGAGGATTTCCAGCACGGTCTGGATGTTGACGTCGCGCAGCTCCAGCGTCACCGGCTTGCGCAGCGACTCGGCGAGCACGGGTTCGGACACGAGGCCGCGGTTGCGTTCGATCTCGATGTGCTGGCGTTGCTTCAACGCATCGGGCTGTGCGGGGTTGTGCAGAAGCACCTCGTCGAGGGTGCGCAAGGCGGCTTCGGCGTCGCCCTGTTCCAGCGATGATTTCGCCTGTGCCATCTGTTCGGATTCGCGCGCCTCGCGCTCGAGGGCGGCGATGCCGGTGAGCGCTGCATCGCTCTTCGGATCGAGCCGGAGCATTTCTGCGTAGGCCTCCCGGGCCTCCATCGGCTTGTTCTGCGCGACGAAGCGCCGTGCCTTCTGCAGGAGATCGCGCAGCACGCCGTCCCGCACCTGGATGTATTTCAGGCGATGGTTGGCCGGGTCGGTCTTCGCCAGCTCGGCCAGGCTCGCGAGGCCCGCATCGAACCGGCCTTCCGACAGCAGGCGGTCGGCGCGGCGCTCCTCCAGGTAGTTTGCGCATCCTGACAACAGCGCGAGCGCCAGCGCCAGCAGGCACGGCCCGACGATCGAGGCGGGTGAAGATGAAGGGGTCATGACAATTCAGTGGGTCGCGATGGCGCGGATCTGGTTCAGGGGCAGGTAGCGCAGCTCGACCTGCGTGGCGGTGACTTTTTCGACCTTCCAGACGCCGTCGATGGCAGCGCCGACCTCGACGACCTGCGCGTCGTCGCCGACGCCGAGGAAGACGAAGCGGCGGCCGTCCTGATCCAGCCGGCCGAGGTAGCGCATCGCGGGATCGGGCGCCACGGGCTCGGGCGGCGGCGCGATCGCGGTGGGCGGCGGCGGGGCGGGCGGCGGCGCGGGCGGCGCCACGGCGGCCGGCTGCTCGGCTTCGGGGGGCGTCCATGCGTCTTCGGGGGCGCGCACCCACGGCGTGTCGACGGTTACGGCCACCTCGGCAGGCGCCCGCGCCTCTTCCTTCTGCAATGCGGGCGCATCCGCGGCCAACACGCCGGGCGCCTCCGGTTTCATCAGCACCACGACCGTCAACACCGCAGTCAGCCACAGCGCCGCCTGCAGCGGCTTGGACAAGCCCGGTGTCTTCATCGGCGGCTCGCGTCGCCGGATCGGCCCGGCTGGCCGGTTTGGCGGTAGTACAGGCTGGCGTCCAGCCGCACGACCAGGCGGTCCGGCTGTTCCGGCGAAGTCTCCATTGCAATGCGCTCGATCGCCAGGTTGGGCATGCCCGCCAGCAGGCTGTGGAGAAACTTCCGATATGGTGCGTAGCCGGCGACGATCGACATCTGCAACGACAGGCGGCGAACCGGCAACTCAGGCAGAGCGCCGTGCGCGTACTCGACGCGCGACAGCAGCACGCCGCATTCTCCCGCCAGCCCGTGCAGGGTCTGCATCTGCTGCTCGCGAAGCTCGGCCGGCGGCAGGAAGGCCAGGAAGGCATCGACCCGCTCCGACCACCGAGGGGGCACGGCGCGCGGCACGGCAGCGGCGGCCCCTGACCCCCACTGCGAACGCAAGGCATCGATCTCGTGCCGAAGCGGCAGGTTCACGATCAAGGCCAGGCCGGCCCACAAAGCCAGCGCGGCGCAGGTCGCGAAGGCCGGGCCGTCCGCGCACGCCCAGGCGCGCCGCAACACCCATCGCACACGGCCGAGGCCCGCTGCCATGCGCCGCGCTCCAGGGCCTTCGTTGGACGGGAGGACGCTCATCGCTGCCGCCACTCCACCGCCAGCAGAAAGCTCACCGGCTTGCCGCCCGCAGCCGCTTCGGGCTGTGGCTGCCGCGACTCCGACAGCGGCTCGACGCTCTGCCAGGAGGCATCGTCCTGCAGGCGCTGCACGAAATCGAGGAAGGCCTTGCTGCTGTCGGCCTGCCCCGCGATGCGCAGCCGGAAGGCGTCCGCTTCAGGCTGCACGCGCGTGACCGAGGCGTCGTTCCTGATGGCGATCTGCAGCGCGTTGAGCATCGGCTGCCACGGGCGCTGCAAGCCCGCCGCCAGTCTTTCCACCTCGGCCCGCGCCTCGGGTCGCGCGGCCTGCGCCTGCGGGGACAGATGCCTCACGGCGCGTTGCTGCGCTTCGGCCTGCGCCTCGACCTGCGTGACGAGCGCCGAGCGATCCTGCAGGAGCACGTGGCGCTGCCAGAGCGCATGGGCACAGCCGAGTGCGCCGGCCAGCAGGAACATGACGTGGGTCATCCGCCAGGCGGCTCGTGGTGCGAAGTCCATGTTCAACGCCGTGCCCTCCTCCATCAATACACGCCGCACAGCGCGAAGGCATAGCCCGCATCCTCGACTGCCACGAAGCCGTGGCCATCCGCGAGCCTGAGCGCGGCTTCCGAATTCGCACACCCGGTCTCGACAGGGTTCGACGAAAACACCCGCCACGCGGCATCGCCATCGCCGGCAGGCAACGACGCCGCCAGGGTTCCGGTGCAGAAGGGCCGCAGCGCGACCTGCGCGATTTGCCCATGCGCATGGCGCAGCACGAGCTGCCGCTCGCCATCGATCAGCAGCAAGGTGCCGCGCTCCTGCCGCAGCAGCGGCTGGAAGCGCGCCCACACGACTGCAACGGCCGGCTCGATGCGCGCCAGGCGGCAGCCGGACGCGCTCGCGTGCGCACCGATCTCCGCCACCAGGGCATGCGGCACGAACGCAGCCAACTGGGCGTGGCCGTACACCGGGCCGGCGAAGCGCGCCGCGAACAGTCCGGGGTCTTCCCTGAACTGCTGCTCGAACGAGGCCGCCGCCAGCACGTCGCGGAAGCGCGGATCGGCGAGGTCGGGCGTCCACGGCAGCAGGAGGTAGCGCACTTCCGACGCGCCCAGCACCCACTCCAGCGAAGGCCTGCGTCGACGCGCCTCGCGCGCCGCTTGCCCGATCCATTCGGCGAGCGAGGCCATGGCCAACTCGCGCGCACCGGGTTCGAAACCAAAGCGTGCCTTGCGAAGCACCCGCGCCCCGCGCCCCCGGCCCTGCACCTCACACGCCGCCAAGGCGCCCGATGAGAGGTGGACGCGGATGCGAGACCTACGCCACGAAGGTGACACGGTTGATCTCCTGCAAGGTGGTCTGTCCCAGCCTGACGGCCTCCAGCGCCTGCTGCCGCATGAGGACCATGCCTTGGGCGCGCGCGGCTTCCTTGAGCTGCGCGATCGGCGCCTGCCTCAGGATGAGTTCACGCAGGGCGTCGTCGAGCACCAGCACCTCGGTCAGCGCGCGGCGCCCCTTGTAGCCGGTCGCGCGGCAATGGGCGCATCCCCTGCCCTGCCGAAGCGCCTGCCCTGCGAAGGCGCCACGCGCCAGGCCGGAGGCCTGCAGCAGCGCGTCGTCCGGCTCGCAGGCCTCACTGCACCGCGGGCAGTTCAGCCGCACCAGCCGCTGCGCCACGACACCGTTCAAGGCCGTGACGAAGCTGTACGCGTCCACGCCCATGTGCCGGAAGCGGCTCAGCACATCGAAGACGCTGTTGGCGTGCACCGTCGTGAACACCAGGTGGCCCGTCAATGCGGCCTGCACGGCGATCTCCGCCGTCTCGCGATCGCGGATCTCGCCCACCAGGATGCGGTCCGGGTCGTGGCGCAGGATCGAGCGCAGGCCCTTGGCGAAGCTCAGCCCCTTGCGTTCGTTGACGGGGATCTGGAGCACGCCCGGCAACTGGTATTCGACCGGGTCCTCGATCGTGATGATCTTGTCGTCGCCGCGGTTGATCTCGCTCAGCGTCGCATACAGCGTGGTGGTCTTGCCGGACCCGGTCGGCCCCGTCACCAGCAGCATGCCGTAGGGCTGGCTCGCCAGCTGGCGGATGGTGCGCTGCGCGGCGGCATCGATGCCCAGCAGGTCGAGCGTCAATTGCGCCAGCTCCGCCGTCAGCGATTGTTTGTCGAGAATGCGCAGCACCGCGTCCTGGCCGAAGAGGCCCGGCATGACCGACACGCGGAAGTCGATGTCGCGGCCGCCGAGGTTCACCGCGAAGCGCCCGTCCTGCGGGATGCGTTTTTCGCCGATGTCGAGTTCGGCCATCACCTTCAGGCGCGAGATCACCTGCTCGGCCATGCTGGCATCGGGCAGGTGCCGCGCCTGCGACAGCACGCCGTCGATGCGGTACTTGATGACCAGGCCCTGCGGCGTATTCTCGAAGTGGATGTCGCTCGCGCCGCTCTTGTGCGCGTCGTAGAGCGTGGAGTTGGCCAGGCGCACCACCTGGCTTTCGTCCCGGGCGATGGACTTCAGCGTGATTTCTTCGTTCGCCGTCTGCGGGGACCCGGCGTGCTCGAGCCGGAGCACCTGCGCGATGGCCTGGCCATGCGCTTCCAGCCGCGACAGCATCGCCTTGAGTTCGACCGGATGCGCCAGCGCCAGCGTGAACGCGCCCGGAATCTTGAAGCTGGCCCAGGTGCAAAGCGCTTCGTCGAGCGGATGCGCGCTCACGAAGTGGCGGACATCCTGTGCGTCTGCCACCAGCAGGCACTCGCGTTCCAGGCATTCGCCGTAGCTCAGCGATGAGAAGTCCGGCGTCATCGTGCTCAGCTCGCCGAGCGTGAGGGTGCGCGGTTCGGCGGCGCTGGTGGCGTCTTCTGCGCTCATTGCAGATTCCCCGCCAGCTCGAAGATCGGCAGGTACAGCAGGATCACGATCCCGCCGATGGCCAGGCCGATGACCAGCATCAGCGTCGGCTCGAACAGCCGCGTGAAGCGGTCGATCCAGTGCGCCATCTCCGCGTCGTGGAAGGCGGCGGCCTGCTCCAGCATCTGCGCCATCTGGCCGTTGCGTTCGCCCGCGCGCAAGAGGCGCAGCGCGACCGAAGTCGTCAGCGCGGCCGACTGCAGCGCATCGCTCAGGGCGCGGCCCTGCTTCACCTCCAGCGTGGCCGCACCGGCGGCACCGCGAAGCGAAGGCGGCAGCAGCGCCTGCGCCATGCCCAGCGCCTTCGTGACGGGAATGCCGCCGCTCAGGAGCAGCCCGAGCGATCGATAGAAGCGCGACATCTGCAGCAGCCGCAGGCGTTCGCCGATCCAGCGCATGCGCTGCAGGGCCGCGCCCAGCCTGCCGCGCACGCCCGGCTGCGCGGCCGCGACCAGCGCCGCCCCACAGGCCGCGATCGATACCGCGACGATCGGCGCCCAGTGCGCCGACGCGAATCCGCCCCACTGCATGAGCCAGCGCGAGGCCAGCGGCAGGCGCTCCTCCATGCCCTCATACACGCGGCTGAAGCGCGGCACCAGGAAGCACAGCAGGAACAGGGCCACGGCCGATCCCACCACGCAGAGCATGGCGGGGTACAACGACGCGCTGACGATCTTCCGGCGGATCGCACCGAGCTGATCGTGGTAGCGCAGGTAGCGCTGCAGGGCATCGGCCAGTTCGCCCGTGTGCTCGCTGGCTGCGATCGAAGCCACGAACAGCTCCGGGAAGATCGACGGGTACATCCGAAGCGCCGTGGAGAAGGCCTGCCCTTCCTGCATGCGGCGCACCAGTTCGCCCAGCACCTGGCCTGCACGTGCGTGCCGCTGCTCGCGCTCGGCCAGCGTCTCGAGGATCTCGATCAGCGACAGGCCGGCGTCCAGCAGGCTCGAGAGCTCGTGCGCGAACAGGGCCAGATCGAAGCTGCCGCCGCCCTCGCGGCCGGGCCTGAAGCGGGCGGCGAATGTCGATGGCGCGCCGAAGAGGCCATCACCCAACTGCGCGGCGCTGAGCTTGACGATGCCGCGCACGTAGTTGGCCTCGATGTTGGAGGCTCGCAGGAGCTGCACCATCAGGCTGGCCTGGTCGTGGGCGGTAGCTTGGTTGTCGAGAACCGCACCCAGGGCGCCCTTCTGGATGCCGAAGACTGGGTAGTACTCGACGTTGTTGCGCACGTACTGGTAGATGAGGTCGGGGTGATTGCGCAGGGACCGGGCGAGCTCGGTGATGGAGGCCGGGCCCAGGGGGCTGGCGTCGCCGGAGATCTTGGCGCCCCTCGTGGAGAGCTTGCTGGTGGTGGTCGTGCGCGTCGCAGTGATGCCCTGATTGACGTTGGCCGGAAGGACTCTGGAGGACAGCACGCGCTCGGCATCGTCGAAGGTGACGGGGGCCATGTTGGCGCGCAGGACGCCGGGGGCGGGAGCGAACTCGGTGGTGCTCGTCGTTGCGGTGGTGCCAGCGCCACGGGCGGAGATGCCGGACTCCTTGGCACCGTCCTTGACGGCCTCGCGTCGCACAGGGTCCTTGGTGCTGGGCAGGTCTGCGGGTTGGTAGTTCAGTGCGGGCTGGCCGGAGGTGAAGCTCAACGCACTGCCCGAGCGCGTCGTCGTGCTGGAGGACGAACGCTGGCTGATATTGGATCTGGTCCCCGCATTGGTATTGGTGTTCGCATTGGCAGCAGGCACACCAAGCGCAATGGAAGGCGCAGGCGCGGCAGTCTTGCGCGCAATGCCACTCTGGATCTGTGCGGCAGCAATGCCGCTTGCAAGCGATGTGGCAACAGCCACGACAACGGCGCAGGCGCGCGCGAGCTTGGGCATGGAAACCCCCTGAAGGTTTTTTAGTTGGAGAACTGGCTGCACGCAGCGCGCGTGCAGCAGAGAAAACGACCAGCCGATCGACTACGGCGTGGTGGTCACCACAGAGCTTCGATTGCCCGCAGCGTCGTAGCTGTAGGAGATCGTGGTGGTGGAGCTGCCGCTGGTATAGACGGTGCTGGCCAGTCGACCCAGCGCGTCATACGTAAAACTCACGGAGCCGGCATGCGCCGCGAGCGCTGCAGCGCACAGGCAAGCGGCAAGGACTGTGCGGCTCCAAATCCGCGCCGGCAGACGGCGATCAGATGGCATCGATGCGTATGGTCTCGATGCGAACGCTGGCGATGCAGCGGGATTGTTTTTTCTCAAAGGGCCCCCTGTTTTTTTGCAATGGCGCGGACTGTAGTCCAACCTCACCCCGAAGAATCTCGCTTTTTGTCACGCAATCTCGCAGCCCGCTTTCCCCTCCCCGCTGAGGCCAAGATCAGATCGCGCAGGTCCTGAATCCGAAGAACCCATCGTCGCGCTCCGGCCAGGCAAACCCGCGACGCTTGGGCGAGCGCAGGCGCGCACGGGTCGCGAACGAGGCGCCGCGCAGCACGCGCGCCTGGCCGAAGGCGGGCTCCGGATCGAACACAGTGCCCGCGCTCCACGGGTCTGCCCGAAAGCCCGGCCAAGGCTGCAAGGTCCCCGCGGTCCACTCGTGCACGTCCGCCCACCGGAAGCCGCGGCGCGCAGCCTGGTGGGCCGCGATTTCCCATTCGACTTCGGTGGCAAGGCGACGGCCGGCCCAGCGCGCCCAGGCGTCGGCCTCCCACCAGCTCACGTGAACAGCACTCTGGTTGCCGGCGGCGCGGACGGTGCGGCCGAAGTGCTGCTGCAGCACCGAACCGCCGCTGCCACGCCGCGCCGCGCCGATCTGCTCCACGTGCCGCGGGCCGCGCCGGCCCTCGACCTGGGCGGCGAGCCAGGCGCGGCCGCCGGGCGACCACAGCACCTCGCGGTCGTAGCCACCGTCGTCGACGAACTCGACATACTGGTTCCAGGTGACGGGCTGCGCATCGATTTCGAACTCGGGCACCTCCAGCGTCGAGCGGCCGCGCTCCTGGGCAAAGGCGAAGCCCTCGTCGTCGTCGAGGCCGAGCGTCCACTGCCCGGCCGGCAGCAGCAGGGCCTCGCGCTCCACCGGCGCGGGCCGGACTTCCACGCCGAGCGGCACGCCCAGGGTCTGCGCCATCTCGATCAGCTGCTCGCCGCGCAGGTCCTCGTGGAACAGGGCAAGGCGGTAGAAGTAGAGGCCGGCGTCGGTCTCCGCCGCATGCTCCAGCAGTTCGAGGGTGCTTTCCAGCGTTTCGAGCAGGTAGGCCTTGGTCTGGGCGAGGTCGGGCAGCTCCGGCGACCAGCGCGCAGCCGGGTCGATCTGCGCCGGGTTCCACCAGGCGTCGGCCTGCGGCTCGATGGGGGCCAGGCGCGTCGGCCGGACCGGGCAGTCGGGGCCGAAGGCACGCTGCGTGTTGCGCGCGATCCACCACTCGGAGAACCAGCCGATGTGACCGGCCAGCCAGAGCGGCGGGTCGATGCCGTCCTGATATGGCACCGCCAGGGCGGCGGAGCCCAAGGCCTGTTCGTAGAGCGACAGCAGGTGCAGCGTGTGGTTGCGCGCGTCGATCAGCGCCAGCGAAAGCAGTTCGCGGCCCGCGCGGCGCATGTCGGGCGAATCGATCGAATGGGAGGAGCCGGCAGTGCCGGAGGGCGTCCCGGACGGCGGGCTCGAGGGCATGGGACATTATGGCCATCGCCTTCCGGGCCGCGCGCATCCCCGGGAAAACCCGCCGCCGCGGCCGAGCGGGGCCGGCAACAGGGCGTTACCATTGCAGGCTTTGCGCCGACCCTACCCGACTGGCGCTGAATCAACCCCAAGAGACATACCTTGTCTGCATTCCTCAAGTTCGCGCTGGCCATGGACTGGATCAGCGCCCAGCTGGGCAAGATCGCGGCGTGGGCCGTGCTCGCCGCCTCCCTGATCTCCGCCGGCAATGCCTTCGTGCGCTACGGGCTCGACTTCAGCTCCAACGCGTGGCTGGAGATCCAGTGGTATCTCTTCGCCGCCACCGTGATGCTGGGCGCACCGCTGGTGCTCAAGCTCAACGAGCACGTGCGGGTGGACATCATCTACGGCAAGCTCAAGCGCCACGGCCCGGTCTACGTCGACCTGTTCGGCCTGCTCTTCTTCCTGCTGCCCGTGATGGGCCTGTTGTTCTGGCTGACCTTCCCCTTCTTCCTCAACATGCTGCGCTCCGGTGAAATGTCCGGGAACATCGGCGGCCTGATCCGCTGGCCGGCCGCGCTGATGATGCCCCTGGGCTTCGGCGCCGTGTTCCTGCAGGGCGTGGCCGAGGTGATCAAGCGCATCGCCTACCTGCGCGGCCTGATCCAGATGGACACGCACTACGAGAAGCCGGTGCAGTGATCAGGCGCGAATGACCCCGCTTTCAGCCGCCGCGCACCACAAGCACCGCTTCCCAGGATAAGAAATGCAGATGGAAAATTTCGCCCCGATCATGTTCGCGGGGCTGGTCGTGATCATGCTGATCGGCTTCCCGGTGGCGTTCTCGCTGTCGGCACTGGGCCTGTTCTGCGGCTTCTTCGCGATCGAGATGGGCTGGTTTCCGGCCGGCTTCATGGCCAACCTGCCGCTCAACGTGTTCGGCATTCTCTCGAACGAGACGCTGCTGGCCATTCCCTTCTTCACGCTGATGGGCGCGGTGCTCGAGAAGTGCGGCCTGGCCGAGGACATGCTCGACTCCATGGGCCAGCTCTTCGGCCCGGTGCGCGGCGGCCTGGGCTACTCGGTGATCATCGTGGGCTTCATCCTCGGCGCCATCACCGGCACCGTGGCCGGCCAGGTGATCGCGATGGCGATGATCTCGCTGCCGGTGATGATGCGCTATGGCTACAACATGCGCTATTCGACCGGCGTGCTTGCGGCCTCGGGCACCATCACGCAGCTGGTGCCGCCCTCGCTGGTGCTGATCGTCATGGCCGACCAGCTCGGCACCGACGTGGGGCAGATGTACAAGGGCGCCTGGGGGCCCTCGATCCTGCAGGTGCTGATCTTCGCCGTCTACACCTTCCTCATCTCGCGCATCCAGCCCAGCTATGTGCCGGGCGTGCCTGCGTCGGCGCGCACACTGCAGGGCTGGGCGCTGTGGGGCAAGTGCCTGCGCGGCATCATTCCCTCGGCCGTCCTGATCTTCGCGGTGCTGGGCTCGATGGGCGGCCTGCCCTTCATGGACCACGCGATCGCCACGCCGACGGAAGCGGGCGCGATGGGCGCCGTGGGTTCGCTGGTCCTGGCGGCCATCCACCGCCGCCTGAACTGGCCGATGCTCAAGGAAGCGATGAACGGCACCATGCGGCTGACCGCGATGGTGGTGTTCATCCTGATCGGCTCGCGCGTGTTCTCGCTGGTGTTCCAGGGCGTGGACGGGGCCAAGTGGATCGAGCACATGCTCTCGGGCCTGCCGGGCGGACAGATCGGCTTCCTGATCGCGGTCAACGTGTTCGTCTTCTTCCTGGCCTTCTTCCTCGACTTCTTCGAGATCGCCTTCATCATCCTGCCGATGCTCGGGCCGGTGGCGGCCAAGCTGGGCATCGACATGGTGTGGTTCGGCGTGCTGCTGTGCGTGAACATGCAGACCTCGTTCATGCACCCGCCCTTCGGCTTCGCCCTCTTCTACCTGCGCGGCATTTCCGACACGCTGTTCAAGAACGGCGCGCTGCCACGCAAGATCGAGTCGCGCGACATCTACCTTGGCGCGATTCCATGGGTCGGTCTGCAGTTGCTGCTGGTGGCCATCGTCATCTTCTTCCCGCAGACGGTCACCGTGTTCCTGGACAAGAAGGTGGTGGTGGACGTCGACAAGGTCCAGCTGGAGATGCCGGCCGACCTGCAGGGCGGGCCCGACAACAGCGGCATCAACATGGACGATCCCTTCGGCAACAAGAAGTCGGGTGCGCCCGATGCGCTGCCGATGCCGGAGCCCTCGCCGCCGGGCGCCGACACCAAGCAGTGAACGAGGGCAGCGAAGAAGCCACCGGGCCGCTGGAGAGCCCGGCCTACCCGCGCTTCGTCCGCGTCCTCGCGGTCGTGCTGGTGGTGGACCTCCTGGCCTTCGGTCTGTGGAGCGTGCCGGCGCTTCGCCTCGCAGACTGGTCCTGGCCCGGCCTGCTGCTCTTCGGCGCGGCGGCACTCAGCATCGCGTGGATCGGCTACTGGATCGTCTACAGCCGCACCCGGCTCGAAGGCGAGGTGCTCACGCAGACCTGGATCTGGACCCGGCGCGCCGATGCTGCCAAGGTCACGCAATTGAAGCTGGTGCACTGGCGTCCACTGGAGCGCATCATCGCGCCGCGCCTGCTGGTGCGGCAGGGCCCCACGGTGATGTGGTTCCATTCGGCCGATGCCCGCCTGCTCACGGGCTTTGCGCAGCGCGTGGCGGAATGCATGGCCATGAAAAAAGCCCCGCAGTGAACTGCGGGGCTTGTCGGTTCTATCCGGACCGGATCAGAGCTTCTGTTGCTGCATGAAGCGGTCGAAGGTGCCCTCGGTGAAGCGGAACCAGGCGTTCTGGTCGGCCAGGAATTTGGCCCAGTCGCCATAGATCTTCTTCCACTCGGGGTTGGTGTTGTTCAGCTCCGAGTAGATCTGCTGGGCCGACTTGAAGGCCGCGTTCATCACGTCCTGCGTGAAGGGCTTGAGCTGCGTGCCCGAGCCGACCAGCTGCTTCAGCGCGATGGGGTTGCGCGCGTCGTACTTGGCGGTCATCGTGATGTTGGCATGCGCGGCCGCGGCCTCGACGATCGCCTTGTACTCGGCCGGCAGGCCTTCCCAGGCCTTGGTGTTGATGTAGAAGTCCAGCTGCGGGCCGCCTTCCCACCAGCCGGGGTAGTAGTAGAACTTGGCGACCTTGTTGAAGCCCAGCTTCTGGTCGTCGTAAGGGCCGACCCATTCGAGCGCGTCGAGGGTGCCCTTTTCCAGCGCGGGGTACAGGTCGGCGCCGGGGATCGACTGCGGGATCACGCCGAAGGGCTCGAGCACTTTGCCCGCGAAGGGGTTGGTGCGGAACTTCAGGCCCTTGAGGTCGGCGACCGACTTGATCTCTTTGCGGAACCAACCGCCCATCTGCGCGCCGGTGTTGCCGCCCGGCAGGTTGATGATGTTGTACTTGGCGTAGAAGGCGCGCATCAGCTTCAAGCCGTTGCCCTCGTACATCCAGGCGTTCATCTGGCGCGTGTTCATGCCGAAGGGCACCGCGCAGCCGAGGCAGAAGGTCGGGTCCTTGCCGTAGAAGTAGTAGGGCGCGGTGTGGGCCATCTCGACCGAGGCGTTCTGCACGCCGTCCACCACGCCGAAGGCGGGCATCAGCTCGCCGCCCGCGTGCACCGAGATCTGGAACTTGCCGCTCGTCGCATCGCTCACCTGCTTGGCGAAGACCTCGGCCGTCCCGTAGATCGTGTCCAGCGACTTGGGGAAGCTGGAAGCGAGGCGCCAGCGCACCGAGGCCTGCGCGTGGACTGCAGGCGCGATGCCGGCAGCGAGAACGCCGGCGATGCCTGCGTTTTTGATGAGGGAACGACGATCCATTGAGGTTGACTCCGAGTGCATGGAAAAAACAAGAACGCGGCTCGTGGCCGCGTTGCCGACGCGCGGGTCGACAACCGACGATTGTAAAAAATGCTTACATGACTCCGGGGCGGGTTTTCCCTGCGGACAGACGGGTGTTGGCGGCCTCGGCGACCCCGAAGCGCTCGCGGATCGAGCGCTCGATGCCGGCGGCATCCAGCCCGATGCCGGCCAGCAGCTTGGCCGGATCGCCATGTTCGATGAAGCGGTCGGGCAGGCCCAGCTGCAGCACGGGCCGCTGCACGCCGGCGGCCTGCAAGGCCTCGGCCACCGCGCTGCCGGCGCCGCCCATGATCGAGCCCTCTTCCAGCGTCACGATGCAGTCGTGGGTGGCGGCGGTCTGCAGCAGCAGGTCGACGTCGAGCGGCTTGACCCAGCGCATGTTGAGCACCGTGGCGTCGAGCGCCTCGGCCGCGGTCAACGCCGGGTAAAGCAAGGTGCCGAAGGCGAGGATGGCAATGCGCCGCCCCTGCCGCCGCAGCTCGCCCTTGCCGAAGGGCAGCGCCTCGAGCCCCGGCTTCGTCGGCACGCCCGCCCCTGCGCCGCGCGGGTAGCGCACGGCGCAGGGGTGGTCCTGCGCGAAGGCGCTGGACAGCAGCTGCCGGCACTCGGCCTCGTCGGCCGGGCAGGCCAGGCTCATGTTGGGGATGCAGCGGATGAACGCGATGTCGTAGGCGCCGGCATGGGTCGCCCCGTCGGCGCCGACCAGGCCGGCGCGGTCGAGCGCGAAGACCACCGGCAGCTTCTGGATCGCCACGTCGTGGATCATCTGGTCGTAGGCGCGCTGCAGGAAGGTCGAGTAAATGGCGACCACCGGCTTGAGCCCCTCGCAGGCCAGGCCGGCGGCGAAGGTGACGGCATGCTGCTCGGCGATGCCGACGTCGTGGTAGCGCTCGGGAAAGCGCTGCTCGAATTCCACCAGCCCCGAGCCCTCGCGCATCGCGGGCGTGATGCCGATGAGACGGCTGTCTTGCGCCGCCATGTCGCACAGCCAGTGGCCGAAGACCTGGGTGAAGGTCTGCTTGGGCGCGGTGGCAGGCTTCACCAGGCCGATGGCCGGGTCGAACTTGGAGGGCCCGTGGTAGGCCACCGGGTCGGCCTCGGCCAGCTTGTAGCCCTGCCCCTTCTTCGTGACCACGTGCAGGAACTGCGGGCCGTGCAGGTGCTTGAGGTTCTCCAGCGTGGGGACCAGCGAGTCGAGATCGTGGCCGTCGATCGGGCCGACGTAGTTGAAGCCGAACTGCTCGAACAGCGTGGCCGGCACCACCATGCCCTTGGCATGCTGCTCCAGGCGCTTGGCCAGCTCGAACAGCGGCGGCGCCTTGCGCAGGACGGTCTTGCCCACGTTCTTGGCCGCGGCATAGAAATTGCCGCTCATCAGCTGGGCGAGGTAGCGGTTGAGCGCGCCCACCGGCGGGCTGATCGACATGTCGTTGTCGTTGAGGATGACCAGCAGCTTGCAGTCCTGCACGCCCGCGTTGTTGAGCGCCTCGAAGGCCATGCCGGCGGTCATCGCGCCGTCGCCGATGATGGCCACCGCGTGCCGGTCCTCGCCCTTCAGCCGGGCCGCCAGCGCCATGCCGAGCGCGGCCGAGATGCTGGTGGAGGAATGCGCGGTGCCGAAGGTGTCGTACTCGCTCTCGGTGCGCTGCGGAAAGCCGGAGATGCCGCCGATCTGGCGCAGCGAAGGCATGCGCTCGCGCCGGCCGGTGAGGATCTTGTGCGGGTAGGTCTGGTGGCCGACGTCCCACACCAGCCGGTCGTGCGGCGTGTTGAACACGTGGTGCAGCGCCACCGTGAGCTCCACAGTGCCCAGGTTGGAGCTGAGGTGGCCGCCGGTGCGCGAGACGTTGTCGAGAACGCAGCTGCGCACCTCGTCGGCCAGCTGCTTGAGCTGGGTGCGGTCGAGCTGGCGCAGGGCGGAAGGATCGTGGATCGTGGGAAGCAGTGGGGCCATGGTTCTTAACGGTCGCGGTCCACGACCATGTGGGCCAGCGCGCGCAGCGCAGCGGTGTCGGCCAGGGCACTGCGGTCGAGCGCGGCGAGCGCCTGCGCCAGCAGCGTGCCGGCCTCGGCGCGCGCGCCGTCGAGACCGAGCAGGGAAACGTAGGTGGGCTTGTCGCTCGCGGCGTCCTTGCCGGCGGTCTTGCCGAGGGTCTGCGAGTCGGCGGTGACATCGAGGATGTCGTCCACCACCTGGAAGGCCAGGCCGATGGCGGCGCCGTAGTCGCGCAGCGCCTGCAGCGAGGCCGGCTCGACGGCGCCGGCGCAGGCGGCGCCCATCTCGACACTGCCCAGCAGCAGCGCACCGGTCTTCATGCGGTGCATCTCGCGCAGCTGGGCTTCGTCCAGCGCAAGCCCGACGCTGGCCAGGTCGATCGCCTGGCCGCCGGCCATGCCCTGACTGCCGGCCGCGCGCGCGAGCAGCCGGCACAGGCGCGCCTGCACGGCGGGCGCGATATCGCCCTCGGGCGTGAGCAGCTCGAAGGCGAGTGCCTGGAGCGCGTCGCCCGCGAGCAGCGCGTCGGCCTCGCCGAACTTCACGTGCACCGTGGGCTTGCCGCGGCGCAGCACGTCGTTGTCCATGCATGGCAGGTCATCGTGAACCAGCGAATAAGCATGGATCAGTTCGACCGCGCAGGCGGCGCGCAGCGCGGCCTCGGCCTGCCCGCCCACCGCCTCGCTGGCAGCGAAGACCAGGAGAGGCCGCAGGCGTTTGCCGCCGTCGAGCACGGCGTAGCGCATGGCGTCGCCCAGCAGCACCGGCGCATCGATGCCGACCCACTGCGACAGCGCGGCCTCGACCTGCGACAGGCGCGGATCGCTCCACGCCGCCAGGCGCTGCGCATCCCAGCGCACCGCATCGGCTGCGACCGCGCTCATTCGGCCGTCCAGGCCCTGAGGCCGTTCGCGTCGAGCACCTTGATCTGATCCTCCACCGCCTGCAGGCGCTCGCGGCAAAAGGCCAGCAGGGCCGCACCCCGCTGGTAGCTGCCGAGCAGCTGGTCGAGCGGCAGTTGTCCCGATTCGAGTTCGGCCACGAGCTGTTCCAGTTCCTGGAGGCCGGCTTCGTAGCTCGCGGGCAGGGGCGCCGCCTGGGGGGCGTCCGGCGAAGCCGGTGTTGTGGGGGAAGGCTTGGGCATGCGGGAACGAAGATGCAAACCGGGCATTTTAGGACCGCACACCAAAACGGGACCGGCCACGCCCCGGGGGGCGCCGGGCGAAGCCCTCCTTCCGCGCCCGGACAAAGCCATGGGCATTCCTATTTTCCCCGGGGTACAATCGCCCCCTTTCGCGTCGGCGCCTGCCGGCGATGTTCTCCTCCGGGTCGCCCACCCTTGCGCGGCGGCGCCACCTTCCGTTCTCTTCTCCCTGTGGGGAGCTTGGTCAGGTCACCCATGTCTGATTTAAGTCTTCAACTGCAGCAGGCTTCGAGCCAACTTCCGGTGACTGCGTACTTCGACGAGGCGCTCTACGCCCGCGAGCTGCAAACGCTTTTCGCCGGCGGTCCGCGCTACGTGGGCCACCGCCTCTCGGTGCCGGAGCCCGGCAACTACCACACCCTGCCCCAGGAGCAACAGGGTCGGGCACTGGTCCACACGCCCAAGGGCGTGGAACTGATCTCCAACGTATGCCGCCACCGACAGGCCTTGATCCTTCAGGGCCGGGGCGAACTCGATTCCCGCACCGGCGGCAACATCGTGTGCCCGCTGCACCGCTGGACCTACGCCGCGGCCGATCCGCGCACCACCGGCAAGCTGATCGGCGCGCCCCACTTCGCGCAGGACCCCTGCCTGGACCTGCAAAACTACCCCCTGACCGAATGGAACGGCCTGCTGTTCGAGCAGAGCCCGGACAGCCGCCGCAACGTCATGACGGACCTGGCCCGTCTCGGCCCGCGCGCGGACCTCGACTTCGAGGGCTATGCGCTGGACCGCGTCGAGTTGCACGAGTGCAATTACAACTGGAAGACCTTCATCGAGGTCTACCTCGAGGACTACCACGTCGGCCCCTTCCACCCCGGCCTCGGCAGCTTCGTCACCTGCGACGATCTTCGCTGGGAATTCGGCCCCCATCACTCGGTGCAGACAGTGGGCGTGGCCAACCGCCTGGGCCGCGCGGGCAGCCCGGTCTACCAGAAGTGGCAGGAGGCGCTGCTCAAGTACCGCGAAGGCAGGCCACCCAAGTACGGCGCGATCTGGCTGACCTACTACCCGCACGTGATGATCGAGTGGTACCCGCACGTGCTCACCGTATCGACCCTGCATCCCATCGGCCCGCAGAAGACGCTCAACATGGTGGAGTTCTTCTACCCTGAAGAAATCGTGGCCTTCGAGCGCGAGTTCGTCGAGGCGCAGCAGGCCGCCTACATGGAAACCTGCGTGGAAGACGACGAGATCGCCGAGCGCATGGATGCCGGCCGCCGCGCCCTGATGCTGCGCGGCGACGACGAGAGCGGGCCCTACCAGAGCCCCATGGAAGACGGCATGCAGCAGTTCCACGAGTGGTATCGCCGGGAGATGGGCGTCTAGGCCTGTCTGCCCCAGCCGGAGGATGCAAGCACTTTGGATGGTCCTCGCGGCCCTGGTCTTCGCCACCATGGGGGTGTGCGTGAAGATCGCGTCGGACTGGTTCACGAGCGCCGAACTCGTGTTCTACCGCGGCCTGATCGGCATGCTCGTCCTGTGGGCGCTGACACGGCAGCGCGGCCTGTCGCTCGCCACCGCCTACCCGGGCATGCACGCCTGGCGCAGCCTGATCGGCGTGTTCTCGATGGGCGCCTGGTTCTACGCCATCGCGCACCTGCCCCTGGCCACCGCGATGACGCTGAACTACATGAGCAGCGTGTGGATCGCCGCTTTCCTCGTCGGCGGCGCGCTGCTGGCCTGGGTGCCGGTGCCCGGCCGCGATGGCCGCGTGGCGAGGCCCCCGCTGCAGGGCCCGCTGGTGATGACCGTGCTGGCCGGCTTCGCCGGCGTGGTGCTGATGCTCAAGCCCTCCGTCGAAGGCAGCCAGGCCTTCGCCGGGCTGGTGGGCCTGATGTCGGGCCTGACCGCCGCCTTCGCCTACATGCAGGTGGTGGCGCTTTCGCGCGTGGGCGAACCCGAGTCGCGCACGGTTTTCTACTTCGCGGTGGGCTCGGCGGTGGCCGGCGGGATCGTCATGCTGTTCGGCAGCGCCACGCCCTGGGCCGAGTGGACCTGGCGGCACGCCCTGTGGCTGCTGCCGGTGGGCGTGCTCGCGGCCGTGGGCCAGCTGTGCATGACGCGCGCCTACGCCACCGCCAAGTCGCAGGCGGGCACGCTGGTGGTGGCCAACCTGCAGTACTCCGGCATCGTCTTCGCGGCGGTCTACAGTGTGATGCTGTTCGGTGACCGCATCGACGCTGCCGGCTGGGCCGGCATGGCGCTGATCGTCGGCAGCGGCATCGCCGCCACGGTGCTGCGCCAGCGCTCGCTGCCCAAGGCGCCCGCGGAAGAGCATTGAAGCATTGAAGGAGCCCCCGCCATGGCCATGTACACGACCCTGATCTCCGCCGAAGAACTGATCGCCCTGCAGGCCGGCGGTGCACCGCTGATGGTGTTCGACTGCAGCTTCGACCTGATGAAGCCCGAGGCGGGCGAGCAGCACTACCGCGCCGCCCACATCCCCGGCGCGCAATACGCCAACCTGGACACCGACCTGAGCGCGAAGCACGGCGTGCCCAACACCCGCGGCGAGGTCGTGGTGGCGCAGGCGGACGAGGGCCCGCCGGCCTCGGGCGGACGCCATCCCCTGCCCAGCCGCGAGAAGTTCACGGCCTGGCTGTGCAGCGTGGGTTTCGCCAACGACATGCAGGCGGTCGTCTATGACCGCAACGGCGCCAACTACTGCGGTCGGCTCTGGTGGATGCTGAAGTGGATGGGCCATGAGGCGGTCGCCGTGCTCGACGGCGGGCTGCAGGCGTGGCAGGCCGCCGGCGGCGAGCTGACCGCCCGCGAGGAGCCCGCGCGCTTCCAATCGAACTTCGTGCCCGGCCGGCCGCTGGTGAACCTCGTCGACACGCGCTCCGTCGCCGCGCACCTCGACCAGGCCGGCCAGACCCTGATCGACGCGCGCGCCGCCGCGCGCTACCGCGGCGAGGTGGAACCTCTGGATCCGATCGCCGGTCACATCCCCGGAGCCCTGAACCGGCCCTTCACCGAGAACCTCGGCCCCGACGGTAAGTTCAAGCCGGCCGCGCAGCTGCGCGCCGAATTCGAATCGCTGCTGGCAGGCCGCGACCCCGCCACGGTCGTGCACCATTGCGGCAGCGGCGTCAGCGCCGTGCCGAATGTGCTGGCGATGCAGATCGCCGGGCTGGGGCCGACCGCGCTCTATGCCGGCAGCTGGAGCGAATGGAGCAACACGCCGGGGCTGCCGACCCGGCAAGGTGCGGATGCATGAATCTTTTTCCACGCGCTTTTCGCGCGCTGGTGTGCACGGGGCTGGTGGCGGCGATGCCGCTCGCGGCCTCGGCGCAGGCGCGCGCGCATGTGCATGGCCAGATGAAGCTCGACATCGCGGTCGAAGGGCCGACGGTGGTGATCGAGATGGAATCTCCACTGGACAACTTCGTCGGCTTCGAGCACGCGCCGGCGACAGAGGCCGAGAAGAAAGCCGCCGGCGACGTGGTCGCGCAGTTGCGCGCAGCCGACCAGCTCTTCAAGATCGACCCGGCCGCCAACTGCAAGCTCGGCCCGGTCCACCTGCGCTCCGCGGCGCTGGGCCTGGGCAAGGCCGAGCCGGGCTCGGAAGGCCATGCGGACCTGGATGGCAGCTTCGCCTTCAACTGCACCCAGGCCCCCGAGGCGAAGTTCATCGAATTGGGCCTGTTCGGCGCCTTCAAGGCGCTGCGCCAGATCGATGCGCAGATCGTCACACCAGCCGGCCAGTTCAAGCGCTCGCTCAAGCGGCCGGCCACGCGCCTGAGCCTGGTCGGCGGCAAATGATTCTTTCGTGAGCGCCGCTGCCGTCCTGCGCGCAGAGGGCCTGCGCTTCGCCTGGCCGGGCGCGACGGCGCCCTGCATCGACATCGACCTGCTGGAGATCGAGGCCGGCGAGGCCGTGTTCCTGCACGGACCCAGCGGCTGCGGCAAGAGCACCCTGCTGTCGCTGCTGGCCGGGGTGCTGGTGGCCGATGCGGGCCGCGTGACGCTGCTGGGCGAGGACTGGGCCGCGCTCTCGGGCGCGGCGCGCGACCGCCGGCGCGTGGCGCACGTGGGCTACATCTTCCAGCAGTTCAACCTGCTGCCCTATCTCAGCCTGCTCGACAACGTGCTGCTGCCCTGCCGCTTCTCGGCGCGGCGGCGCGCGCAGGCGCAGCGCGATGGCGCCCCGGCGCGCGCGCAAGCCCAGGCCTTGCTCGAACGCATGGGCCTGCCCGCGGCACTGTGGCAGCGCCAGGCGCTGCAGCTCTCGGTCGGCCAGCAGCAGCGCGTGGCCGCGGCACGCGCGCTGATCGGGCACCCCGAGGTGGTGATCGCCGACGAGCCCACCTCGGCCCTGGACGAGGACCGGCGCGAAGCCTTTCTCGATGTCCTGGTCGAGGCCTGCGCGGTGAACCGCAGCACCCTGGTCTTCGTGAGCCACGACCAGCGCATCGCGGCCCGCTTCGGCAGGCATCTGCTGCTGCCCGAGATCAACCGCGCGGGGGCCGGAGAGCCCGCATGAAGGCACTCTTCGCCATCGCCTGGAAGAGCGCCTGGAACCGGCGCTTCACCCTGGCGCTCACGGTGCTGTCGATCGCGCTGTCGACCTTTCTGCTGCTGGGCGTGGAGCGCATCCGCACCGAGCTGCGCGAGAACTTCTCCGCCTCCGTGTCGGGCACGGACCTGATCGTGGGGGCGCGCACCGGGTCTTCTCAGCTGCTGCTCTATTCGGTGTTCCGCATCGGCGCGGCCACCCACAACATGCAGTGGCAGAGCGTGCAGGCGCTCTCGCAGCACCCCGGCGTGGATTGGGTGGTGCCGCTGTCGCTGGGCGATTCGCACCGCGGCTTCGCGGTGCTGGCGACGACGCCCGAGTACTTCCAGCACTTCCGCTACGGCAACCGGCAGGCGCTGCAGATGCGCGAGGGCAAGCCCTTCGCCGAACTTTTCGATGCGGTGGTGGGCGCCGAAGTCGCGGACCGCCTCGGCTACCGCACGGGCCGGAAGATCACGCTGGCGCACGGCAGCGGTGAACTCAACGTGGCCGAGCATGCCGACAAGCCCTTCACTGTCGTCGGCGTGCTGGCGCGCACCGGCACGCCGGTGGACCGCACCGTGCACATCGGGCTGCCGGCGATGGAAGCCATCCACCTCGAATGGCGCGGCGGCGCGCCACTGCCAGGCGTGAAGATTCCCCCGGGGCAGGTGCGCAAGTTCGACCTCACGCCCAAGACCGTGACCGCCGCGCTGGTCGGCCTCAAGAACCGGGCCGCGGTGTTCGCGGTGCAGCGCTGGGTCGGGGCCTACCAGCCCGAGGCGCTGATGGCCATCCTGCCCGGCGTGGCGCTGGACGAACTGTGGAGCGTGATCGGCGTCGGCGAGAACGCGCTGCTGCTGATGTCGGGCCTGGTCGCGCTGGTCAGCCTGGCCGGGCTGGTGTCGGTGGTGATGGCCGGCCTGAACGAGCGCCGCCGCGAACTGGCAGTGCTGCGCGCGGTCGGTGCCAGCCTGCGCCACGTGCTGGCGCTGCTGGCACTCGAAGGCGCGATGGTCACGCTGCTGGGCGTCGCGCTCGGCCTCGTGGCTGCGGCGCTGGGCATCGCCCTCCTCGCCCCATGGCTGCAGGCGCAGTTCGGGCTGACCCTTTCGCTGTCGGCACCTACACTGCACGAATGGACCTGGCTGGCCGGCCTGCTGGTGGCGGGCTGGCTGGCCAGCTTGCTGCCGGGCGTGCGCGCTTACCGGCTGTCGCTGGCCGACGGCCTCTCACCCAGAATCTGAAGATGAAAAAAATGCTCCGCCTCCTGATCCTGGCCTTGGGCGCCACGGCGACCCTCGCCTTCGCCGCCGATCCCGCGCCGCAGGACACCACGGCGTCCAACCCGCTCGGCGGCAAGGCCGCGGCCGCCAAGCCGGCACCGGGCCAGCCCCGCCTGATCTCCTGGGAAGAACTGGTGCCGAAGGACTGGGACCCGATGAAGGAGTTCAAGGGCATGGACCTGAGCAAGCTCCAGGACGGCGACCCGCGCGCCAACGAGCTGCTGATGAAGATGCAGGAGGTGTCGAACAACGCGCCCACCAACAGCGCGATGAACGGCGTCGAGATCAAGCTGCCGGGCTTCATCGTGCCGCTGGAGGAGAACAAGGGCGAGGTCACCGAGTTCCTGCTGGTGCCCTACTTCGGCGCCTGCATCCACACGCCGCCGCCGCCGGCCAACCAGATCGTGCACGTGCGTCCGCGCCAGGGTGCGAAGTTCCGCGCCATGGACACGGTCTGGATCACCGGCAAGCTGCAGACGGTGCGCAACGACTCGATGATGGGCGTCAGCGGCTACCACGTGACGGCGGACAGCGTCACCAAGTACACCGGCGGAGCCAAGTAGGCGAACGACGAAAAAGGCGCGCCGGCCACGCGCGAATGCCTATGATGGCCGGGACCGGTGCCCGCCTGGACATCGACCCGTTTCCCACCCAAGGAGCACGCCATGTCCAACCACGTCTACAAGCACATCGAACTCACCGGCTCCTCGCCCACGAGCAGCGATGACGCCGTGCAGCGCGCGATCGCCAAGGCCAGCGAATCGGTACGCAACATCCAGTGGTTCGAGGTGATCGAAACCCGCGGCCACGTGCAGGACGGCAAGATCGCACACTGGCAGGTGACCCTGAAGGTGGGCTTCACCCTCGAGGGCTGAAGCGCCGCACACGAGACAACAAGGCGGCAGGCGCGGCACTCAGTCCGGCGCCTGCATGACGCGATCGAACTCCTCGTCGGCCGGCACGTTGTCCGCGTCGAGCTCACTGGCGTCGCTCAGGTCGATCCCCGTCTCGGAGAGGTCGTCGGCCATCTCTGCCTCGTCATCCTCCTCCAGGGCTTCGTCGTCGGACAGCTCGTCGTCGAGTTCTTCGTCGGATGGACCCTTGATCAGGTCGACGGAACGCAGCGGTGAATCGGCGCGGTTCATGATCGGCTCCTAGGCTGTTTTCTCGCGTTGCGCGACCCCAAGTGTGAGCCTCCTCACCCGACTTGGGTAGTGCGAGTTTGCAACCGTCCGCAGTGGGGTCCTGTCGGAGAGCGCCCCGTTCTTCGGCTGGGCGCCATGGACCCAGGTCTAGTCCACTGAAACACTGAAATCGACTGGTGCAGTCCACCCGATACGGGCGCGCTGCGGCGTTGCAAATGCTCGCGATACCGACCGGTATCGCTGCGCTTTGCGCCTTGCATCGCATCCCGTCTCGGGCGGCCCTCACCATTCATTTCAATGTTTCAGTGGACTAGTGTCGGTGGCCATGTTCCTCTTGCGCCGCCCCGTGCGCGTGGTCGTGGTCGCCGTGGGCCAGCCGGCTCATGCCCATGACCAGCAGGATGCCGACCACCAGCCAGGCGACCTGCCAGGCGGTCTGGCGCGCGCTCAGGCGTTTCTGCAACTGCGGAATCAGGTCGGCCAGGGCCACGTAGACGAAGCTGCTGGAGGCCAGCACCAGGAAGTACGGCAACCAGCCGTGCAGCTTGTCGACCAGCCACCAGCCCGCCAGCCCCCCGAGCGCGGTCATGGTGCCGGCCAGCGACACCTTGACCAGCGCGATGCGTGCGTCGGGCGAGCTCTGGCGCAGGACGACCAGGTCGCCGATGTGATGCGGCACTTCGTGCGCGAGCACCGCGAGCGCCGCCACCAGGCCCAGCCGCAGATCGGCGACGAAGGCGGAGGCGATCAGGATGCCGTCGCCGAAGCAGTGCACGCTGTCGCCCGTGAGCACGGCCCAGCCGCCGGCCTTGCGGGTGTGCGCGTGGCCGTGCGCGTGGGCATGACCATGGCCTTGTCCGCCATGCCCATGGTCGTGATGGTGGTCATCGTGCGCCTCGTCGCCCGCGCCGTGGTGATGCTCGTGCCCGTGGTGCCACAGCTCGGCCTTGTCGAGCAGGAAGAAGACCACCAGCCCGAAGAGCAGCACGCCGAACAGCAGGCCCGGCTCGTTGCGGCTCTCGAAGGCCTCCGGCAGCAGATGCATGAAGGCGGTGGCCAGCAGCGCGCCGGCCGCCAGGCTCAGCAGATGCTGCGGATCGACGCCGCCGCCGCTGCGCACGCCCACGCGCAGCAGCAAGGCAGCGATCCACACACTTCCGATGCCGGCGACAAGGGTCGCGGCGATGATGACAAGCAGGTCCATGGCAGCTTCGTGACGACAAAACAAAAGCCGTCCAACGGACGGCTTTCGGTGGAAAGCACGCTCGGTGCGGCAGCAGCCTCGGCTTCAGTCGACGCCGTGTGTCTTGAACCAGGCCAGGGTGCGCTTCCAGCCATCGTCGGCCGCGCTCGCCACGTAGCTCGGCCGGTAGTCGGCATGAAAGGCATGGCCCGCTTCAGGGTAGACGACGAACTGGGAGGCCTTGGCCGCCGGGGAGCCGGCCGCCAGAGCGGCTTTCATCTTATCAACGGTGTCAAGGGGGATGCCCTGGTCCTTGCCGCCGTAGAGGCCGAGCACCGGGGCCTTCAGGTCGGCCGCGATGTCGATGGGATGCTTCGGCGTCAGCACGCTGGCCTGGCCGACCAGCCGGCCGTACCACGCCACGCCGGCCTTCACCTTGCCGGTCGCCGCATAGAGCCACACGATGCGCCCGCCCCAGCAGAAGCCGGTGATGGCCGCGTCGCCCGCGTCGCCGCCGTTGGCGGCGGCATACTTCAGCGCGCCGTCGAGGTCGGCCATCACCTGCGCGTCGGGCACCTTGCTGACCACTTCGGCCTGCAGCTTGGGGATCTCGGTGTAGTTGCGCGGATCGCCCTGGCGGGCATACAGCTCGGGCGCGATCGCGAAGTAGCCGGCCTTGGCCAAGCGGCGGCAGGTGTCGGCGATGTACTCGTGCACGCCGAAAATCTCCTGCACGACCAGCACCACCGGCAGGCCGGTCTTGCCGGCGGGCGCGGCGGCGTAGCCGGGCACGTCGAATCCGTTCACGCTGTACTTGATGGGGCCGGCCTTCAGGCCGTCGGCCGGCGTCTTGATCGCGGTCTGTGCGGCAATGGGCAGCGTGGCCGCCGCGTAGCCGACGCCGATGGCGGCCTTGAGCGCCGTGCGCCGCGTGGCGCCTTGCTGCGTGCTGTCGCCGGGGCGCAGCGAATCGAAATCGGCTTGCAGGTCGGCATCGGTCTCGAATGAGGACATGGGGGCGGACTCCTGTTGGATCGACAACAACGAACGAAGGAATGCGCCGGGACAGCGCAGGCCGCACTGTAGGCGATCAAGCGGAACGCTGCCGCGATGTCCCCTCGTAGGCCCGGTTTGCCAGGGCCTCGGCCAGCACTCTTGCCGGGTCGACCAGCCGCAGGCCGGACACGGCCGGCGCGCCCTGCAGGCCCAGCGGGATTTCGGTGCATCCCATGACCAGGGCCACATCCCCGTGGCGTTCCGCCAGGCTCAGTGCGACACGGCTGAAGCAGTCTTCCGCCAGCTGCAGATTGCCGGCTTTCACGCCGTCGTAGATGCCCCGCATCAGCAGCGTGCGCTCGACTTCCGAAGGAAGGTGGCAGGCCAGCCCGGACTCGGCCATGGCCCGTTCGTAGAAACCCGCGCGGTACGTCCCGTCAGTCGCCATCAGCGCCGCCTCGCGCACGTCCTGCGACGCCAGGTGCGCCGACACCTCCCGCGCCACGTGCAGGAGCTCGATCTGGGGAAAGCGCTCCTGCAGCGCCCCATGCCAGGCATGCGCCGTGTTGCAGGCCATCGCCACGGCACGGCTGCCGAGGGCGGCCAGCCGGCCCAGGGCCTGCAGCATGGGCTCCAGGGGTTGATGGGCGCCCGGCGTGGCCGACCCGATCGCGCCGCTGCGATCCGGCACCGGCACCTGCGCCAGCCAGTGCTCCGGAAACCCCTGGTCACGCACCGGCTCGCCTTGCGCCCGCATGCGCCGCGCGCAAGCCTCGACGAAGAGGCGCACGAAGTCCGCCCCCGCGGCCGGCCCCATGCCCCCCAAGATCCCCACGACCTTCATCACGATTCAGCCTTGAACACCCCATGCCCCCTTCGTGAGACACCGCGGAACCGGCTCCGCCGGGCCGCTGGTGTCGCCCCCGGAAGGGGGTTGGCGAAGCGACACGAAGTGCGCGAAGCCTGGGGGAGAACTTAGGTTGCTGGCTTGTCGCTGGGGGCCTTGATGTTGTCGCGCAGTTGCTCGCTCATCGGCAGGTTCAGCGGCACGTTCTTCGGTGGGATCGGCTGCATGAACCACCTGGTGTAGAGCTTCTCGAACTCGCCGCTCTTCATCATGCCGATGAAGGTGTCGTCCACCAGCTTCTTGAAGGCCGCATCGTCCTTGGGCAGCATGCAGGCATAGGGCTCGACCTGCAGCGATTCACCCACCACGTCGAAGTCGGCAGGCGTCTTGGCATTGGCCTTCAAGCCGTACAGCAGGATGTCGTCCATCGCGAAAGCCAGCGCACGGCCGCTTTCCACCAGCAGGAAGGCGTCGGCGTGGTCCTTGGCCAGCACGATGTCCATGTCGAGGTTCTTCTCGGCGTTGTACTTGCGCATGACCAGCGCGTTGGTCGTGCCGGTGGTGCTGGTGATCGTCTTCTTGGCCAGGTCGGCGTAGTCCTTGACGTTGGAGGACTTCTTCACCAGCAGACGGGTGCCGGTGTAGAAGTGGTTGATGGCGAAGTTCACGTCCTTGCCGCGCGCCGTGTTGTTGGTGGTGGACCCGCACTCCAGGTCGACGGTGCCGTTCTGCAGCAAGGGGATGCGGTTCTGCGAGGTCACCGGCATCAGAGCCACCTGCAGGTTGGGCTTGTTGAGCTTCTTCTTGACCGCTTCGACGACCGCGTTGGAGAGCTCGACCGAAAAGCCGATCGGCTTGCCGCCGTCGAGGTAGCTGAAGGGCACCGAGGACTCACGGTACGCGAGCGTGATCTTGCCGGACTCGGCGATCTTGGCGAGGGTGTCGGCAGCCTGCGCGCCCGTCGCGGCGCACAGCGCCACGGCAGCCATCAAAGCGGAAGTCTTCATGCGAGCCCTTTCAACGGATTGGAATGTGTGTCGGAGTGTAGGAACGATTCATGCCCCGGTCACAATTCCTTTTGCGCCCAGCCCCATGACTGCAGGTTATGGGCCAGCGCCCGGGAGCACGCAAAGGCATGCGCTTTGGCTATGACCCGCCGCGCTTTTGGCATTTCACGCACGCAGGCCGCGCACCTAGAGTCGGCACGTTCCAATCGGGCATCAGGAAGGACGCGCGATGCATGTGGGTGTGCTGGGGGCCGGCATCGTGGGCCTGGCCACGGCCTGGCAATTGAGCCAGCGGGGTTTCGAGGTGAGCGTGATCGACCGCGCGGCACCGGGTGCCGGGGCCAGCGGCGGCAACGGCGCGCAGCTGAGCTATTCGTACGTCCAGCCCTTGGCGGACCCGTCGATCTGGAAGCAGTTGCCCAAGCTGCTGTTCTCGCCCACCTCACCGCTCAAGCTGCGCCCGCAGCTCGACCCGCTCCAGTGGCGCTGGGGCCTGGCCTTCCTCGCCGCCTGCAACGCGAACACCTCACGCCAGACCACCGCGCGCCTGCTGGCCCTGGCCGCCGAGAGCCGCGGCGCCTTCGAGGCGATGCTGGCAGAGCTCGGGCCCGACTGCGACTTCAGCGCCACCGGCAAGCTGGTGCTCTATGCCAGCGGTGCATCGCTGGAAGGCGCACGCCGGCAGCTCGAACTGCAGCGCGCGATGGGCAGCCAGCAGCGCCTGCTCACGCCCGAGGAGTGCATCGCGGTCGAGCCGGCGCTGGCCGCCTACCGGACGCAGATGGCCGGCGCCATCCACACGCCCAGCGAATGCGCCGCCGACTGTCTCAAGCTGTGCGTGGCGCTGGAGTCCGCGCTGCGCGCGCGCGGCGTGCGCTTCCTGCTCGACTGCGAGGTGCAGGGCTTCGACCGGCGCGGCGATCGCGTGGCTGCCGTGCGCACCAGCGCCGGCGACCTGGAAGCCGATGCCTTCGTCATGGCGCTGGGCACCGCATCGCATCGTCTGGGCCGCCAGCTCGGCGCCTACCTGCCGGTGTACCCGCTCAAGGGCTACAGCATCACGGTCGAGGTCGATCCTTCCGAGGCGGCTGCGCCCCGGGTGAGCGTGACCGACAGCGCGCGCAAGGTCGTGTTCGCGCGAATCGGGTCGCGCCTGCGGGTGGCCGGCATGGCCGAACTGGTGGGCCACGATGCCAGCATTCCCGCCACGCGCATCGAGACGCTGGCGGCGGCGACACGGGCCGTTTTCCCGCACGCCGGCCGGCTCGACGACCTGCATCCCTGGACCGGCATGCGCCCCGCCACGCCGACCGGGGTGCCCATCATCGGCCGCCTCGATGGTGCCCCTGCGAACATGCTGTTCAACACCGGCCATGGGGCGCTGGGCTTCACCCTGGCCTTCGGCTCGGCCGAACGGGTGACCCGGGCCCTGGCGGCCGTCGCCTAGGACATCTCTTCGATCGCCTCGCGCATGCAGCGCGTGATGGCGCGCACCGCGACCGAGTCCGGCCGGTCGGTGAAGCGCAGTGCACGGATCGGCACCGGGATGCGCGGCTCCAGCGCGAGCACGTCGACCTTGGACACATCGGCCGAGGCCGCCGTGCAGCCGTCCACCAGGGCCACGCCCAGACCATGGTGCGCCATGGCCAGCGCGGCGTGATAGGTCTGCACCGTGACCACCGCCTGCTGGAAACCCACGCCCGCCTGGCGGCAGGCCTGGCTGAGGCTGGTGCCCACCGGATCGCGGCTGTCCAGGCCCACCACCGGCAGCTTGACCAGGTCGTGCAGCGCCGCCGAGCGGTTGCGCACCAGCGCGCGCGGCAGCATGCCCCTGGGTGCGATGCAGACCATGCGGCTGTCGGCCAGCGTCTCCTGCGTGAGCGAGGGATGCACCGCCGGACTGAAGGCGAATCCCACGTCGGCCTCCTGCCGCAGCAGGGCCGACATGATCTGCGGCGAATGCAGCGACTCCACCGTGACCGCGATGCCGGGGTGCTTCTGGCGGAAGGCCTTGAGCGCCCGCGGCAACACCTCGTAGCTGAGCGCCAGCACGGTCAGGATGCGCAGCTCGCCGGCGTCGGCACCGGTGCGCAGGCTGGCCGCCAGACGCTGCACCTCGTCGAGCTGGGCGAACAGTCGCTCGATGTGCGGATACAGCGCCTGCGCCTCCGTGGTGGGCGTCAGGCGCCCCTTGGCCCGCTGGAACAGCGGGAAGCCCAGCTGGATTTCCGCGTGCTGCAGTGCGCGGCTGACCGCCGGCTGGGTGATGTTGATGAGCCGCGCCGCTGCGCTCACGCTGCCGGTGAGCATGACGGCATTGAAGACCTCGATGTGGCGCAGCCGCATCGCGAAACGCGGCCCCGGGGCTAGAAGCCCGCCTTGCCGCGCGAGACGTCCATCACCATGCGCGCCGCCAAGTACAGGCGCGGCTCGATCGAATCGACCAGCACGTACTCGGCGTCGGCCGAGTGCGCGCCGAAGCCCTGCAGGCCGAAGCGCTCCACCACCGGCGCCTTGGTCTTGAGCGCGGCGAAGGCGGCATCGGTGCCGCCGCCGGCCACCTTGTCGTCGGCACCGAGTTCGCGGCCGAGTTCCTTGTAGACCGCCTGCGCATGCGCCGCCATGGCGCGCGACGCATCGTTGGCCTCCAGCGGGGGACGGCGACGCTCGAACTTCATCTCGACCTTGGCTTCGGGAATGAGCTGATTCTTCACCCGTTCCTGCACCTGCTTCTCGATGCGGTCGTAGTCGCTGACCTTGAGCACGCGCACGTCGGCCGACGCGCTGGCCTGGGCGGGGATCACGTTGCGGTTGGTGCCGGACTTGGCCACGGTCCAGTTCATCTTGAGGCCCGTGGCCGGGTCGGAGAGGTCGCGCATCTGCAGGATCTGGTGCGACAGCTCGTAGAGCGCGTTCACGCCCAGCTCCGGCGCGGAGCCCGCGTGCGAGGCCTTGCCGGTGACGTTGAGCGCGACCGAGGCGATGCCGGCGGTGGCGAGCGACAGCTTGTCCTCCTTGATGGAGGCGCCTTCGAAGGACATCACCGCATCGTGCTCGGCGCCCAGTCTTGCGATGAGGTTGCGTGAGCCCGGCGAGCTGATTTCTTCGTCGCCGTTGATCAGCACGGTGAGCGTGCCGTAGTCCTTGAAGTCCAGCGCCTTGAGCAGCGCCACGGTGTGCAGGATCACGGCCACGCCCTGCTTGTCGTCGGCGATCCCCAGGCCATAGGCCTTGTCGCCGTCGATGCGAAAGGGCTGCTTGCTGAGCATGCCGATCTGGTAGACGGTGTCCATGTGGGCGATCAGCAGGATCTTCTTGCTGCCGGTGCCCTTGAAGGTGGCGCGCACCGCCTTGCCGATCTTCTCGGGCGTGTCCTCCATCCGGTAGGCGTCGGCCGTGGTGTCCACCAGCTCGACCTGGCCGCCCAGGGCCTTGAGACGCTCGGCGATCAGGTTGGCGATCTTGTCCAGGCCCTCCAGGTCGCGGCTGCCGGATTCGATGGAAACGAGTTGCTTGAGGGTCTCGAGCAGTGCGGGCTTTTCCTTGTTGGCCAGCGCGCTGATGCGCTCGTCCGGCGCGGCGGCGGCCAGGCCCAGCCACGCGGCGCAGATCATGCCGAGGGCGAAGGTGCGGAGGGGATGCGCGAGTTTCATTCCGATGTGTTCCTCGAGTCTTTCGGGTCTGTCAATGTGCTTTGTCCCAATTCGGGCCGATGCCGATCTCCGCCAGCAGCGGCACCTTGAGCGTGGCCACGCCGGCCATGAGGCGCGGAATTTCGTTGCGAACCCATTCGACCTCGTCCTCCGGCACCTCGAACACCAGTTCGTCGTGCACCTGCATGATCATCTTCGTGCGGCGCTTCTCGGCATCGAGCACCTCCTGCACCTTCACCATGCTGAGCTTGATCAGGTCGGCGGCGGTGCCCTGCATGGGCGCGTTGATGGCCGCGCGCTCGGCGCCGCCGCGGCGCGGGCCGTTGGGCGAATTGATCTCGGGCAGGTAGAGGCGCCGGCCGAACACGGTTTCGACGAAGCCCTTCGCCTTGGCAGATGCCTTGGTCTCGTCCATGTAGCGTTTCACGCCGGGGTAGCGCGCGAAGTAGCGGTCGATGTAGGCGGCCGCGGCCTTGGTCTCGATGCCCAGGTTGCGCGCCAGGCCGAAGCTGCTCATGCCGTAGATCAGCCCGAAGTTGATGACCTTGGCATAGCGCCGCTGTTCGCTGGAGACCTGGTCCACCGCCACGCCGAAGACCTCGGCCGCGGTGGCGCGGTGCACGTCCAGGCCCTCCGTGAAGGCATGCAGCAGCGATTCGTCGCCGCTGATGTGGGCCATGATGCGCAGCTCGATCTGCGAGTAGTCGGAACTGGCGATCACGCTGCCCGGCGGCGCCACGAAGGCTTCGCGCACGCGACGGCCTTCGGGCGTGCGGATCGGGATGTTCTGCAGGTTGGGATCGTTGCTCGACAGCCGGCCGGTGACGGCGACCGCCTGCGCATAGTGCGTGTGCACGCGACCCGAGCGCGGGTTGACCTGCTGGCCCAGCTTGTCGGTGTAGGTGCCCTTGAGCTTGGAGAGGCTGCGGTGCTCGAGGATCTTGGCTGGCAACGGGAAGTCTTCAGCCAGCTTTTCGAGCACTTCTTCGTCGGTGCTGGGCGCGCCGCTGGGCGTCTTCTTGACCACCGGCAAGCCCAGCTTGGTGAAGAAGACCTCGCCGATCTGCTTGGGCGAGCCCAGGTTGAAGGGCTGACCGGCCAGCGCATAGGCCTCCTGCTCCAGCGCGAGGATGCGCTTGCCCAGCTCGTTGCTCTGCGCGGCCAGCGTGGGCGCATCGATCAGCACGCCGTTGCGCTCGACGCGGTAGAGCGCCTCGCTGGAGGCCATCTCCAGTCCGTAGATGAAGCGCAGCTTCTCGTCCGCCTGCAGCTTCGGCCAGAGCGCGAGGTGCACGTCCAGCGTCTGGTCGGAGTCCTCGCAGGAATACTCGGCCGCCTTGTCGATGCTGACCTGGCTGAAGGGGATCTGGTGCGCGCCCTTGCCGCACAGGTCCTCGTAGTCGATGCCGGCGCGGCCCAGGTGGCGTTCGGCCAGGCTGGCCAGGCCGTGCGGCTTGTGCACCTCCAGCACGTAGCTCTGGAGCATGGTGTCGTGCGCGTAGCCGCGCACCTCGATGCCGTGGTTGGCGAACACGTGGCGGTCGTACTTGATGTGCTGGCCCAGCTTCTTTTTCGTACCGTCCTCCAGCCAGGGCTTGAGCCTGGCCAGTACCTCGTCGCGCGGCAGCTGCGCGGGCGCATCGGGGTAGTTGTGGGCCAGCGGCACGTAGGCCGCCTCGCCGGGCTGGACGCTGAAGCTGATGCCCACGATCTCGGCCAGGATCTCGTCGAGTGAACTGGTCTCGGTGTCGAGCGCGACCAGCTCGGCGGCTTGGATCTTCGCGAGCCAGGCGTCGAAGGCGTCCCAGCTCAGGATCGTGTCGTAGCGGAGGTTGCTGGCCGGGGCCGCCTCGCCGGCAGCGGGCTCGGCCAGCAGGCCCGTCCCGCCCTCGGGGCCGCCGCGCTTTCTGTTCTCTTCGATCAACTCGGGTGGGACCTCGTGCGCGTCCAGCGCCTTGGCCAGCGTCTTGAAGCCGTACTTTTCGTAGAAGGCCTTGAGCGGCTCGACCTGCTGCGCGCCGATGGCGATGCCCTCCAGCGACGGGAGGCCGGACACGTGGCCGTCGAGGTCGCAGTCGGTGCGGATGGTCACCAGCCGGCGGCCCTGCGGCAGCCACTCCAGCGCCTTGCGCAGGTTCTCGCCCGCCTGGCCCTTGACCTCGCCCGCCCGCTCGATCAGCCCGTCCAGCGAGCCGTACTGCAGCAGCCACTTGGCTGCCGTCTTGGGTCCGACCTTCTCCACGCCGGGCACGTTGTCGACGCTGTCGCCCACCAGCGTCTGGAAGTCGACCATGAGCGCGGGCGGCACGCCGAATTCGGCCGTCACGCCGGCCACGTCACGCTTCTTGCCGTTCATGGTGTCGATGATGGTGATGTGCTCGTCCACCAGTTGGCTCAGGTCCTTGTCGCCGCTGGAGACGATCACCTCGATGCCCTGCTTGGCCGCCATGCGCGCCAGCGTGCCGATCACATCGTCGGCCTCGATGTCGGGCACGCTGAGCACGGGCCAGCCCAGCAGCTTCACCACCTCGTGGATCGGCCCGACCTGGCTGCGCAGGTCGTCCGGCATGGGCGAGCGGTTGGCCTTGTACTGCGGATACCAGTCGTCGCGAAAGGTCTTTCCAGGCGCATCGAAGACGCAGGCCGCGAAGTCGGCGCGGACCTCCCGGCGCAGCAGCTGGAGCATGTTGATCATGCCCCGGATGGCCCCGGTGGGCGGGCTGCTCGGGTCCCCCGGCACCGCGCGCAGATCGGGCATGGCGTGGAAGGCGCGGTAGAGGTAGCTCGATCCATCGACGAGCAGCAGCGTTTTCTTGTCGGTCATCGGTGCATTTTGCCGTGCCGCGCATGGGCGGCCGGCCGGGTGCCGATTGCCTGGACGCCGACAGCCGCCCCAGGAGGCCGACGCCTACAATCGCGTCCATGTCTTCCCGCACTTCCCTGTCCGCCCGCGGCATTCTCCTGCTGGCCGCGCTGGCCGCCCCACTGGCCGCCGTTCATGCCCAGAGCGCGCCGCCGCCAGACGCAGGACAGGCCGCGCCGGAATCGCCGCGCCGCAACCAGAAAATCGAGTACATCCACGTGGAAGACGCCGGCGCGCGGGTCGACGAGGTGCGCTACGGCGGCCAGACCCAGAGCATCACGGTACAGCCCAAGGCCAATGTGCCCTCGTACGAGGTGCTGCCCAACTACGGCGGGCGCGACCGGCAGGGCCAGGGCGAGACCGGTGGCAACGGCAACGGGCCGCGGGTCTGGAACGTGCTCAAGTTCTGAGCGCGGGTCGTGGCGGTCTTCACCGAAGTCGGGTTCGACGAAGCCGATGCGCTGGTCCAGCGCATCGGCCTGGGCCCGCTGACCGAACTGCGGGGCATCGAGGGCGGCATCGAGAACACCAACTACTTTGCCACCACGGCGTCCGGCCACTACGTGCTCACCTTGTTCGAGCGCCTGGGGCCGCAGCAACTGCCCTATTACCTCTGCCTCATGAAGCACCTGGCCGCGCGTGGCATGCCGGTGCCTGAGCCGGTGGCCGATCCGGACATCGCGCCACCGGCCGATCATCCGCTGTCGATCCCGGCGGACGCGCCCTGCGAGTTCCTGCACCGGGTGGCGGGCAAGCCGGCCGCCATCGTGCAGCGGCTGGAGGGCAAGAGCGTGCTGGCTCCGACAGCCGCCCACTGCGCGGAACTCGGTCGGCTGCTGGCGCATATGCACCAGGCGGCCCGCGACTTTCCCCGGCTGCAGCCCAACCTGCGCGGGCTGGCCTGGTGGAACGACACCGCGCCGGTGGTGCTGCCGTATCTCGACGCACCGCAGGCCGCGCTGCTGCGCTCCGAACTGGCCTACCAGAACCACGTGGCCGCCTCGTCGGCCTATGCAGCGCTGCCGCGCGGGCCGGTGCATGCCGACCTGTTCCGCGACAACGCCATGTTCGCCACCGACAGCGACGAGCCCCGGCTGACCGGCGTGTTCGACTTCTACTTCGCCGGGACGGACACCTGGCTGTTCGACCTGGCCGTCTGCCTGAACGACTGGGCGATCGATCTGCCCACCGGCCGCCACGATGCGCTGCGCGCCGACGCCCTGCTGGCCGCCTACGTCACGGTACGGCCGCTCACCGGCGCCGAGCGTGCGCTGCTGCCGGCGATGCTGCGCGCCGCCGCCCTGCGCTTCTGGATCTCGCGGCTGTGGGACTTCCACCTGCCGCGCGAGGCCAGCATGCTCAAGGCGCACGATCCCACCCACTTCGAACGCGTGCTGCGCGAACGATCGCACCCGTCCGCCGCACCGTTGTCCTGGCCTGTCGCCTCTGGCCTGGCGCAGGCCGCCTGAGCCCCGGGCCGCCTTCCCATGAAACTGAATCTCGTGCCGGCACGGACCGGCGCCGAATGGGTCCGGATCGGGCTGAAGACCTTCTGGCGTCAGCCGCTGGCCTTCATCTCGCTGTTCTTCCTGTTCATGGCCTCGATCTCGATCGCCTCGCAACTGCCCCTGATCGGCAGCGTGCTGGCCCCGATCCTGCTGCCCTTCATGACCCTGGGACTGATGGTCGCCACGTCGGTCGCCCACACCGCGGACCGCCAGAAGCCCGCCGCACCCGCCATGTTCATCGCCGCCGCCGAGGCGGTGAAGACGCGCTGGCGGCCAATGATCGTGCTGGGGCTGATCTCGGCCGCCTACTTCGTGATCGCGGTCGGTCTCTCGGCCCTCATCGACGGTGGCCACCTGGCGACGGCCTATCTGCTGGACACAACGGTCCCGGAAGAGGTGATGAAGAGCAGCGACTTCCAGATAGCGCGCCTCTTCGTCATGGTTCTCAACCTGCCGCTGTCGCTGGCCATGTGGCATGCGCCCGCGCTGGTGCACTGGCACCAGGTCGAGCCGGTGAAGGCCCTGTTCTTCAGCCTGGTGGCGCTGTTCCGCAACTTCGGCGCCTACGCGATGTTCTGCCTGTCCTGGTTCGGCGTATTCCTCGCCGCGGGGATCGGCATCGGGTTGCTGGCCACCGTGCTGGTGGGGGTCGGCGCGATGGGCATGGGCGGTGGTGCCTCGGCCATCGGCAGTGCGTTGATGCTCGGCGCTGCACTGGTGCTGGCGGCGATGTCGCTGAGCTCGACCTGGTTCACTTTTCGGGACAGTTTCCGCGCGGACGAGTAGCGGGGGCTGCCACGATGGCTGACCAGGCCCGCTGAAAATTCATTGGCCGCGCAGTCAAGCCACCAAGGTATTGACCAAGCTCCTGCATTCTGGGCCCTGATCCCAGAGTGCCGAGATCGTCCGCAGGGTGAACTGGCGATCGGACGCCGGAATATCCTGATTCCCGGCGAAGATCCCGATCAGCTGCAGCTGAGGCTCGCCATCGGAATAGACCCTGATCAGCATCGCGCCTTGCTCTTGGGCCGTCAAACGAAAAAAAGCGGCGCGAACCGTGTCGAGCGGGAAGCTCATCATGAAATGCGGACTCGCGAACCTTTGGCCGGGGGCACACAGCAGGCAGTGCCGGCGCAGAAGATGCACCAGGCAATCCACCAGCGCCGGCGGCTTCCAATCGTTCGACGCCTCCGCACGTTTGCACAGGGCTGCGAGCAGGCGAATTTCGGCCACGGTCCAGGGGACGTAGTTTTCGCCAAACGGGTCGTCGATCAGGAGGACCTCGTCGTTCACGCCATGGTGCTGCTGAAGCATTGCAAGGAACTTGTCTGCCGCTCCCTGCTCGCCCGCCATCGCGGCCGCATCTTGCTGCAAGCCAGACGGCCTGGGTGCGGGTTCGATCAAAGCAAGCATGTCGTCCAGGTTGGACGCTTGGTAGAGCAACCACTTGTGAGGCGGCGTCGGCCAGGAGTCCGGGTCGGCCATGAGGGCGTCCACACGGCCACGTAGCCAGTTCCTCGACACCGGGTCGAAAGGAACCGACAGCAGGCTGATCAGCGTCAGCGCCTGCACGTGTTGCGGGAAGGCCAGCAAATGCTGGCCACCCATCCATTGCATCACGGGCAGATACGGCTGCGGCCCCAAGCCCAGCATTCGATACGCCGTGATCATGAATTGCAGGGGCAGCGTCGTCAGTTCCAGGTGTTGGGCGAAACTGGGAGACTGCCCCTGGTGGAGAGTCACCATCTGGAGCGTCGCCCGATCACGCAGCTGCACATAGACCCTTTGCAATGCCGTGTCGACGCCCCCGGCGGCATTCTGGAACACTCCGAAGAACAGCGCCCGCAAAACGATGTCGAGACGACGCTGCGCCACGCCGGGTGTGCACACCATCGATGCGGTGGTTTGCGCGGGTATGTCCACCAATCCCACGATCAGCTTGGTTATCTGACGTTCGAGCTGTTGCGGGTCGACCAACGTCAATTCGCCGCGCAGCCGCACTTCCTTCTGAAGCCATGGATAGTTGGCCAGCATCGGGCTGAAACAGTCAAAAAAATACTTGTCGACCAGCGCGAGGTCGAGCAACTTTTGAAGATCTTCCTGGTGGATATCGGCAACGGCCTCGGGTCGCATCCAGTCGACGCCCTCCGCGTGAAGCAGGTGCGCCATCGCAAGCTTGAGCATCTCGCGGTTCAGCTTCATCGGCCCGTTGCTGCCAGGCGCCTGGATCGCATGCCGCTGCGCGCCTGCATCGATCACCATGAGTTCGTTGTCCCCCAGCACAGGAGGGTGGGCGGCGATGGGTACGACCACGGTGCCGAACCCCAGGGCGGGAAGATTGGCCATGTGCCCGATGACCGCCGTGACGTGATTGATAGAAGACGGGCCATTGCCGGGTAGCTGCTGACGATTCTTCTGATCGTGCAGGCAGTCCAGGAACGCATTCATGGCGGGCAGAGACAGGCAGTGAAGCGCGGCGCAAAGATGGCTCCATGCGCTCGACGCCTGGGTCGCGGACGAACTCGCGGCCCACGCCTTGTCCAGGCAAGTCGTGACGCACTTCGTCAGCTCTTGGAGGGTGAACTCCCCCAGCAAGGTGCCGAGCCGTGCAGACAAGCGCATCGGCAAGTCCGGGTGCTCCTTGCACAAGGACGGCGACAGCGCGCCCAGCCAGTCCTGGATGTCCGCGGCCGTCCGGACATGCTGCAGCAAGGCACGCAACTGAGTGGCCCAGACAGTTCCGGTGTGAGGCATCTGCTGTGCAAAGCTGGAAAGGCGAGCGCCGACGGAAGGACCGCCGGACAGGGCGTATTCACTTTGCGGGAGTTCCTGGGGAGTGGGCTTCTGCCGCTTCGCTGGCTGTTCCTCGCTTGAGGAAGAACTGCGGGACGTTCTGGTTCTGTCGGAGGTGGGATACATGGCGGTCGGCTCCGGGGAGGGTTCGAGACATGCAAGGTTCGCCGGAGGACGACTGCCCCGGAGCTTGCACTTTGCGGTCTTGAGTAACTCCCCCTCCAACCGGGTTCCCGCCCGGCCAGCGGTCGGTCAACAGGTGCTTGCGCTCGCTCCTACACCGGCGTCAGTTTTGCCACCGACAGCGCCAGCCACTTGACGCCATGACGCGGAAAGTTGATCTGTGCGCGCGCATCTTCGCCGCTGCCCTCCAGCGCCATCACCGTGCCCTCGCCGAACTTGTTGTGGAACACCTGCATGCCCGAGCGCAGGCCATGCGAAGGCGCAGCCTTCTGCGGCGGCACGGGCGGGCTGGCGAAGACCTCCTTGCTGCCGTATCCGCCACCGCGCGTGCTGGCGTAGCCGCCGCCGTAGCCGAAGGCCGATGGCGTGAAGCCCTGGTTCCTGGGCGTGAGCCACTTGAGCGCCGATTCGGGCAGCTCCTCGAAGAAGCGGCTCTTGGTGTTGTAGCGGGTCTGGCCATGCAGCATGCGGGTCTGCGAGTGGCTCAGATAAAGGCGCTGGCGCGCGCGCGTGATGGCCACGTACATCAGCCGGCGCTCTTCCTCCAGGCTTTCGTAGTCGGACATCGAGTTCTCGTGCGGGAACAAGCCCTCCTCGAGTCCGGTGATGAAGACGCAGTCGAACTCCAGGCCCTTGGCAGCATGCACCGTCATGAGCTGCACGGCATCCTGGCCGGCCTGGGCCTGGTTGTCACCGGATTCCAGCGCGGCGTGGGTGAGGAAGGCCGCTAGTGGGCTCATGGTCTCGCCGGTCTCGGCATCGGGCGCCAACGGCTCGTCGATGACAGGCCGGTTCGGATCGAGGCCCTGGCTGGCCGGCGACTGCCGCAGTTCGTCCACCGGCATGGCCACCGCATCGCGGCCGAAACCTTCCTGTGTGACGAAGCTCTCGGCGGCGTTGACCAGTTCTTCCAGGTTCTCGATGCGGTCGGCCCCTTCGCGCTCGCTGCGGTAGTGCTCGATCAAGCCGCTGTGCTGCAGCACCAGTTCGATGATCTCGCGCAGCGACAGCCCTTGGGTCTGCTCGCGCAGCACGTCGATCTTGGCGACGAAACTCGAGAGGTTGGCACCCGCCTTGCCGCCCACCGCGTTCACGGCATCGTGCAGGGAGCGCCCCGCGGCACGGGCTGCATCCTGCAACTGCTCGATGCTGCGCGCGCCGATGCCGCGCGGCGGGAAGTTGACGATGCGCAGGAAGCTGGTGTCGTCGTCCTTGTTCTCCAGCAGGCGCAGGTAGGCCAGCGCGTGCTTGATCTCCGCGCGCTCGAAGAAACGCAGGCCGCCGTACACACGGTAAGGCACCGCGGCGTTGAAGAGCGCGGTCTCGATCACACGGCTCTGCGCGTTGCTGCGGTAGAGCACCGCCATCTCCTTGCGCTCGATGCCGTCGCGGGCGAGCTGGCGCATTTCCTCCACCATCCACTGCGCCTCGGCGAAATCGCTGACCGATTCGTAAACGCGCACCGGCTCGCCGGGGCCCTGGTCCGTGCGCAGGTTCTTGCCCAGGCGCTTCTTGTTGTGGCTGATCAGCGTGTTGGCGGAATCGAGGATGTTGCTGTAGCTGCGGTAGTTCTGCTCCAGCTTGATCTGGTGCGCCACCTCGAACTCGCGCACGAAGTCGGCCATGTTGCCCACCCGCGCGCCGCGGAAGGCGTAGATGCTCTGGTCGTCGTCGCCCACCGCCAGCACGCTGGTGTCGCCGGGGACAAAGCGGCCTTCGACGGTGTTGCCGGCCAGCATCTTGAGCCAGGCGTATTGCAGGCGGTTCGTGTCCTGGAACTCGTCGATCAGGATGTGGCGAAAGCGCCGCTGGTAGTGCTCTCGCACCGGATCGTTGTCGCGCAGCAGTTCGTAGCTGCGCAGCATCAGCTCGCCGAAGTCGACCACGCCTTCGCGCTGGCACTGCTCTTCGTAGAGCTGGTAGAGCTCGACCTTCTTGCGGTCGTCCTCGCTGCGCGCCTCGATGTCGCGCGGGCGCAGGCCATCTTCCTTGGCGCCGGCGATGAACCACTGCGTCTGCTTGGCGGGGAAGCGTTCCTCGTCGACGTTGAACTGCTTCATCAGGCGCTTGATGGCCGAGAGCTGGTCCTGCGTGTCGAGGATCTGGAAGGTGGAAGGCAGCCCGGCCAGTTTCCAGTGCGCGCGCAGGAAGCGATTGCACAGCCCGTGAAAGGTGCCGATCCACATGCCGCGCACGTTGACCGGCAGCATCGCGCCCAGGCGCGCCATCATTTCCTTGGCGGCCTTGTTGGTGAAGGTCACGGCCAGGATGCCGCCCGCGGAGACCTGGCCGGTCTGCAGCAGCCAGGCGATGCGGGTGGTCAGGACGCGGGTCTTGCCGGAACCGGCGCCGGCGAGGATCAGGGCATTGCCGGCGGGCAGCGTGACGGCGGAAAGTTGCTCGGGGTTGAGGTTCTGCAACAAAGAGGAAGCGGGCGCGGGGTGGTCGGACTGCATGGTGCATTGTAGGAACTGCAGTTTTGCACGGTTCAACGGCGCGCCGGCCACGCGCATCGCGGGGAGGCGGAATTGTTTCCGGCAATCAGCCACTCATCTTGCGCGGGAAGTGGCACGGCAGAAAGCAAGGTCCCTACCTGTCTTGTGAACTGGCTGAATCGCTGGATCGCATAGCAGATCAGCAATTTCTGCGAAATGTCACTCAAAGTTCATCAATCTTCAGTTCTCAGCCATGCGACCAGCTACCGCAGCCCTCAAACCTCAAGTCAAGTTCTACGAAGCAACGCCGAAAACCGAGAACAGTCCAGCGCACCTATCGGGCCCACCCAGCGACACCGTTCAACAACTGGGCTTGGATAAAAAATCCACGGCGCGCATCGGGTTCGAGGGGCGGGGAACAGTCATCTATGCAAAGACGTGGGCAGAACCTAAGCGGGCCCAGCGCCTGTGGGAGAAAGCACACGGCCGGTACAAGAATCGAAAGACTTCAGCAAGAGTTGTCGTAGACCGGCTCGAAAAAGATGTCGCCAACAGTAGAGGTGCCTCAAGGAGTCCCCTCGTCAAAAGCAAACTCGAAGAGGTGCGGGCCCAAATATTGGAGCGGGACTCCGTCGCTGCGAAGGATCTTCACGCGCTGCTTGACGCCATGTCCAAGGCGGAGGAAGCCCAAGCCGAACAGCAACTGAAATTCAATGCACATATCAAGGGTGCAGCGACAAAGTTGGCCACGCGGAGTGCTGAAATTCTCATCAGAAACCTGATGGCGAAAAAAAATGTGAGCCCACGTTTCACAGGCGAGTCCATTGCCGGCTTCCTGGACTTCATCGAACGAACGGCGGCTCTCGATCTGAACCAACTTGGCACGAGCCCAATCGCCTACAAAGAAGTCGAGAAGGCCTTGGAGTTCGCCGAAATCTGGAACCATGCCACGCCGAAGCAGGCGCTCGGAAGCCCGAACGACAGATACCTCATCGACCATCTCGTCACGTTGATACGCGGCGGCGATATGGTGCTGGATTGCCCTGCGATGCAGGGCTTGGCTCCGTTCAAAGTCATCGACGAGAAAACACTCAAAGGGCCCGGCGGAAACTATGTCCGTGACGATGAACCTCTGGGTCGCGGAGGAAACGCCGTTGCCTATCTCTACAGGTGCGGCGACTACGCGGTGGTAGGAAAGTCGTCAATAGACAACGACGCGAGAGCCGCGGAGAAGGTGCGAAAGGAAGCGCAAGTCCATGCTCAAGCGACGATGGGCGACCACCGACACGTTGTGGACCTCTTGGGGATCGTAGAGAACAGCAAAACCGGCCCCATGCTGGTTCTGCAATACGCACCCCACGGCGATGCCATGGAGGCTCTGCTGAAGCTCCTAAGACGTGGCAGAGACCAGGCAGCGGCTGCTACGCTCATGTCCATGTTTGTGGGAATGGTCGAGGGAGCAAAGGCGGCCCATGAAAATGGCGTCATGCATCTCGATCTCAAGCCGGAAAACTACATCATCGATGAGGACGGCGCGCCTCTACTTTGCGACTTTGGCACCTCGAAAGGGTCGCTGGCGCAGACCATGAAGAGCCCGACCGACTCACCTGACTTCAGCGCCCCGGAACTCGTCAACGGGCTCAAAGTACCGGGAACGATTTCCTTCAAGGCCGACATTTGGTCACTGGGAGTGATCCTCTACCAATTCAACTCGCCTCGGTTCACCGACGGGGCGTTGATCGACAACCCCGGACGTCTTCTGCCCTTCCCCTACGAGCCCCCAGAGTCTGTTGCCGCCGTCAAGCTTATCAACGAGTTCGTCGCAAAAGATAAAGCCGGTCGATTCCAGCAACTTGGTTTGCAAATGGACAACCCGTTGCACCAGCTCATCATTCAAATGCTTGATCCGGATCCTTCCAACCGGCCCTCGCTCACGACCGTGCTCAAGCACCCGTCGATCGCGCCCTATGTGAACCAGAGCCACGAAGCATTGATCGCTGCGCGCCAGTTGATCCTCGAGCCTCCTGGCAGTCAGCTGATCGAGGCCTGAGGCAAGCGCGGATGAGCGCCGCGGCAAACCGTTCATTCATCCTCTTGCATGGGCGGTATTTGCGTACGGGTCTGCACACTCGGCGCCGCCTCACTAGAATCGCGCACCGGGCCCAAGTTTCTTGCGCCCGGTTTTTCATGCCCGTTTCCCTCATGAAACAGTGCGTGAGAACCGGCCAGACCAAGCGCTCACTCGTTCATCAACGACCCTTCCAGGAGCTTGGTTTCATGCAGATCTTCGACTACGACAACATCCTCCTTCTTCCGCGCAAGTGCGTGGTGGAAAGCCGCTCCGAATGCGACGCGAGCGTCACGCTCGGCGGGCGCAAGTTCCGCATCCCGACCGTTCCGGCCAACATGAAGACGGTGGTCGACGAGACCATCTGTACCTGGCTGGCGCAGAACGGCTACTTCTACGTGATGCACCGCTTCGACCTGGACAACTTGAAGTTCGTCAAGGACATGCACGCCAAGGGCGTGTTCGCCTCGATCTCCCTGGGCGTCAAGAAGGCCGACTACGAAACGGTGGACCGCCTGGTCGCCGAAGGGCTGGCGCCGGAGTACGTGACCATCGACATCGCCCATGGCCATGCCGACACGGTGAAGAACATGATCGCCTATCTGAAGAAGCACCTGCCCAACGCCTTCGTGATCGCGGGCAACGTGGGCACGCCCGAGGCGGTGATCGACCTGGAGAACTGGGGCGCCGACGCGACCAAGGTGGGCATCGGCCCGGGCAAGGTGTGCATCACCAAGCTCAAGACCGGCTTCGGCACCGGCGGATGGCAGTTGTCGGCGCTCAAGTGGTGCGGCCGGGTTGCGACCAAACCGATCATCGCCGACGGCGGCATCCGCGACCATGGCGATATCGCCAAGAGCATCCGCTTCGGCGCCTCCATGGTGATGATCGGCTCGCTGTTCGCCGGCCACGAGGAATCGCCAGGCAGAACGGTGGAGGTCGACGGGCAGCTCTTCAAGGAGTACTACGGCTCGGCCAGCGACTTCAACAAGGGCGAATACAAGCACGTCGAGGGCAAGCGCATCCTCGAACCGATCAAGGGCAAGCTGGCCGACACACTGGTCGAGATGGAGCAGGACATCCAGAGTTCCATCAGCTACGCGGGCGGGCGCAAGCTCCTGGACATCCGCAAGGTCAACTACGTGACCCTGGGCGGCGACAACGCCGGCGAGCACCTGCTCATGTAAGGCGGAGATCGCATCGGGGCTACTCGAATGCGATAGAATTCGCGTCGCGTTGGGGGGGTAGCTCAGCTGGGAGAGCGCCGCGTTCGCAATGCGGAGGTCGGGAGTTCGATCCTCCTCCTCTCCACCACCAATCCAGAAGCCAGGCGTCTCGCCTGGCTTTCTTTTTGCCCGAATCGCGCGTGTTGGCGGTGCGGCGTGATGCGGTGCCCTGCGGCGGTGTGACGCGCCGAAGATGGCCAGCAGATCGTCGAGCGCCTGCTCCACCCGCCCCAAGTTGCCAACGTGGCCCCAGTGGACGGCGTCGGGGTCGTGGCCGAAGTGGTCGTTGGCCAGTTGCTGCAGCCGCGCCAGCTTGGCGTGGATCTGCGCGGTGCGCGTGGCATAGGCGGCGCGGAGATCGGTGTGGCGCATCGGAGTCTCCGGGTTGATCGCGATGCAACGATTCACGCGCTGTTCCGCCTCGAAGCCAAGATTGGGAGAGCATCTTTCCGCTGATAGACTTTCATCCGGTTTAATCCACTTGAGGCGCTTCCAGTTGGCAAGCGCGGACGCCATGACCACAGAACCGTGGGTTTCCGTTGAGCAGGTCGCCCAACACCTGGGCGTGGCCAAGGACACCGTCTACCGCTGGCGGGAACACCGGGGGCTGCCGGCGCACCGGGTCGGGCGTCTGTGGAAGTTCAAGCTGTCCGAGGTGGACGACTGGGTGCGCGCAGGGGGCGCCGATGAAGGCAAGGACCAGCAATCCGGAGGGGCTGCATGAGCATGAACGAGGCGGACACCCGCTATCACCTCATCGACCCGGTCCTGCGGGACAAGGGCTACGTCAGCCGCGACCACATCACGCTGGAAACCGTGCTCACCCCGCCGCCCGTGGAGCCCACGGGTCCGAAGGGCCGCAGGCGCAAGGGCCCCGGCCGCACCGATTACCTGCTGTGCGTGAAGGTGGGTGATGCGCCCAAGCCCATGCCGGTGGCCGTGCTCGAAGCCAAGAAGGAAGCCGAAGACCCACTCAAGGGCATGCAGCAGGCGCGCGGCTACGCCGACACGCTGCGCTTCGACGTGAAGTACGTCTTCTCGACCAACGGCCACCGGTACGGCGAGTACGACCGCTTCACGGAACTGATCAACGGCCCCGTCCAGTTCTGCGATTTCCCATCGCACCCAGACCTGACGGCGCGCTACTACAAAGACACCGGGATCGATCTCACCCAGCCCGGGTCCGCCATGCTCTTCCAGGCGGACAGCGCAGCCTGGTCGCAGAGCCGCTACTACCAGGACGCTGCCATCCGGGCCTCGTTCGAGAAGATCCTGCTCGACCGCCAGGCCGGCAAGCCGCCGCGCGTGCTGCTCACGCTGGCCACCGGCGCGGGCAAGACCATCATCGCTACCAACCTGCTGTGGCGCCTGTCGCAGGCCGGGCAACTACCCAAGCCCGCCTTGTTCCTGTGCGACCGCGATGAACTGCGCGAGCAGGCCTACACCAAGCTCAAGGCCGCGTTCGGCGACAACGCCCGCATCGTGCGCACCGAGCGCGGCAGCAACGCGGCGGCCAATGCCCGCATCCACATCGCCACGTACCAGACGCTGGGCCTGGACGATGAAGAGGGCTTCGCCAGCTTCCTGACCGAGCACTACGGCGAGGACGCCTTCAGCGTCATCATCATCGACGAGTGCCATCGTTCGGCCTGGGGCCGCTGGTCCGAGGTGCTGCGGCGCAACCCCAGCGCCATCCACATCGGCCTGACCGCCACGCCGCGCAAGCTGGAAGAGTCCGACAAGGCCTCGAAGGAAGACCAGGAGATCACGGCCAACAACCGGCAGTACTTCGGCGAGCCGGTGTACGAGTACACGCTGATCCAGGCGCAGGAAGACGGCTATCTGGCCGCCTGCGAGATCGTCAAGCGCAAGGCCAGCATCGACAGCGCCACCTTCACCAAGAAAGATATCCTGGCCGCCAGCGTCAGGGACATCAAGACCGGCAAGCTCCTCACCGAAGAGGATCTGACGAAGGACGAGTACACCGGCAAGGACTTCGACGACGAGCTGTTCATCGAACTTCGCACCCCCAAGATGTGCGCCGACCTGTTCGATCTGCTGTGCGAAAACGGCGGGCCGGAGCAGAAGGTCATCATCTTCTGCACCCGCGAGATCCATGCCGACCGCGTGGCCCAGCACATGAACAACCTGTACGTGCGCTGGTGCAAGGCGCGCGGCCACACGCCCAAGGACCACTATGCGTTCAAGTGCATGGGCGGCGCCAACAACGGCGCCGACATGATCGAGCCGATGCGCGGCTCGGGCGAGCGCGCCTTCATCGCCTGCACCGTGGACCTGCTGGAGGCCGGCGTGGACATCGAGCGGCTGAACGCCGTGGTGTTCTTCCGCTACCTGCAGTCGCCGATCAAGTTCTACCAGATGATCGGGCGCGGCACGCGCATCCACGAAGAGACGCAGAAGTACAAGTTCTGGCTCTACGACTACACCGACGTGACCAGCCTGTTCGGCACCGACTTCATCACCAAGCCGCCGCGACCGGGTGGCGGCGGTGGTGGGGGTGACGGCGGAAGCGGCGGCGACGGCGGTGACGACGACGGCCCCGCCGTGGGCGAAATCGGCGGCCAGCGCGTGAGCATCAACGCGCAGGGCCGCTTCATCCTCAGCCGCCGGGACGGGCGCGACACGCCGATCCCGGTGGACGAATACCGGCGCGAGGTGATCCAGCGCGTGATCGCCGAAGCCAACAACCTCGACGAGTTCCGCGCGCTGTGGATCGAAACGCAGAAGCGCCGCAGCCTCATCGACCATCTGCTGGGCGACAACTTCAGCCCCGAGGTGATCCGTGAGATCGACCAGATGACCGACTTCGACCTCTACGACTTCTTCGGCCACCACGGCTACCACGCCCGCGCCCTGCGGCGCCCCGAGCGCGGGGAGCTGTTCATCCGCAGCCACCGGCCGTGGTTCGACGGCATGGACCCCAAGGCCGCCATCGTGCTCAAGGGGCTGGGGCACCAGTTCGCGGCGGGGGGCACCGATGCGCTGGAGACTCCAGCGTTGTGGGAAGTGCCGGAGATCAAAGTGGCTGGCGGACTGGATGCACTGCGTGTGCTCGGCAAGCCCACGGACGTGATGCGCGACGCCAAAAGAAGGTTGTTTGGAGTATGAACGAGCTCACTTGGCCGATCGCTATTCCGCCGGACCTGCATGAACCACCGCTCGGTTGGCGATGGCTCAAGCTAAACGAAGCTGCGCGTTTAGAAAGTGGCCATACCCCGAGTCGCCTTCGTCCAGACTGGTGGGGTGGCGACGTGTCTTGGCTGTCACTAACCGAGATACGCGCTCTCGATGGTCAATGGGTCGAAAGCACCCAGTTGCGCACTAACGAACAGGGTATCGCCAACTCGGCCGCCCGCATCCTGCCGAGGGGGACAGTCTGCCTTTCGCGGACAGCCTCGGTGGGCTTCGTGGCCATCATGGCCAAGCCGATGGCAACAAGTCAGGACTTCGCAAACTGGGTGTGCGGGGAGGATATTGATCCCGAATACTTGATGTACGCGTTGATCTGTTCTCGTCCCAGGTTGCGTGAATTGGCTACCGGCGCGACTCACAAGACTATCTACATGCCGCTGCTGGAAGCATTCCATCTCTGTGCCCCAGGCGTCGTCGAACAACGCCGCATTGCGGCCTGCCTGAAGGCACAACTTGCCGAGGTAAAGACCGCTCGGCTTGCGGCAGAAGCTCAACTGCGTGAGATCGAGGCATTGCCCGCCATGGTGTTTGGGCAGGCCTTCAAGAACTGAACATGGCCCGACCCAAGAAGACCGACAAAGCCCCCAAGGCCATCGCCAGCACGCAATCTCTCTCGGCCTTCGTCAAGAGCATCTGCGACGTGATGCGCCGCTCTAACTGCGCGAGCGCGCTGCAGTACGTGCCGGAGCTGACCTGGATCCTGTTCCTGCGCATCCTCGACGCGCAGGAGTTGCGCGACCAGGAGAAGGCCGAAGCCGTGGGCGCGAGCTTCACGCCCGCGCTGCGCGCGCCGTACCGTTGGCAGGACTGGGCGGCGCCCCCGCCGAAGAACGAATCCGACAAGCCCGGGCACCCGAAGACGCCCGAGGGCAAGCCTTTCGGCTGGAAGCGGCAGGAACTGTTCGCGGCCGGCGACGGCAAGCTGTTCGACTTCATCAACAAGGAACTGCTGCCCCACCTGCACAGCCTGGACGTGGACCCGCGCACGGGCCTGCCCATGCCCGGCGCTACACCCAAGCAGCGGATCATCGGACGCACGATGACGGCGGTGGAGCGCGTGCGGGTGGACTCCGAGACCAACCTGCGCGACATCCTCGACAAGGTGCACGAGATCAGCGTCGACCACATCGACGACCAGCACTTCTTCACCCTGTCGCAGGTGTACGAGGACCTGCTGCTGAAGATGGGCGAGAAGAACTCCGACGGCGGCCAGTTCTTCACGCCGCGCGAGGTGATCCGCGCGATGGTGCACACGGTGGACCCCCAACTCGGGCAGACGGTGTACGACCCCTGCTGCGGCACCGGCGGTTTTCTGGCCATCGCCTACGAGCACATCAACCGCAAGCTGGGGGCGCAGGCGCGCAGCACCGACATCGACACGCTCAAGCACGACACCTTCTTCGGCCGCGAGAAGGAGAACCTGGTGTTCCCCATCGCGCTGGCCAACCTGGTGCTGCATGGCATCGACCAGCCCAACCTGTGGCACGGCAATTCGCTGACGCGGCGCGCCACCTACGGGGCGCTGTTCGACAAGGCGCCCAAGCAGTTCGACGTGATCCTGACCAACCCACCCTTCGGCGGCAAGGAGGGCAAGGACGCGCAGAAGAACTTCGCGTTCGAGACCAGCGCCACGCAGGTGCTGTTCGTGCAGGACATCCTGGCCGAACTGGCGCCGGGCGGCACCTGCGCCATCGTGCTGGACGAGGGCCTGCTGTTCCGCACCAACGAGAGCGCCTTCGTCGAGACCAAGCGCAAGCTGGTGGACGAGTGCGAGCTGTGGGCCATCCTCAGCTTGCCGGGCGGCGTGTTCTCCACCGCCGGCGCGGGCGTCAAGACCAACCTGCTGTTCTTCACCAAGGGCCGCAACACCGAGCGCATCTGGTACTACGACCTATCGCAGGTGAAGGTGGGCAAGAAGACGCCGCTCACGCTGGCGCACTTCGGCTTCGCTCCGGATGGGACGGTGCTGGACGATGCCGCGTTGCCCGCTGCGCTGTTGGCGGACTGGCAGGCCGATGAAGCCAACGCGGGCAAGCCCTTCCCGAGCTACGCCCGCCAGTTGGCGCGGCGCGGCACGCCGGAGGCTGAAAGCCGCTGGTCCTGGACGGTGGACTTCGCCGCTCGCCGCGCCAAGGCGCGCGAGGAGATGCAGCCTCTGCTCGACGGTGCGGCCAAGCTCAAAGCCGAGGTGGTAGACCTCAAGGAGCAGTTGAAGCGCCTGAAGAAGGAGAAGGCGGCCGACGACGCGCTGGAAGCGCACGACGCACAGATCCGCGAGAAGGACAAGGCGGCGCGGGACCTGGAAGCACAGGCCGCGGCCATCGATGCGGCGGCATTCGATCTGAAAGCCGTCAACCCGAACGCGGTTACCACGGTGGACGATCGGACGCCGGCCGAGATCATCGCCAGCATCGATGCGCAGGGGCAAATCGTGGCGCAGGCGCTGGCACGGCTGGGCGCGCTGCTGAAGGCCGATGCGCAAGTCGTGCAGGACTGACGGGGAGCAAATGCGTATGGCGACGAAGTTGGTGATTTCCAAGCTCACGCGTTGGATGCGGATTGCGGAGAAGCGCCAATGAGCGACTTCCAACAGCAGTACGTCCTCTGGGATGAGTTCCTCGCAGTCTGGCCGCGCACGCGGTTGGCCACGATGACGCTGGACGATTACAGCCAGGCCGGGTCGAAGGACAGCTTCACGTACTGGATCGAGTCGCGCCTCGATGAGATGGGCAGCATCTGGGGCGGGTCGTCGTTCAAGTTCGGGGTGTTCTCGCGCAAAGACACCGAGGACAAGAAGTCCGACGCCAAACTGAGCTACTCCGACACCCACGGCTGGTACTCGTCTCTCGGCGCTTCGGCCGAGGAAGCCTTTGAGAAGGTGCGTGGGTACGTCTGCCAGGTGGCAGAGCTCGCAGCGCAAGGCGACTTGGCTGGCATCGAGGGCTTCGATCACTTGGGCGAGGCTTTCAAGTGGAAGATCGCCTTTCATTACCAAGACCGGCAGACGCCGGTGATCGTGGACATCTTCAAGCGGGCGCCGTTAGCCGTATTCGTCGGCGGCACCGCAAGCCAGAGCATGGCGTCGCTGCAGAAGGCGACGCTGGCAAAGCGGCCTGCCGACCTCGGCATCCTGGAATTCGGGCGGCAAGTGTGGGAGGCGTGGAGCAAGAAGAACCTGGCGATCGCGAAGCTCTCACATGGCAACCCGCCCAACTTCACCGAAGCCGAGCGTCAGCAGTACATGGACGGCCATTGGGCGGTGATGCACCGCGATACCAACGCGCCGGGCCCTGGCGCTCAGCAGAAGGGCAAACAGGGTAAGGACTTCGCGGAGGCTCCCGTCGGCGCGCTGTTTCATCTGTGCCACGGCAACAGTCCGCAGCTAATTGGACAGTTCACGTCCGCCGCGATGCCCTGTTCCAAAGGCGATGGCTGGTTGCAGCGCAGCTATCGGGTGCTCAAGCCTGCCCAGCGCACGGATCGCTACACCGCCAACTCCAAGGGATGGTCGCCGCAGGGCAATTCGACCTTCTGGCAGGTGGGTGCGCACGACCTGCCCGAGTTCGAGTCCACCTTGCTCAAGCCGTACTTCGGCACGGACTTGGCGGAACTGGCCGCGTTGGCCGGTGAACCCATCGAGGCGGCCAGTCTCGACACCGGCGCTGCACAAACGCCCGCGCCAGCGCAGGTGCCGACGCCGATCACGGCCAGCAAGCCCGTCGCGACCTGCGTGAACTGCATCTATTACGGCCCACCGGGAACCGGCAAGACGTACACGCTGACCCGGTTGCTCAAGCGCGACTACGAGCAGCCGGCGAAATCGATCTCCACCGAGGCCTGGCAAAGCCAGCTCATCGCCGAGAAGATCGCCGTACTCAAGTGGTGGGAGGGCGCCGCCGCCGCACTGTATGACCTCGGCGGCAAAGCCAAGGTGGCGGACATCGCGGCGCACCGATTCATCCAGGCCATCACCGCGGCCAATGGGTCAAACCGCAATGTGCGACAGACGCTCTGGCGTACCTTGCAGAACCACACCGTGGACGAGTCTACGACGGTCAAGATGAAGAAGCGCCTGAGCCCAGCCGTGTTCGACAAGACGGTGGACTCGGTATGGCAGTTTGCCGGTGACTGGCAAGAGGCCTGCGCGGATCTGATCGCGCTCGTCGAACAACTCAAGCAGGGGCAGCAAGACGCCGGCGCCGTGCAGCGCTACAGCTTCGTCACCTTCCACCAGTCCTACGGCTATGAGGAGTTCGTCGAGGGCCTGCGGCCGGTGCTGGCCGGCGAGGCGGAGGCAGGCGAAGTGGCCTACGAGATTCGCCCGGGCGTGTTCAAGGAGCTTTGCCGCAAGGCGCGTCAGTCGCCCGATCAGCGGTTCGCGATGGTGATCGACGAAATCAACCGGGGCAACATCAGCAAGATCTTCGGCGAGCTGATCACGCTGGTTGAGGCCGACAAGCGCGACCCGCTCGATGGCAGTGCCCCGCCCACGGAAGTGACCTTGGCCTATTCGGGGGAGAAGTTCTCCGTGCCCGCCAACGTGGACATCATCGGCACGATGAACACGGCGGATCGCTCGCTGGCCTTGCTGGACACGGCCCTGCGTCGCCGTTTCGAGTTCGTGCCGCTGATGCCCGACACGCGCGCCGAGAAGGATCCCGCTGACCCGGACAGTGCGCCGCTGGCTGCGCTCGTAGTGACGACGGATGCGGGGGTGATCGATATCCGCTTGCTGCTGCAGCGGATGAATGAGCGCATCGAGGCGCTGTACGACCGCGACCACTGCATCGGCCATGCCTACTTCACGGGCCTCGCAGACTCCGAAGACGGACTGCCGCGGTTCGAGGCCCTGGCCGCCACGTTCCGCCACCGCATCGTCCCGCTGCTGGAGGAGTACTTCTTCGAAGACTGGCGCAAGATTCGTCTGGTGCTGGCGGACAACCAGAAGGGCGACCCGGCGATCCAGTTCATCCGCGAGAGCGTTGACCACGAGCAGGACCTGTCCACCCTGTTCGGCAATGACCACGGGCTCGACAGCTACGCCACCAAGCGGCGGTACAGCCTGCAGGAATCGGCGTTCTTGCAGCCGCTGGCGTACATGGCGATCTACCAGGCGACCGCCTGAGGGTCGAGGCGGGCGTATGGCCGGCATCACGATCTACGAGTTCGAGGCGCTGGTGGCGATGGCGCCCGGTGCGTCCGATGCCGGTGGTTTGCACCCGGTGCCGCCCAGCGTCTTCACCTGGCTGGAATCGCAGGCGCTGCGCGCCGCCGAGGCGGGCGAATCGGCATGGGTGCGTGTCACGCAGCGGCGCGGTCGCAGGGCCGTTCAGGTCACCAGCTTCGTTGGCGTGATCCGTGCGCCGGATGGATTCCAGATCGAGGTGCTGCCGAAGGTCGGCATGTCAATCGGCGGTGGTGATGCACAGGCTCGCCGGCTGCTGATCGAGATGCTGCGCTGCCTGGGCGGGTTTCGCCACGTCCAGACCGACAGCGCGAAGCTCGTGGCGACGCGCATGCCCTTGCTGGAGGTCTTCATCGGCGAGTTCCTGCGCGCCGTGGAGCACATCGTCAAGCGAGGCCTGCGCAGTGACTATCGCTTGCGGCAGGACAACATCTTCGCGCTGCGCGGCAAGCTGCAGATGGCCATGCACCTGCGGCAGAACCTGTGCCGACAGGACCGCTTCTTTGCGGAGTTCGACGAGTTCTCGACCAACCGGCCTGAGAACCGGCTGCTGCACGCCGCGCTTCGTCGCGCCCTGTCGTGGACGGCAGCGCAGGCGCATCAGCAACTCGCGCGTGAGCTGTGCTTCGTGTTTGCCGAGGTGCCGCAGTCTGAGAGACCGGCGTTGGACTTCTCCAGGATTCGGCTGGATCGCGGTATGGGCCACTACGCCGATGCACTGGCATGGGCGAGGCCGATCCTGGAAGATGAATCGCCGCTCACCGGGGCGGGCGGTCATCGGGCGCCGTCACTGCTGTTTCCGATGGAGGCGGTGTTCGAAGCCTACGTCGCGAAGCATCTCGCTCGACAGCTGGTGCACCCGTTCACGCTGCGATCGCAGGCGCGCAGCTTCTCGCTGGTCCGGCATCTGGAGCAGGACTGGTTTCGCCTGAAGCCGGATCTGCTCGTCCATGAGGCGGGCAAGAACCGCATGGTTCTCGACACGAAGTGGAAGCTGCTCGACGACAGGAAGGCGACGGGCGCGGATAAGTACGGACTGGATCAGGGCGACTTCTACCAACTGCACGCCTACGGCCAGAGCTACCTGGACGGTCAGGGTGACGTGGTACTGATCTATCCGAGGACCGATGCTTTCGACCGAGCGCTGGCCGTGTTCGACTTCCCGAAGTCCAAGGGCTTGCGACTGTGGGTGCTGCCGTTCTGCCTGCGTGAGCGCGTGCTGGTCCTTCCGACCTGCGGCAGCCTCAATGTCTGGTTTTCGGCGGGACAGGGAAAGCCGGCGATTGCCCGGCCGGATGGCCCGTCTGAGGCGCAACTTCAAGTGGCATGACATGTTCTGCATCGATCCGGCAGACGCCCCAATTCATGAGCGCCGGCACGATGGTCGACAGCGCTGAACTGTCGGCGTTGCGCGCCGAGAACTCCCGCCTGATCGCACTGCTCGAGTCGCACGGCATCCAGTGGCGTGCGCGCCCGCAGCCGGCCACTCCGCCCGTCGAGCCATCGAGGCTGTCTACCGACGAGAAGGTCGCGCTCTTCCGACGTCTGTTCCGCGGCCGCACTGACGTGTTCCCCGTTCGATGGGAGAGCAAGACCACCGGCAAGTCGGGCTACGCGCCGGCCTGTGCGAATGAGTGGCGCGCCGGCATGTGCGAGAAGCCGCGCATCAAGTGCGGCGACTGCGCCAATCGCCTGCTCATCCCGCTGTCGGACGCCGTGATCTACAAGCACCTGGCCGGCGATCACACGGTCGGGGTGTATCCGCTGATGGAGGACGACAGCTGCTACTTCCTGGCCGTCGACTTCGACGAGGCCGAATGGCGGGACGATGCGCGGGCGTTCATGCAGTCGTGCGCGGAGCTGGGCGTGCCGGCGGCGCTGGAGATTTCGCGCTCCGGTCAGGGCGCCCATGCCTGGGTGTTCTTCGCCGGTCGGGTGTCAGCACGTGATGCCCGCCGCCTGGGCACGGCCATCATCAGCCACACCTGCGCGCGCACGCGGCAGCTCCGGCTCACGTCCTACGACCGGCTGTTCCCGAACCAGGACACGATGCCCAAAGGTGGGTTCGGCAACCTGATTGCCTTGCCTTTGCAGAAGGGGCCCAGAGAGCAGGGATTCAGCGTCTTCGTCGACGCTGATCTGCGCCCCTACCCGGACCAATGGGCATTCCTGGCCTCCATTCAGCCGATGGCCGCGCACGACATCGAGCCGACCATCCTGCGGGCGACGGGTGGCGTCCATCCGCTGGGCGTCACCTTCATCGACGACGAAGACCTGGCAACGCCGTGGAAGCGCGAGAGCACTTCGACCAAGAAGCTGCCCGGGCCGATGCCGAAGTCACTGAGCGTGACGCTGGCCAACTTGATCTATTTCGAGAAGGCCCAACTGCCGCAGGCGCTGGCCAACCGCCTGATCCGGCTGGCAGCGTTCCAGAACCCCGAGTTCTACAAGGCGCAGGCGATGCGGATGTCGGTGTGGGACAAGCCGCGTGTCATCGGCTGCGCCGAGAACTACCCGCAGCACATCGCGTTGCCCCGAGGGTGCCTGGATGCTGCCCTGTCGCTGGTGCGCGAGAACGGCATCGCCTGCGACCTGCGGGACGAACGCGTTGGCGGCCAGCCGCTGGACGTGTCGTTCGTCGGCAGTCTGCGTCCCAACCAGGAGGCTGCCATCGCGGCGATGCTGCCCTTTGATGCCGGGGTGCTGTGTGCACCGACCGCCTTCGGCAAGACCGTGACGGCGGCGGCGATGATCGCGCGCCGGGGAGTCAACACCCTGGTGCTGGTGCATCGCACGGAACTGCTCAAGCAGTGGCAGGAGCGGCTTCAGGCGTTTCTGGGCGTCGGCAAGGGTGTGGTCGGCACCATTGGCGGCGGCAAGGCCAAGCCCACCGGCAGGATCGACATCGCTGTGATGCAGTCCTTGTCCCGCCAGGGCGAGGTAAACCCGCTGGTCGAGGACTACGGCCAGGTGATCGTCGACGAGTGCCACCACGTCGGCGCCGTCTCCTTCGACGCGATCCTGAAGCGGACCAAGGCGAAATTCGTGCTGGGCCTGACGGCGACCCCGGTCCGACGCGACGGGCAGCAGCCGATCATCTTCATGCAGTGCGGGCCGATCCGCCACACGGCGGCCACTCCGGCCGGAGCGCCGCACGATCTGGAGGTCGTGCCGCGCGCCTGCCACGCTCGCATCGATCTGCCGCAGGATGCCGGCATCCAGGACGTGTTCCGATATCTCGCCAACGATCAGGCCAGGACCGAGGCCATCGCCGCCGAGGTGCGCGATGCCTTCGCGCAGGGCCGCAAGGTGCTGGTCCTGACCGAGCGCACGGAACACCTCGACGCCATCGATGCGGCCCTCGGCGGCCTGGAGCCGTCGCCCTTCGTTCTGCATGGCCGGATGTCGAGAAAGCAGCGTGCAGCGTTGGTGGCAGACCTCGATGCTCTGCCGCCCGACGCGCCGCGTGTGCTCCTGTCGACGGGCAAGCTGGTCGGCGAGGGCTTCGACCACCCGCCGCTGGATACGCTGGTGCTCGCCATGCCGGTGTCCTGGAAGGGCACGCTGCAGCAGTACGCTGGGCGTCTGCACCGGGAACACGCCAGCAAGACCGACGTGCGGATCATCGACTTCGTGGACACCGGCCATCCGGCCTTGCTACGGATGTGGGACAAGCGCCAGCGCGGCTACCGGGCGATGGGGTATCGGATCGAGGCCGAGGCTGCATCGTATGAAAGCCTGGTTTGATACTGGCGCTCAAAATAAAGCGTGCTTTAATTGAAGGCGAGAAATCAAAGCACGCTTTCAATGCCCCGAAACACCGGCACCTATGCCATCTCGACCACGCTGGGTGAGTCGGTCCGCGCCTTCGTGCCGCGGCCGCTGCCGCCGGCTGACCCGACGCTGGCCCCGACCTGCTTCGTCGACCTGAACCGGCATGCCGAACTGGCGCTGGCGCGCCTGGCCGGCGTGTCGGGCCTGGTCCCGTCGGTGGAATGGCTGCTTTACAGCGCCATCCGCAAGGAGGCACTGCTCACCTCGCAGATCGAGGGCACCCAGGCCACGTTGACCGACCTGTTCGACGAGGAGGCGGGCCTCAAGGTCAGCAACACCAACGATGTCGAGGAGGTCACCAACTACCTGCGCGCCTTCCGCTGGGTGCAGGGGCAGTTGCGCGACCCGCAGGGCTTGCCGATCAGCGTTCGCCTGCTGTGCGAGGCGCATCGGCTGCTGCTCGATGGGGCGCGCGGCGCTGGCAAGCAGCCCGGCGAACTGCGCCGCTCGCAGAACTGGATCGGTGGCACGCGACCGGGCAACGCCGCCTTCGTGCCGCCACCACCCCAGCAAGTGGCCGATCTGCTGACGGACCTGGAGCGCTTCATCCATGCCTCCGACTCCGATCTGCCGCCGCTGGTCAGGGTCGCTCTGATCCACGCCCAGTTCGAGACCATCCACCCCTTCCTGGATGGCAACGGGCGCATCGGGCGACTGCTGATCGCCGCACTCATGGAGCACTGGGGGCTGTTGCGGGAGCCACTGATGTACCTGAGCGGTTACCTCAAGCAGCACCAGGCCGAGTACTACCGGCGACTGTCGGCCATCCGCGGCGACGGCGACTGGGAGGGCTGGGTGTCCTTCTTCCTGGAAGGTGTGGCTACTGCGTCTGCGGAGGCCGAGCGCAGCATCATCGACGTGGCCAGCCTGATCACGGCCGACCGCAAGCGACTGCTGGAGTCTCCCAAGGCTGGGCCGATCAGCTACCGCCTGTTCGAGCTGCTGCCGATGATGCCGCGCTTCAGCGTCGAGCACGTTCGCCAGCGGCTGGAGACGACGTTTCCGACCGCCAGCGCCGCCGTCAACCTGCTGGCAGATCTGGGCATCCTGGCCGAGCTCACTGGGCAGAAGAAGAACCGCGTCTACAGCTACCAGGCGTACGTGGACCTGCTCTCCCGATGACGAGACCTCACAAGCCCGCAGGCGCCCGCGGCATTACTCGTAAGCTCAACGGGCGGCTTTTGCACCAGGCAACCCTCCGCCACCAACCATCCCGAAGCCAGGCCCTCATGTCCATGACGGCCTGGCTTTTTATTGCCCGAAGCGCAACTTACCGAGGCCACACCAGCAGCAGCACACCCGCTGCCGCGCACCAGGCCAGCGTCGCCCCTGCCAGGGTCATCGACAGCGAGAAGCGCAAGGCCAGCCCATAGACGACCGCCAGGTACACCGCATAAGGCACCAGCGACGCCAATCCAAACACGGCAGTGGCGCGCAGGTCAGCGGCCGTCCGCTCGGTGCCGATGATGTAGTGGGCGATCAGCGCGAAGGTCGGGAACAACGGGACGAGGCCCGCGATGTAGAAGTTGCGGGTCTTCGACAGGAGCGCAATCAGGAGGACGGCACCGGCGCCAAGGAGGCATTTGAGAAACAGGGCCATGGATGGCTTTGGAGGCCTCGGCAATCCGTCGAGGCCTCTTGTTCTTCAGGCATCCAGCGTCAGGTGCTGGCCATGCAGCGCCGCGGCGGCCGGCGAGGCCAGGAAGCCGATGGTCTGTGCGGCCACCGCCGTCGAGACCCAACTCTCGGGCCGTGCGTCGGGCATGGCCTGCCGGTTGGCCGGCGTGTCCAGCACGCTGGGCGCGATGCTGTTGACGTTGATCCCGTGCGGCGCGAGCTCGGCGGCCGAGGCTTCCACGAGGCGCTGCAGCGCACTCTTGGAAGCGATGTACGCCGCCATCTGGCCTGCACCGCGCGCGGCGCTCTTGGCGGTGACCGCGATCACGCTGCCGGCTTTGCGCTCGACCATGGACGGCACCAGCGCCTGCGTGACCGCCACGAAGGACCAGGCGTTGAGGTTCATCATCCGGTCCCACGCGGGGCGGCTCAGCGCGTGGACTTCCTCGCCCATCTCGAAGCCGCCGGCGATGTGGACGAGCGCATCCACGTATTTGAAGGCCGCGAGGATGCGGCCCGCGGCATCGGCCATGGCCTCCGTCGAGGTGACGTCGGCCTCGAGCAACAGGTGTTGCGAGTTGTCGAGCCCCGGAAAGCTGCCGACCAGGTGCTCCCTCCGATGGTCGAGCAGGGCCACGCGGGCGCCCTGATCCAGAAAGTGCTGCACGACGGCGCGGCCCAGCGCGCCGGCGGCACCGGTCACCACGACGTGGGGGGAAATTTGGTTGTCCATCAACGGCTCCTTTTCGGGCAGGCATCGTACTCCGAGGACCCCGCAGGAAAAGTGCATGATTGACCCTTCCCTTGCACCGGAGAATCGTGATGAAAGAAGTGGTTGTTGTGAGTGGTGTTCGCACCGCGATCGGTACCTTCGGCGGAAGCCTCAAGGATGTGCCGCCGACCCGGCTGGCCGCGCTGGTGACCCAGGAAGCGCTGGCGCGCGCCAAGGTCGACGGCAAGGATGTCGGCCACGTTGTGTTCGGCCATGTGGTGAACACCGAGCCGCGCGACATGTACATGGCCCGCGTGGCCGCCATCGAGGGTGGCTGCGCCCAGGAAACGCCGGCACTCACCGTCAACCGCCTGTGCGGCTCGGGTCTGCAGGCGATCGTGAGCGCGGCACAGAGCATTCAACTCGGTGATGCAAAGGTGGCGGTCGGCGGCGGCGCCGAGAGCATGAGCCGCGCTCCCCTTGCCTCGCTGAGCGCGCGCTGGGGCGTGCGCATGGGCGATACCAAGTTGGTGGACATGATGATCGGCGCGCTGCACGATCCCTTCGAGAACATCCACATGGGCGTCACAGCCGAGAACATCGCGAAGAAGTGGAACATCAGCCGCGAGACGCAGGACCAGACCGCACTGGCCAGCCACCAGCGCGCGCAGAAGGCGATCGAGGGCGGCTACTTCAAGAGCCAGATCGTCCCGGTGCCGCTGCAGAGCCGCAAAGGTCCCGCGCAGTTCGACACCGACGAGCACGTGCGCTTCAACGCGAAGATCGAAGACATGGCCAAGCTCAAGCCCGCCTTCCTGAAGGAGAACGGCACCGTGACGGCGGGCAACGCCTCCGGCATCAACGACGCGGCCGCGGCCGTGGTGCTGATGGAGAAGGAAGAGGCCGCACGGCGCGGGCTGAAGCCGATGGCACGCATCGTCGCCTACGCCTTCGCCGGCGTGGACCCGAACTACATGGGCATTGGGCCGGTGCCGGCCTCGCGCAAGGCGCTGGAAAAAGCCGGCCTGAAAGCTTCGGACATGGACGTGATCGAAGCCAACGAAGCTTTCGCGGCCCAAGCCTGTGCGGTGACACAGGACCTTGGACTCGACCCGGTCAAGGTCAATCCCAACGGCTCGGGCATCTCGCTCGGCCATCCGATCGGCGCGACCGGTGCGCTGATCACGGTCAAGGCACTCTATGAGCTGGAGCGCATCCAGGGCCGCTACGCTCTCGTGACCATGTGCATCGGCGGCGGTCAGGGCATTGCCTGCATTTTCGAACGCGCCTGAGCAAGGGACGTTTTCTTTCAGGCTATAATCTTTGGATTGCCTGATTGACAGCAATGTTCATCAGGGGCTCTTAGCTCAGTTGGTAGAGCAGCGGACTCTTAATCCGTAGGTCGAGTGTTCGAGTCACTCAGGGCCCACCAACCAACACTGAAAAGGCCTGCTATCGATGGATAGCAGGCCTTTTTTTTGCGTGGGCCTCGCCTTTTCTGCGAGTCAGTTCATCAGAGCCCATGGCGTGGTATGTCGCATCGACGGGCCATGGAAGCGTTCAGTCCTGCGCCGGGCGTTCGTCGGAGCGGCCTTGCGGCTTCGGCATTTCTTGATGAGGCGAAGGATTAGCGCGCTTTTCATTGGCAGCCAGGCGCTGCAACTGCTCGATTCTCATCGCCCAGTCGGCAGGGCGCCGGGGTGCAGCCTCGCTCATTGCTGAAATCGTCATGGTCGAACCGAGGTCACGATCAGAAGTACGAGCGCCATGAAGACCGCACCGACAAACACGGCCTCGGCCAACAGTTCCCCGAGCGGCGGGCTGGACCCTTCATTCGATGCACCTCTGAGAACTTGCGGCTGCCGAGCCTCTTTCATGGTTTTGATCCTCATCCGATTCGTATCGCGACGCGCAAATATAGCCCCAAAGCAGTATAAATGTGAATTTTTCACTTTTCGGCCGACGACAAGGGGCCGCGATTGGCCATCAGGCAGTGGCTCGTTCCCCTTTAGCCAGGGCCTTGGCGGGCATCGGGTAAATCGGGATAGGGGCCGGTCAGTAAAGACCGGACCCCTCCCACACCACCCGGCATGCGGGTCCGCACCGGGCGGTTCGAGAAGTTGAGGTCAGCACAGGC